>JAVBSH010000126.1:0-46971 GCA_031547085.1 Bacteroidales bacterium
CTGCCAAATTTCACCAGGCGATTATCGATTTTTTTGAGAAACTGAATCAAAATTATCAATCCGAATTGGAATCGTTGTTATCGCTAAATTTTCAATTATGGAAAAAAGAGGATGCACAAAACTTGGCGGCGTGAAGTATAGTATTTTATCTTTGGGGAGAACCTCCGGCTATATACCTGTCCAACAATTCGCACAGGCAGAAGAAGTTTTCATTGTTAATATTAATGGTTTTCAAACCAGTGGAAGCGTTATTATCTGAAACATAGAAGATCACATCGTTGTAATCTTCATCGCCGGCAGAATTATCTTCGAATGCTACCACTACGTTGTTGCACGACGAGCGTAAAATTACTTGTGTTTGCCTGTTATTGCTCTTTTGCGTGGTAAACCTCATTTCGCGTCCGCTAACAACATTTTCCGATACAGGTTGGTTACCAATGGGGCCAAATTTGGGAAGGATAAAGAATCCTATTTGAGTACCTTCCGCAAATTTGTATCCGGCACCACCGATACGGAGGAAAGCTTGAACACTACCACCGACAATATTGTGAATATCCTTCGCTATAATGTATTGTTCCTTGACATTACCATTCTGGTCGAGTATCACTGATTTTATATCAGCAACAGTCTGTCCGTCAGCATATGGGAACCACCCAATGGTATTGTACCAATCGGCTGCTGCAAAGGCAAACTTTACATATAATGGAGTTTGTTCAATGACAGGAAAATAACCAATATTATTGGGAGTATTGAATAATGGTTCGTAAATCGAATTAGCCGGTTTATTTGTAACATAATTGATCAATGAACTCAAATCACTAAGTGCTTCAATACATGTAACACATGTTTCTCCCAATACAGGAAGTTCTTCGAGAAGTACAACTCCGCCATAGGCTTCAATGCTACTGGTCTTACGGGTTTCCAGATTGTCGCCCACAACAAAAACAAGATCATTATAATCTTCGTCGCTCTTCTGGCTATACATAGAGTTCAGGTCTTCGAAAGCAACCACGAGGTCACCGCAAGCGCTACGTCCCATCAAGTGAGATATCTTACCACCCTGGGGCATATCGGCAGGCGTATTTACCGACTTGTCGGTAGCGATAAATGCCGGATAACCGTTCCTCATCTCTACTTTGGGCACAGAACCATTGCTGCTGTTAGGCAACAAATAAAATCCAATGATGGTACCGGGGTCGAACTCTTTACCATTATTATCCAACCTATAGGTGGTCTTGAACTGCATCTCTTTGGAGCTGTAATATACTACCCGGTCAAAATTAACTCCATTCGCACCCGAGTCAAATATCTGGTTCATGATATATGCACGGTCGGCGGCAAGATTACCGTTCAAGGCTCCTTCATTGTACGTGTAATAACCCAACACATTATTGTAATCAGCTACTTCACCCACAAAAGTAACATACACGTACGACTTTTTGGTGACTTTAATCCCACTTGGTACATTTACAAATAAATCGGAACGAACGGATGGTAAACCGGGCTTTAACAACGAAAGTGAGCCTTGATTACCGATCCAATTTTCCGGAGCGCCAAAATCACGTTCATCATCTGCCGCATCTACTTTTGTAGCAATTTTTATTCCGACCTCACCGCTTTCGGTCTGGATCTTGTTAAGATCCGGAGAACCGTTGTCCTTCTGACAACCTACCATCAAACTTGCTCCGGTAATCACCAAAGCAAGCGTCTTTGCATAACGAAACATCTTTTTCATCTTTTTTCTTTTTTAATTTAACATTACTTTGAACCTGATTCTCGATTACGACACAAAATTGATGGAAATGCATATAACAGTATATTTTCTTTGACCGATTACAATCATCATTTGACGAATTGGTAAATGAAAGATATGAATGGAAAATTCCGGGTTGAAGAAAGTCATCATCAGGATAGGCTGCATTGATAGGCATTTTGGAGTACAAAGAAGTTATGAACATCCGAATGTTCTAAAAATCAATATGATAAACTCTTTTATAAAGCCTGATAAGAAAAAACGGTGAATGGGAAAAGACGAATTTGATTTATCTTTGTTGGTTAAAAATCGAGAAAATATAGGAATGGCTGACGAGTTAGACGAAAAAGACGAAAACATCGAAGAATCCGCCGATGCAGTTGAAAATCCGGTGCAGGAAGAGGATGAAGTGGTCGATGGTGACAGCGTAGGAGGTAAATACGATGCCCTGCTCCATGTGGAGGAAGGTAAAACCCACCGCATCACCGGGATGTTCCGCGACTGGTTCCTCGATTATGCTTCGTACGTGATTCTCGAACGTGCCGTACCGCATATCGAAGACGGACTAAAGCCGGTACAACGTCGTATCCTGCATGCCATGTTCCGCATGGATGACGGGCGTTTCAACAAGGTAGCCAACATTATCGGGTTTACCATGCAGTTTCATCCGCATGGCGATGCATCCATCGGCGATGCGTTGGTACAGATCGGACAAAAGGAACTGCTTATTGAAACACAGGGAAACTTTGGGAATATTCTTACTGGCGATGGCGCTGCTGCTCCACGTTACATTGAGGCCAGATTGTCGAAATTCGCACTCGAAGTAGCCTTCAACCCAAAGACTACCGAATGGATGGCTTCGTATGACGGCCGCAACAAGGAACCTGTAACGCTCCCGATGAAGTTCCCTTTGCTGCTGGCACAGGGTGTGGAAGGGATTGCCGTAGGACTTGCCTCGAAGATACTGCCGCATAATTTTAATGAAATCATTGATGCTGCCATAGCTTACCTCCGCAATGAACCTTTTGCGTTGTACCCCGATTTTCCGACGAGCGGCATGGCTGATTGCGCCAATTACAACGACGGTGCACGCGGCGGAAAGGTAAAGGTTCGCGCCCGTATCAACAAGGTAGATAGCAAAACGTTGGCGATTACCGAGATCCCGTTTGGACTGGATACGTCCAAGCTTATCGAATCCATCAAGAAGGCCAACGAAAAGGGCAAAATCAAGATCAAGAAGGTAGACGACAATACGGCACGGAATGTAGAAATACTGTTGCACCTGTCACCCGACGTATCCCCCGATCAAACCATCGATGCGCTTTACGCTTTCACCGATTGCGAACTCTCCATCTCCACTTACGCCTGTGTAGTCAGGGATAAACATCCGATATTTTTCAGTGTGTCGGATATCCTGCGCATCAACACCGACCAAACGAAAGAGTTGCTCCGCCTCGAACTCGAAATCCGCATGAACGAACTCGAGGAAGACTGGCACTATTCATCGTTGGAAAAAATATTCTTCGAACAACGCATTTACCGCGAACTGGAAAAGGACGCGGTGTCGTGGGAAGACCAATTATCTGCTATCAACAAAGCTTTTGATCCGTTCCGTCATTTGTTGCGCCGTGAAATCATGCATGAGGATATCGTGAAACTCACCGAAAAACCGGTACGCCGTATTTCGAAGTTCGACATCAAAAAGGCCGACGAACATATCAAAGGTGTGGAGGACGAAATGGAAAAGGTGCAGAGCGATTTGGCCAACCTTGTCCGCTACACCATCGACTATTTCAAACGCATCAAGAAAAAATACGGCACAGGCCGCGAACGAAAAACCGAACTGCGCAGCTTCGACACTATTGCCGCCACACGTGTAGTGGTTGCCAATGAAAAATTGTATGTCAACTGGGAAGAAGGTTTTGCTGGTTACGGTCTGAAAAAAGACCAGTATTTATGCGACTGTTCAGACCTGGATGAGATCATCGCTATCCGCAAAGACGGTTCATATATTGTAAGCAAGGTGTCCGAAAAAGCATTTCTTGGCAAAAACCTGCAATATGTGAATGTTTTCCAGCGTAATGATAACCGGACGATATACAATGTGATATACCGCGATGGCCGCAATGGGCCGATCATGATCAAACGGTGCGCCATATCGGGCATCATGCGCGACAAAGAATATCACCTTACCAAGGGCGAGGCGGGTTCACAACTGCTTTATTTCAGTGCTAATCCCAATGGTGAAGCCGAGTTGTTGCGCGTTACGCTGAAGCCACGTCCACGCCTGCGCAATCTCGTCATGGATGTAAACTTTGCCGATATAGCCATCAAAGGACGTGATGCACAGGGGAATATTCTCACTCGGTATGCCATTCATAAAATTGCGCTCAAGGAAAAAGGCGGCTCAACGCTCGGCGGAAAACCTATCTGGTGGGATGCTGATGTACAACGCCTCAACGAAGACGGACGTGGTATGTTGTTAGGTGAGTTCCACAGCAAAGATAAGCTGCTGGTAGTAACCAAAGACGGGAACTACCGTACCTGCGGCTATGATCTTTCGCTGCATTTCGAAGACAACATCCGTTTGATCGAGAAATATGATCCCACTACTATTTTTTCATCTGTATATTTCGATCCTGAATCAAAGTTCTACTATCTCAAACGTTTTACATTCGAACAGACCGTCCAACTTACCTCGTTTGTAGGCGAAGGCACCCAAAATCTGATTTGTCTCAGCCGGGAGATTCGTCCGCGTTTCAAAATTGTTTTTGGGGGACATTCGAAACACAAACCCGAGGAAACTATTGTCGCCGACGAATTCATAGCTGTAAAAAGTTTCCGGGCTAAGGGCAAACGTCTCTCAACATTCGAAATAGCCCGCATAGAGGAGATAGAACCATTACCACCAGCCGAACCGCTTCTGCAACAGGATAATAACACGCCACCTGCGCCGGAAACACCAGAATTGCCGGTTGACCGTTTCCCGGATATACCTTTCGAAGTGGAAAAGGTGGAACAGGGAACGCTTGGATTGTAGGACTATAACTTAGTCCCGATCTCTTTCAGCACATCGTCGATCTTCACCGGGGCATTGCCTTCGTTGATGATGCCCCAGACATACCGGCCTTTCCACTGGCATTCGAGATCGCCATTGTAGCGGTCTTTGATCGTGAGTCTGCCTTCGCGGAGTTTCGATGTTTGCTTGGTAAACTGGTAATATTTGGTCAACATGGTTTTGGCTCCGTCCGTAGTTCCGGCATCCATCACAAACACCTGGTAGTTTTTCCCCACCACCTGATAATTGGCAGTAAATGCTTTATTCAAAAATTCGTGTCCCAAGAATCCGCTTGGAATATATTGCTCAGTATGAGGGATTTTATTGGATGCCGGGAAACTTTGCAACTTGGCCGGGAAAGTAGCTTTGGGATTTACATGATTGGCAAGGCCTTGTGCTATCTGCCTGATAGCTTTTGCCGCATCATCTGAAGTTGAAGGGCTTTCGATCTTGACATACAGGCAATCGGCAAAAAAGTTAAGCATGGAACCTTCCTGATAGCCTTCCGCACCAATTGGGAGAAAATCGCTTTCCGAAGGTCGCTCGGAAGCATATATACCAAAAGCATCATCGGTAGTGGCATGACGGTATATCTGCAATGTAACATAAGGAGCCTGGTCACCTCCTCCCTTTTGATTATATACAAACACGGTCAATTCCTTAAAATCGTACAGTAAGTAACCGGGGGCTGCCCCGTTGATCCGCTCGAACAAGTTGTCGGGATTGAATGTTTCGACTGTTGCGTCTATATCCCAACCCGGTAACTGCGGCAATTTGGTTTTCAGTTCAGCCGGGGTTTGCGCTGTGGCAAATTGCGCCATTACAAGCGTTATCAATAAAATGATGGTTCTCATTTCAAATTCAGATGATATTAAAAAAACCTGCCAGTTTTAGAAATTCCCGACAGGTTTAATGTTTTACAAATTATGCTAAAAACTCTTGCGGCACATATTGCAGCCGTGCGATATCTTTTACTTTTTCGGCAATCCGGAATCCGGCAGTACAGTCAACGGTACAGGAAGCGCAGTTGCCACATTGATCACCGGCCAATGCCAGTTCGATAATAACTTCCTTGGCCAAAGCCGGACTTTTGTATCCATAATTATACATATAGGCACGCATCATTTCGGGAATTGGCAAGTGTTGCTGGCATTGCCCCACACACACGCGGCATCCCTGGCAATACATGGAACTGTGCACCTCGGCCAGATATTTTTTCTCATCTTTGTTCATTTTCAAATTCATGGCCGAATCCAATGATTCTTCCAACTGGTCGAACGAAGTAAAACCGGGAATAGCCGTATGGATATTCGGGTTTTGCAAAGCCCACTTCAAAGCAGCTCTGGTATTCACTTTTTGTGTCCGTTCCCTGTCAAGGAAACCACCAGCCATTGTTTTCATTGCAACGATGCCCAATCCGGCTTTTGCTGCACGGTCGATAGCCGGGTTCAATGCATCCAGGTGTTTTTGGGTGTAATTATATGAAGTGAGGACTACATCGTAATTCCCATTGTCAACGGCAGCATTGATCACAGCAGGTTCATTGCTGTGTGTTGACAAGCCAATGGACTTCACCCGTCCGTCCTTTTTCAATTTTACCATTGCTTCCACTATAGGGGCGAAATTCACATCGTCAACCTTATCAATGGCATGAAAATAAAGAATCTCCACATGGCTCATCCTGAGTCTTTTCATGCTTGTTTCGAATTTTTCAAGGAATTTCGCGGCAGCATCATCTGTGGCTTTTTCCTGAACTTTAGTGGCCATGATGTAAGATTCACGGGATTTATCGGCAAAAAAATCGCCCAGCATTTCTTCGTTTTTCCCGTTCTGATAACCATTAGCCGTATCGAACATGATGATTCCTGAATTGTATGCTGCTTTTACAACCGACTGGTTGTCGGCCCTCATAACCCCCATGCTCAAAACTGGGAGCTTGATCCCTGTTCTACTGCCCAAAACACGTTCAGGCATTTTCTTTTTACCAATGGCTAACTCTCCGGCATGAACGCCAGCCGGAATAAAAGCTAGAGCCGCTCCCGCTGTAGCCGAAAGTCTTAAAAAATTACGCCGGTTTACATGATTATTGTTCATGGTCAATATTTTAATTTACTGTTGCTTTATTCAAAAACGTTGCAATATATAAAAAAGGCGGACAAATTTGTCCGCCTTAACAAACATTAACTTCTTTTAATAACAATGACTTACTTTTTCGGCGCTGCTACCGGAAAATTTTTGAACAGGCCTGCGGCAACTTTCGTCATCGAAGCAGGTGTACGAATGTCTTTCAAAAGGTTGCCCTGACCAACATCACCACTCACTGCCGCGTCGTACACAACCTTATCTGACTGTGTGTCGATCATATCCAACAGAATATATCCTTTTGTGGAAATATTGTCAATGATTTGAGCATTATCGTAGTAACTACGATACATAGATGCGCTAGGACCTACCCAATATGGAGCCCAATCGGGTATAGCATCCTTGGTGCTTATTTCTGTACCTTCCGTGAGTCCTATTTTCAATAACAAGTCGGCATTTTTATCGGCTTTGAATCCACGTGCAATTAGCTGATCAGCAATAGCTTTACATATGGTTTGATAATCAGCTTCTAACAGACCTGCGGGTAATTTACCTTCCGATTCGATAAAAGCAAATTTTTTACCCGGAGTAAGGACCGATGAATCATAAGCCGTACTCCTCACAACACTAAAGCTTGGCCCACAAGAAGTTGCCAGGATTGCAAATGCCCCTATAAACAAAATAATTAGATTTTTCATGATGATTTGATATTTAAAAAATTACTGTCATTTTAACTTCTGAAAATATAACACAAATCAAATAAAAAAGTTTCTACAAAACGAGAAAAAATACTTTTTTTTAACAAAGATATGATGCCTTATGCTTTGAAATGGGCGTATTACAACGGATATATAAAAAATAAAATTATCCCAAAAGTCGATGATTAGCCTGTTCCCAAACAATACTTTACATCATAAATGCTTGTTTTTTAAGTGATATCATTCAACATATTTTTAATCAGAACAATATGAACTTTTATTCTGATGATTTGTTTTCTATCTAACATTATCCCGAATCGGGTAATACGAACAAATACGAAAAGTACAGAAAGTGTAAATAGTTGTAAGCAAGAGGTGCATGCGTCATGTGTGCGCCTCTTTTATCAATAGACTAGTTTTGTAACTGCTGACAAAATACTTCACTTCATCACCAAAAAATCGAATTTCATCAAATCTGTTTTTTTACAGATATAAGCCAAAATACTACAATAACAAGCTCTCCAACTGGCTGAAACCTATTCGGCCTGCTAATATGAGATGAAACCTATTTTTCCAATTCACGTATATTATGTTGAATTATCACACCACCATTAAATGAGTTTTGAATGTGATCTTTTCAGGCAAAAGCTAATCGCGGCAGAAAACATATTAAATGTGACTGACGGAAGCGAAGCTGTCAATAAAAGTAAAGTTTTGAATAATCATAAGTATTGAAAATGAAAGTTAAAGTGAAGTGTAATTTTATCATTCTATTGTGTTGCATATTGGTTTCGTGCAACTCCTATAAAAAGGTGGTCTATTTGCAAGACGCTGTTGATGGAGCATCGGAAAAGATTGTTCTTAATGAAGGAATTGTCATTCAACCCAAGGATGTGATTTCGATCATTATTTCCAGCAAAAATCCGGAATTGGCAGTATCATTCAATCTGCCATTGGCAACACTTTTCGCGGGAAGCACTACAGCTACAGCCGGCGAATCACAAAAACTACTTGGTTTCCAAGTAGATCAAGATGGATTCATTGATTATCCGGTATTGGGGAAAATTAAAGTGGCTGGTCTTACCCGTTTACAATTATCCGATATGATCAAACAAAGATTGGTAAAAGATGATTTATTGAAGGATCCAGTTGTTACAACAGAGTTTATGAATTTTAGAGTATCTGTTTTAGGTGAAGTCACCAATCCGGGAACTTACCAAGTGGGAAATGATAAGATATCCATACTTGAAGCCCTCAGTATGGCTGGAGATATGACCATTTACGGCAAACGGGATAACGTGATAGTAATTCGTGAAAAAAATAATATGAGGACTACATACCGTATAGATTTGCGTTCGCAAAAGTTATTCAACTCGCCTGTTTATTACTTGCAGCAGAATGATATTGTATACGTAGAACCCAACAAAGCCAGAGCTGGACAATCCAGAATCAACGAGAATAAGTCAATCGGCGTATGGGTGTCGGTGGCGTCACTCGTAACAACGTTAATTGTACTGTTTACCAAATAAGTAATTCCGATAAAACATATAAAACCAGATTTTATGGAAAGCCAATTAGTAGCCAAAACCGATAATTTTCAAATATTTGACCAGTTGCAGAAATACATGCGCCATTGGCGATGGTTTCTCATCTCTGCACTCCTATGTTGCGGGATCGCTTTTCTCTATATGAAAACCCAACCGAATGTGTATTCCAGAAGTGCTGCCGTTTTAATTAAAGAAGATAATACATCGGAATTAACAGCTGCTTTTAGCGAAAAGAATCCCTTCAAAGCCGGAGCTAATGTAAACAATGAAATAGAAGCATTCAAATCGCCATATTTAATGCAAGAAGTGGTTAAACGTTTGAACTTGAACATCAGCTATACCATAAGGGAAGGATTGAGAAATATTGAACTATATTCTCAATCGCCAATAAAGGCTTCCATTACAGACATGCAAGATCAAGAGTCATTTTCCTTTTATGCAGAGTTACTGCCTGACAGTATGATCATCCTATCAAAATTCGAACAAAACGGAGTAAAATTCAACCCGACGATGAAAGCCAAACTTAATACCGTGGCATGTACTCCCATTGGAAATATTGAGATTTCTCCGACCCTGTTTTATTCGTACAACATGTATGATGTACCTATAAAGATCTGTCAGATCAGTGTCAAAAATGCTACCATCCAATTTGCAGGTAGCTTAGCCGTATCACTGGCAAGCAAAGAAAATACCATCATCAACCTGGTTTATACGGATGTTTCGGTTCAAAGGGCAGATGATGTACTCAATACCATCATCTCAGTGTATAATGAGAAATGGATGGATGAAAAAAATAAGGTAGCCAAAAGTACATCCAGATTTATTAATGATAGACTTCCCCTCATCGAAACTGAATTGGGCGGAATTGATGATAACCTGGTGCAATATAAAAGCGAAAACCTCTTAACCGATATGCGATCGGCAGCGTCGTTGTTTATGAAAGAATCCAGCGATTATTCAGGAAAAACTTCGGATGCACTCGACCAATTGAAGATTGCCCATAACGTAAAGAAATATTTGGGTACCAGCAGTAAACTTTCGGACTTATTACCTACCAATACCGGGTTGAGCAGCGTTGCTATCGAGTCTTCGTTGACAGAGTATAACACACTGCTACTAAAAAGGAACAGACTTCTTGCAAATAGTAGTGAAAAAAACCCGGTGGTTAAAGAATTGAACAATGAACTGAATGGTATGAGGCAATCGATCATTCGTACCATCGACAACTTGATCGTGGCACTTAATATACAGATATCGAGCCTTCAGGCGCAACAACAGAGGATGACTGATAAGATAGCTGACAATCCGGGACAAGAAAAACATGTGATATCCATTGAAAGAGACCAAAAGGTAAAAGAATCGTTATACATTTATTTAATGCAGAAACGCGAAGAGAATGAGTTATCGCTCGCCATCACCACTACCAATACCCGTATCATTAACCCGCCGTCGGGAAGTGATGCCCCAATCGGACCCAAAAAGAAAATACTCATGTTAGGCGCTTTTGTTTTAGGTCTAGCTATACCGTTCAGTGTCATTTGGGGCAGGGATACTTTGGATACAACCATCCAAGGGAAAAAAGATATGAAAAGACTTTCAGCACCTTTGCTAGGAGTCATTCCCCAGGCAACGCATAGAACTCAAAAAACAGGGGTACCCTTGGTACAAGAACGATGCAGGGACATAGTGAACGAGTCATTCCGTATCCTCCGCACCAATATGGATTTCCTATATCCCAAAGATATGAAAGTCATTATGTTTACCTCTTTCGATTCCGGAGTAGGAAAAACTTTTATGACACTTAATATGGCCATGAGTTTTGCCCTTATCGGTAAAAAGGTGGTGGCTGTAGACCTTGATATGAGAAAGGCAACTTTGAGTTCGTATATCTTGTCGCGTAAAGCAGGTATTACCGATTATTTGTGCGGAACAGTCACAGCAGAATCGGTAATCATTAAAGATCACTTCTACCCTGGATTCGATATTGTTACCGTCGGTGAAATTCCACCGAACCCTGTTGAATTGCTATTGGATGATAAACTGAAATCGTTCATAGAAACATTGAAAGCAGAATATGATTATATATTTATTGACGGCGCTCCCGTTAATTTAGTAACAGACGCCACCATCGTAAGTAAATATTCGGACCTGAATGTTTTTGTGGTACGTGAAGGATATTCCGATTACCGTATCATACCCGAACTCGAAAACATCTATTGCAGTGGCAAATTCAAGAATATGACCATCCTTTTGAATGGCTCTGTTCAGGACTCACCGTCTGAAAAATCAGGATATTTTACTGAACAAACCAAAAAATTCACTAAATTGGGCGTAATTACCAATCCATTTGCAAGGTTCTTTTAGCACTGCAAACCAACATGTTGAAATCTAAAAAGACATTTTTCATGTTTAAACAACCAACATCCACCTCTCACCGGGTAGCTATGAATACTGGTTTTTTGTATGCCAAGATGGGCATTACTATGTTCATCTCATTATACACTACACGCCTGATTCTTAATTCGCTGGGAGAAATCGATTTTGGTATTTTTGCCATCGTTGGCGGGATAATTGCCATGTTAGGCATTCTGGATGGTGCGATGACAAGTGCAACCCAACGTTTCATGTCTTTTGCCGAAGGGGAAGGAAATAAGGAAAAACAAAAAAATATTTTTAATGTCAGCATAATTCTTCACGCATCAATTGCCGCAATCATGAGCGCTGTTCTCTTAGTTGCAGGACACTTTTTTTTTAATAATATTTTGAACATCCCACCGGAACGTATTTTTGCTGCCCGTGCTGTATATTACTTCATGGTTGCAAGTTCTTTGTTCACCATTATGACTGTTCCATACGAGGCTGTACTCAATGCGCACGAAAACATGCTTTATTACGCCATCGTCGGGATCGTCGAATCAATATTGAAACTAACAGTGGCTATTATCGTAGTATATACATCAGCCGATAAACTGATTATTTATGGAGCGCTCATGACGGGTATTTCTTTTCTCGTAATGATTATCATGCGGGTATATTGCCACAAAAAATACGATGAATGTATTTTTAAGCCCAAAGTGTATTTTGATAAAAAGTTAATGAAGGAAATGACCGGGTTTGCAGGTTGGAACTTCATCCGGACTTCGGTGATTATAATAACTAATTATGGGCAAGGATTTGTGATGAATGTGTTTTTCGGCACTATTGTAAATGCAGCTCAAGGAGTTGCCAATCAGGTTTGTGGGCAGCTTGGCGTGTTCGCAAATACCATGTTGAAAGCATTAAACCCTGTGATTGCAAAGAATGAAGGTAAAGGAGCAAGGTCATCAATGCTTTCCGCTGCAATGACCGGGAGTAAAATAGCATTTTTTATGCTGATGCTCTTTTTCGTGCCTGTAATGGTGGAAACGCCGTACATTTTCAAAATCTGGTTGAAAAATGTACCCGATTATACCATTATTTTTTGCCGGCTATTGTTTGTACGCTATTTAATAGAACAGCTATTTCTAACGATAGATACATCTATTGCTGCTGTAGGAAATATTCGGAATTTCAGCATTTGCCAGTCCTTGTTAACTGTGTTCATATTACCCGTTGGTTATTTATTTTATACTTTCCAGTACCCG
This sequence comes from Bacteroidales bacterium, assembly GCA_031547085.1. Taxonomy (GTDB): domain Bacteria; phylum Bacteroidota; class Bacteroidia; order Bacteroidales; family UBA4181; genus JAIRLS01. Next base: position 12,762 of record JAVBSH010000126.1, read on the forward strand.
CCCTATACGCTCCACATCATTTTTATAATCACATCTGGGATCTCGCTTGCAATGACTATCTATTTTGCTCACCGGATATGCGATTTGCCAGTTTCTACATTTCTCACACAAGTTGTTATCCGGTGTGCCGTGCCATTTATCATTACCTTATTAATCGCTGCCCTGCCTCTACTATTCATGAATGACGGTATCGGACGACTGGGTGTAGTGTTGTTGTTTAACATAGTGGCATTTACTATAACTGTTTGGTATTATGGGCTCACTCGTATCGAACGCAACCATATCGTTCAAATGATAAAGGCTGTTTTATTAAAAGTAAACACCATCAGGTTATCGTAAAATAAGATGAATAACTGCCCTATTTTTGTAAATTCAGTTGATGCTTATGCTGATCTGTGGCCTGTTTTTTTTGATTTGTTTAAGATTAATTGGCCTGAATATAACGGAATTATATATTTAAATACAGAAGAAAAATCTTTTCGTCGCGAAGGTCTTAATATAAAATGTACCAGAGTGGGAAGATTGGATACCTTTGGAAATATTTTCCGCGCTGGGTTGGATTATGTTAAATCCGACAAGGTGCTTTTGATCATGATCGATTTTATCTTTATGGGAAAAGTGAATAACTTGAAAATGGAAGAATACTATGATTATTTTACTTCCTCGGAGTTAGATTCGCTTTGTCTGGTACACCAAGATTATAGAGAATTTAAACCGACAACATCAAAAGATATACAAATAGTAATCCCTCCATCGCGAGATATGTTTTCTTACCAAATAGCATTTTGGGACAAAAGGATTCTTCGGGAAATGGCCTTACCCCACGAAAACAGGTGGACTTCAGAATGGTATGGTACAAAAAGAGCCAATAAAATGAAAATTAGCTTGGGTTGCCTGTCCGAAACATCTTCATGTCCGGTGCTTTATGATTTAGCTGGTTGTTTAAACCAGGGTAATAAATGGTCTGATACAGCAATAGATTATCTCCAAGCCATTAAATATCATGTAAATTTCGAGAAAAGAGGTCGTTTCGAATTAATTCCCCATACTATAAAAAGAAGATTGAAAGTTAAATGGATGTTGATAAAAGACGGATTGAAAGGAAGTTATATGAGCGTAATAAAACCGGCAGATATCAATTCCATATATCTTGAAGAAGACCAATCCTAAAAATGCTCATCTGCCCTCATCTACCTTTATCTAAAAATCTATAGTCATAAAATAATCATTTCATGAAAAATTGTCCTATTTTTATAAGCTCAGCCGATTCGTATTCAGACATCTGGCCAGTGTTTTTCGATTTATTTAAGTTGAATTGGCCTGAATTTGATGGTACTATATACCTGAATACGGAAAAGAAAGTATTTCAATGCGAAGGGCTGAATATTGTTTGCACTCAGGTAGGAAAACTGGGAAGCTTCGGGAAAGTATTTCGGGCAGGTTTGGAGCAAGTTGACTCCGACAAACTATTACTCATGATGATAGATTACATTTTCATTGATAAAATAGATAGTTTGCAATTAAAAGAATACTTTGATTATTTTATTGCCTCGGGGCTCGACTCCTTATGTCTTGGACATCAGGAATATCGGGAGTTCGATACTGCCGGTTCGAAAGATACACATGCGGTAGTGCCACCCTCACGTGACATGTTTTCTTACCAAATAGCATTCTGGAATAAAGCTGTTTTGCACGAAATGGCACTTCCACACGAAAATCCATGGACATCGGAATGGTATGGAACTAAAAGAGCTAATAAAATGAAAATCAAGCTGGAATGTCTTCAAAAGGATGTGAAACAACCAATCCCGTACGATCCGGCAGGTTGCTTGCACCAGGGCAAATGGCTCGAAAATGCCATTGAATATTTGAAAATGATCGATTATTCCGTAGATTTCGAAAAAAGAGGTTATTATCAAGCGCCTTCCCCTACAATTAAAAATCGATTGAAAGCGAAATGGATGCTTGTGAAAGATGGTATTAGAGGGAGTTATTGGGATCTGATAAAAAGAAAACCAATAGTAACAGGCAACTAAAAGTTTAACAAAAATCAAAAATAAATGTCATTTTCTCTGTTTATTTCTAAAGTTAAGTTCCGCTTGTGGATTACGATTGTTGAATGCACCCAAGGCAAACGTATCTATCCGCGCCTATACAAAAGTTATTGGCACTACAAATTTTCCAGGAACAAGGGAACAACCGTCAATACAACTTGTTATTTCGCCGCACAACCAAATCCTGGCGCCGGTATCGGGCACCAGATGGCCAACTGGATTGCTGGTTACTGGTTTGCAAAACAGTTTGGATTGAAATTCGCCCATATTCCCTTTTCTACTCAAAAATGGGAGGAGTTTTTAGGATTTGGCGAAGGTGATGCTAAAGTATCCGAACTTATCAAATTGGGATACAAATTGAGAAAGCTTCCACTGTTTGATGAATATCATCAGCAAGAAGTATCATTGATAAATTCAATCATTCAATCATATGCCGGAAAAAAGGTTGTATTTGTAGTTGAACAGGATCAATTTTATAAAGACCAGTTTGGGATAAAAGACGATATCAAGAGAAAGTTCAACCAAGCAGCGGCACGTCGGAATGACCGGATAGCTTATGATCCTACACATTTCAATATTGCCGTTCACGTGCGTCGAACAGTCATCATCGATGGTAAAGTAACAGAAGAAGATGAGTCTGCTCGTGCTTTACGTTGGTTAAGCAACGATTACTATGAAAAAGTATTGAAGCAAGTCCTTGAAAATATAAAAGTTACAAAACCAATAGATATATATTTATTTTCTACCGGAAAACCCGAAGAATTTGCAGAATTTTCAAAATATGGTAATATCCGTTTTTGTTCGGATATGGACGAATATACTTCTTTTCTGCATCTGATCAGGGCCGATTTATTAATAACCAGTAAAAGTTCTTTTTCATACAAACCTGCATTAATGAATGATGCGATCAAGGTCTGTCCCCGAAACTTCTGGCATGGCTATCCCGATGATCGTAAATGGGTATTGGTTGAAAATAATGGAACATTTGATGCAAATAAATTAATTCAAGCTTTATGAAGAAAGTAGCCGTAATAGGAGGTGGAATTTCAGGTCTCTCGATAGCACATTACTTAAAAGACCGTTACAGTGTTAAGGTATTCGAAACAGCGTCGCAACCAGGCGGATTAATCAAATGTAAACGTGTCGACGGAAACTTATACCACATGGTTGGCGGACACGTATTCAATTCAAAACGGCAGGATGTATTGGATTGGTTCTGGCATTTTTTCGACCGCGAAAAAGAGTTTGTAAAAACTCAAAGAAATGCATCAATATTTTTGGAAAAACCAATTGGGTATCCAATTGAAAACCACATATATGAATTGGCAGGTAACTTGCAGGAAAAAATTATTGACGATCTGATTTCAATCGCAAAAAATGAGAACTTGCAACCTTCTAATTTTGAGGATTTTTTAAAGTTCCGTTTTGGAAATACTTTATATGAGTTGTACTTCAAACCATATAATGAAAAAATATGGAAACGAAATCTGGCTAGTGTACCCTTGGACTGGCTGGAAGGGAAGTTACCAATGCCTACGATTTTAGAAATCATCCTGAATAACTTCCGTAAAGAAGAGGAAACTAAGATGGTACACAGTTCTTTTTTCTATGCATTGACCAATGGTTCACAATTCTTAGCAGATCGGTTGGCCGAAAAGTTAGATGTTGTTTATGATACTGAAATAAAAAACATCAGTCGAAATAAAGAAAACACAAGTTGGATACTCAATGGCAAATATGATTTTGACATGATCGTATATACTGGGAATGTGAAAAATTTGCCAAGCATTCTTGCAATAGAAGCTCTTTCTAACTATGAGTCCCAAATAGCCGGATTGGAGTACCACGGAACCACATCTGTATTGTGCCAAATTGAAAAAAATCCATATAGTTGGATTTACATGCCTGATAGTCATCATTCTTCACACCGGATTATTTGTACTGGAAATTTTGCTGAGAGCAATAATGCCGAAGGTATCACCACTGCGACAATTGAATTCACCGACCATATTGATCGTGAGGCTATTTTGGAAAATCTCGAATATATACCTTACACACCAAAATATATTACCCATCAATATACACAATACACATACCCGATTCAGACAGCAAATACCAGGACCATTATCCAAGGATTGAAAGATCAGCTAGAGCAACAGGATGTATACTTATTGGGGCGGTTTGCCGAATGGGAATATTACAATATGGATGCAGCGATGGGAGCTGCCATTGATTTGGGTAAAAAAATATAAAATAAAGGATTATGATTGATCCGGCTAGAAAAAAAGTTTACAAGTACTTTTTGGAAGAAGACAAAAAAGCAACTTCCGATTATTATTGTTCGGGATTGCAAAACTATAATCCATTTTTGATAGATTCTGAAATATGGAAATTCCAGAAGACTTTAAGAAAATGCGAATTCCTCTATTCCACAAAAGATAAATCGCCTCTATTCCTGATCAAAAAGCTGTGGTATGCCTATCGCTTTAAAAAACTTTCAATCAGGCTCGGATTTACTATTCCTACTTTTGTATTTGGTCCGGGATTGCGGATTGCTCACAGAGGGACGATTGTGGTTCACAGCAAATGCCGGATAGGCTCAAATTGCACCCTCAATGCTGGCATAAACATCGGTACTAAAGCCGGCTTTGTCGAAAAAGTCCCGATTATCGGGAACAATGTATATATTGGCCCTGGAGCAAAGATATATGGTGAAATCACTATTGCCGATGGGTGTGCCATAGGTGCTAATGCCGTGGTAAACAAATCTTTTTTAGAACCAGGCTCTATCATTGCCGGAATACCTGCCAAAGTTATTGGTAGAGTTGACCGGAATTTGCAGGTTTAGTTTTTATCAAAAAGAATATATTACCATGAATTTTGAGCAGTTTTTATTAAAATCTATCAAAATTACATATCAGAAAATACTTGGAGCAAAAAAACCGATACCTATTCATCGGATTTCGGATTTGCAAACTGCCAACGATTTGATATATGAGTATTTGATTTCGGATAAACCGTGTATGGTTGCTCGCTTTGGCGCTTTCGAATTAGCTACCATGAAAAATTACCTCGGTGTTAGTCATGGTCGCCCACCACTTATAGAATACATAAATGGTAATGCTTTGGACTGGTGGTGGAACAAAAAACTATTGCAATACATGCAATCTAATGCTGGTTTTTTTCCACCCACTCCAGAAATGATTAGACAGTTTTGCGAATTGATGATCCGGGATACAACTAAAGTAGACATTTTAGGATCCTGGCTTGATGAAGAAAGTTATTTCCTTACGGAACTTAAAAATGCCAATCTTGTTTTTGGCTTATTGCTGGAACCTTTTTGGGCAGATAAGCCATGGACAAGAGCATTAAAAGGAAAAAGAGTGGTAGTGATACATCCGTTTGCCAAAACAATACAATTCCAATACTCGAGAAGGGAAAAGCTATTCAAAAACACGGAAATACTCCCTGATTTTGAACTAATTACAATAAAGGCTATTCAAAGCATGGGCGGTGTATCAGAGTTTCACACTTGGTTTGACGCCTTAGAATACATGAAATCCGAAATAGACAAGGTCGATTTTGACATATGCCTGTTGGGTTGTGGTGCTTATGGTTTTCCTTTAGCAGCACATGTTAAGGATAAAGGAAAGAAAGCAATACATTTAGGCGGTGTGCTCCAATTACTGTTTGGGATTAAAGGGAAACGCTGGGAAACACCTGATTATAACGAAAGTTTTAATTATAGAAGCCTGATGAACGATTATTGGACAAAGCCGGATATAGGCGAGAAACCTCAAAATGCAGAAAATGTAGAAGATGGTTGTTATTGGTAATCATACATATAACACAAACAATCATCCTTATTTTAAATAAAAAATACATAACATGATAGACAAACAAAATTTAATTCCCAAAAGTACTTTACTCTACGGGAAGAAACATAACTTACATTATTTGCCGGGCGATTTTCTGAAAGCGCCAAAATTTGATGCTCATATCCATTACAACACTTATAAGGACACCGTTCTAAAATACGCCAACTCGGTTAATATTAGACTTTTAACAATCAATGTAAACACAGGGTTTTCGATTGAGAAGCAATTAGAGATTTCACAATCGTTAAAGAAAAGGTATCCCTACCTTCTTGATATCATCGGCACCTTTGATCCTTCGGGGTTCGAGTCTGAAAATTTTGCCGAGGAAGTAATTGCACAAATAAAAAAATGTTTAAACACAGGTGCTAAAGGTATTAAGATATGGAAAAACATAGGGATGACTTTAAAAGATAAGAACGGGAAATTTATCATGATAGACCATCCTGTGTTTGCTCCCATCTTAAAATATCTTGAAAATGAAAAAATTACGCTTATTACACATCTTGGTGAACCTCTCAATTGCTGGTTGCCGTATGACAAAATTACCATCGATGGCGATTTACGTTATTATAAGCATAAGCCCAAATTCCATATGTATCAACACCCGGAAGTTCCTTCATACGAACAACAGATTGCTGCCCGTGATCAAATACTGGAAAGATATCCAAAACTCAAATGTGTTGGAGCGCACATAGGAAGTCTTGAATGGAATGTGGAGGAGGTTGCACGTCGTTTCGACCAATATCCCCGGTTTTATGTCGATCTATCGGCTCGTATGGGGCATATTCAACTCCAATCCCTTCGTAATAGAAAAAAAATTTATGATTTTTTTATCAAATACCAAGACCGGTTGATTTATGGCTCTGATTGGACCATAGCTGAAAAAAGCAGGAATACGTTAGCTTCTATAGTAAGCTTTGTATTGCCTCCATTATACCGGTCAATTGTATGCAGAGCTTTACGCAACACATGGCAGAATCATTGGCTCTTCCTTTCTTCCGAAAAGATGATCAATGCGGAAAAATTTAACATTCCAAATGCGCCAAAAACAATTAAGGGACTATATTTACCTCAAAAGGTAGTCGATAAAGTCTTTTATAAGAACGCAGTAAAGGTATACAACATTATTAATTAATCATAGGTCAGCAATAATATAAAAGCCGTGGAAAGCCTGAAAAAAATGGGATACCTTCCGGTACTGATCGTACTGGTTTCATTATTTTCCTCGCATACCGAATTGGGAAATACTTATGTTTGGTGGATATTGGACATTGCCGTTATTATAAGTGTATTATGGAATAAAAGAATGTATTTTCAGGCCAATAACCTTAAGGATTTTCGCATTATCAATATTTATTTCCTTTGGATGATTATTGGTGTTATTCGTGGAATCTTTGTTGCTGATAACTACTGGGAATACAAACAATTAGTAACTGGATCCTTGAGTTTATCATTGCCCATATTTGTATATGCATTTTCTATCCCCGAAATATTACAAAAAACATTGAGGTTGTGGATCAAATATGCATTACCTCTTTTTCTACTATTTTTCATGTGGTACCTCCGACGCGATTTTTATCATTACTACATAGCCCCGGCACTGCTGATGGCCTGTTTCCTTCCCATTTTACCCAGAAAGTGGAAAATCATCTTTACATTATTGTTGTTATTAATGATATTCGCTGATCTCGGAGCACGCAGCCAGGTAATTAAAGCCGCCATAGCACTACTTATCGGCGTTACTTATTTACTGTCTAAATTTGTTACCAACCGTATTTTGAAAATTGTTCACTGGCTTTGTTACATAGTACCTACAGTTTTATTGGTTTTAGGTATTTCCGGTGTTTTTAACCCATTCAAAGCAATGGCAGAAAATGAAGGGGGAAAATATGAGTATGACAGCGGTCGGTTGGATAGCGATCCGGATGACCTTGCCGGTGATACACGTACCTTCATATACGAAGAGGTGATTTCTTCGGCTCTTCGTCACCATTATGTATGGATGGGACGTACGCCTGCTCGTGGCAACGATTCCTGGACTTTCGGTGCATACGCTGCCGAAGAATTAAAAACCGGCAAATACGAAAGACACAGTAATGAAGTGTGTCACCCTAACATATTTACCTGGTTAGGACTTATCGGGATGGTTATGTATAGTCTTATTTATCTGAAAAGTTCATATTTGGCAGTATTCAAGTCCAATAATATCTGGTTGAAACTGTTAGGCATATATATAGCGTTCAGGTGGGCGTTCGGATGGATAGAGGATATGCCAGACTTTGAAATAATGAGCATTACATTATGGATGATGATTGCGATGGGATTTTCCGAACAATTCCGACAAATGGATAACGAACAAATTCAGAATTGGATTTTAAAAATATTTGAAAAATGAAAGTTCTCTGGTTTTCAACAGAAGCAACAAGATATAGCAGCCAAAGTGTCGCCTGTTATGGCAGCAGTGGCCTGATTGATGCTTTACAGGATACTTTACTTGAAAATGCCTCCATCGAATTGGGAATGGCGTTCTTATATGATGATAAAGCATGTAAAGAAAAAAGAGGGAAAGTGACATACTACCCAATGCTCCGGAAAGAAATGGATGCATTACAAAAGCTATTCTTTTATTGGTATGGCTACAAGAAAAGATCACTAGACCTATTGTTGCCTGAAATGCTGGATGTTATAAATGATTTTAAGCCCGATGTTATACAAATTTTCGGTATCGAGTCACCATTTGCTTGTATTTTAGGGCAGGTAGATATACCTGTGGTTGTTCATCTGCAAGGATTTCTCAATCCTACTTCTAATGCCTTTTACCCGCAAGGGATGAACCATTTTACCTTTTTATTGAAATCATTTTCCTACAATGAATGGTTCATCCGGAATGGTCAAAATTTTGCGGCAAAATATATGCATGTCCGTAGCAAAACCGAGCGAAAATATATGCGACACATGCAATTTTCGATGGGGCGTACTAATTGGGACCGTCATATAACAAGCATTTTGGCTCCGCAATCGCAATATTTTCATGTTGGCGAGATGTTACGTGATGAGTTCGCCAAAGCGCAGCCTTGGAAAATGCCTCCCTTAGATAAGTATATTCTCACGTCGACCATATCGCAAACCGTCTATAAAGGATTGGATGTGATTCTAAAAACAGCAAAATTATTAAAAGAAGTTACTGGCTTGAATTTTAAATGGCAGGTCATTGGGGTACAAGCCGATCATCAATATGTCCGTTTCTTTGAAAAACATTGTAATATAAAAAGCAGCGAAGTAAATGTCGAATATGAAGGGATATGTAATGCCGGGCAAATTTGTAACAAACTGTTAGAATCGCACGTATATGTTCATCCCTCTTATGTCGATAATTCGCCTAATTCACTTTGTGAAGCGCAACTTATCGGGTTACCGGTTATAGGAACATACGTTGGAGGCATCCCGTCATTGGTGACTCATGAGAAAACCGGCCTTCTGGTTCCGGCCAACGATCCTTATGAGCTAACCTATTGGTTACAATACTTATATCAACATCCCGAAATAATGATCGAACTGGGAAATGCAGCAAGAGCTACAGCCTTAATCCGGCACTCAAAGGAAAATATTATTTCAGATTTATTAACCATATATCGCCAAATATCCAAGTAATGAAAGTAATCCACATATTGGATGAATTAAAGTTTTCGGGCGCAGAAATCATGTATGTTGATGCCGCTCCTATTTTCCAACAGTTAGGTTGCGATTTATCCGTGATCAGTACCAATAATAAGCTGGGGACATTCGCTCCTTTCTTTAAAAAAGCAGGATACCAAGTATACCATAAACCATATCCCAATTCTATTATCAGAAGGATACGATACATTTATAATTTAATTGTTTTTTTGAAAAAAAACCAATACCAGGTGGTACATATCCATCACAAAATGTGGGCAATGGCATTATGTGCGTGGATGGCAGGCTGCCGATCCGTGTATACATATCACAGTGTCTTTTTTTCCCGTACAATCAGCTATCGGTATCACCGTTTTTTAAGATGGTCAACAAAAAACATATTCCATTGTAAGTTTCAATCGATCAGCGATTCTGTGTATGAGCATGAAAAAAAATATTACAAAAATGAAACCATAAAGGTCTATAATTGGTATAATAACCATCGATTCTACCCAGCTCAAGGGGAAGAAAAAAATATGGCCAGAACAGAATTAAATATAGCAAAAGAGGCGTTGGTATTGGTTTCGATTGGTGGGTGCAGTCAAATAAAACGTCATTGGGAAATCATCAATTCCCTGACTAAAATAATAGAAAAATATCCCAACACCATATACCTCCATTTGGGAGAAGGAAGCGTATTACCGGACGAACAAAATTTGGTAAAGTCGTTGCAATTGTCCCATATTGTTCGTTTTTGCGGTAATCAGGTTAATGTCCGGAAATATTTAGTAGCAGCCGACATTTATATAATGACCAGTAAAGTCGAAGGGATTTCCCTCACTACCATCGAAGCAATGGCATGCAATGTACCGGCCGTATTGTATGACGTGCCTGGATTAAGAGATTTTAATAAGGAAACGGAGTGCGCCCAACTGGTTGAAGAAAACCACAATCAACTGGCCGAAAAAATCATCCGGTTATATGAAGATAAAAACAGGCAAAAAACACTTACCGATCACGCCCGTGATCTTATCAATTCCAAATTTGATATGAAAAGCAACGCTACCGAAATTTTCAATTTGTACCAAGGCTCATGAAATCTATAGCCGCATTATTAGCTGTTCATAACCGCAAGGAAAAAACACTGGCGTGTTTAAAAGCCTTGTTCATGTGCTGCCTGCCTGATGATTACAAGCTTGATGTATATCTGGTGGATGATGGCTGTACTGACGGAACTCCTGAAGCTATCAAAAAGAAATTTCCCCAAGTAAAGGTAATCCACGGAAATGGAGCCCTTTTCTGGAATCGAGGAATGCACCTGGCTTGGAAGACTGCTGTCGCACATTCCGATTATGACTATTTCTTGTGGTTAAATGATGATACCATCCTGTATACAAGTGCAATTAAGGAATTGGTATCATGTTCAGAGAATGAACGCCACATGAAAATCATTTGCGGCTCGACTTGCGCAACAACTTGTGAAACCAGAATTACTTACGGAGGGCGTACACTTAAAGGTGACCTGGTAAAACCAAATGGTAATGTACAGCATTGTGATTATTTTCATGGAAACATTGTCCTGGTTTCCAGACATGTATTTTCCATTGTGGGTATAAACGATCCGTTTTTTCATCATGCACTGGGTGATTTTGATTATGGATTACGTGCTCGTAAATTGGGCATATACTCAGTCATTGCACCCCACATTTTGGGTACATGTGATGAACATGAAACATTTGCCGCTTGGTGTAATCCCCAAACCCCCATCATCAAACGGTTCAAATTATTGTATACGCCATTGGGAAATCATCCCCTTGAATTTTTCAAATACGAAAAAAGGCATCAAGGATTAGGAATAGCTTGCTTCCATTTTATGACAAATCATTTGAGAGTTATGGTTCCTGTTTTATGGAAAAACAGGGATAATTGAGAGATACATTATAATCCTATACTATTTTCCAAACGATAAAAACATAAATGGTTTTTCCGATTATAAATGAACAAAGCATGAACAAGGTTCCTGTATTATTTATCATATTCAGTAGAGAAGAGACTACATTAAAATCTTTGGAGTCCATAAAAAAATATAGTCCCGACAAATTGTACATTGCAGCCGATGGCCCCAGGGATAATAAACCTGGCGAAGCTGAATTATGCGAAAGTACAAGGCGAAGCGTATTAAATGCCATTGATTGGAATTGCGAAATAATAACTCTCTTCCGGGATAAAAACTTGGGGTGTACTAAAGCCGTTTCAAGTGCGATCAGTTGGTTTTTTTCAAAAGAAGAATATGGTATCATTATCGAAGATGATTGTATTATTCATCCGGATTTCTACACACTTTGCGAAATGATGTTGCCGTATTATAAGGATGAAAAAAGGGTGATGTTAATAACCGCCCAAAATCATACCCCTGATATGAAACGTGCTGATCAAATAGTCTTTACCGATGGTTGTTTCATCTGGGGATGGGCTTCATGGCGCAGGGCATGGGATAAAATGGACATGCACATGAAATTATGGCCGCAATTTAAATTCAGGCGATTTGTAAAAAGGTTCGGGCTTTTAGGCGCATGCCATGTGTTTTATACATGGCGTAAAGGTTATAAAGATCCGGAACACGGTTCATGGGATCTCAGATGGTATTTCGCCGTATTAGCCAATAACGGGCTTTGCTTGTCGCCCAATGTTTGTCTGTCAAAAAATGTTGGGATTGAACTGGGTGGAGCACACTACGAAAAAGGGGATACTGATCCATATGCACACATTCCGTTGGGCAGTATTAGGTGGCCAATTAAAATTCCCAACAAAATAGAAATAGATAAAGCGAAAGCGTTATCTGAAAAAAGAGAGTTTTATAGCCAGAGAGTCAGGGGGCTAAATAAGAAAATTAAAAAGATATTCAGTCGTGGTTAACATTCTCCAGATAGTTACCTCTATTGACCTTGGGGGGGCTGAAAATGTGGTTTTCAATATTGTTGAGTATTGTAAAAAACAGCATTATGACAAGCTCAATTTTGTCGTTGCTGAATTACATTCCCAAAAGAAACCTTTTTCCCAACAAAAGAAAAGGGAACTTGAAGCAAAAAATATTCAATATATCAGCTTCTACCATGGGCGACCGAGAATAAGCCTAATGGTTGCACCTATAAAATTAATGTTCTACATCAAAAAGCAGCAACCCGACATTGTACACGCGCATACCGATTTGCCCGATTATGTACTGGCGACCACATTAAAACTGCTTTCACTATTCCGCATCAGAAAACCACGTATCATACGGACAATACATAACACGCAGCTGTGGTCAGAACATCCTGTCCTTGGTAAATATACGGAAAAAATGTACATCAACGATTGTGTCATTGCTGTATCCGAAGCTGCTTTAACAGCCTATAACAATTTAAGGATCAAATATTCGCTACCGGCATCCATATATCAGCACACCATTTATAATGGTTGTCCTGTTCCTCGAAAAGATAAGCATAGTTTTCAAATAGATAACGAAAAGATCAATATCGCTTTTTGCGGAAGGTTTGAATATCAAAAAGGTATAGATATTCTGATAGAGAGAATCAAAGTCATCAATCAGAGATTCAAAAATCTTATATTTCATTTAATTGGAAATGGGACAGAACAACAAAAAATATTTGAATTGTCAAAGCAATTTGACAATATTTTGTTATACGATGCGATACCTGATATTAACAAAAAATTGCATGCCTTTGATTATATAATTATGCCATCGCGATTTGAGGGATTAGGACTCGTATCTGTTGAGGCATCGCTAGCAAAAGTTCCTGTAATTGCTTCTTTTGCACCAGGGCTAGATGAGACATTGCCTAATGACTGGCCATTAAAATTCCATTTAGAGAATGAAGATGAACTCTTAGTTTTATTTGATAATATAGTAAATCAGAGATATAACTTGAATGTTTTAAGAGAAGAATCATTTGCATTTGCCTACAAAAAATTTTCAATTGAAACCATGATTGAAAAATATTCAAAAATATACCTAACCAAAACTGTTTCTGCAACCAAATAAAAAAATTGAGTTGTTTGATCAAGACAATCTAATTGAAAAGATACAGTTGCGCATGTTTCGTTTAGCAAATATTTATTATTAAGAAGATGAAATCCAAAGTACTTTTTATAATGCATATGCCTCCTCCTATTCACGGAGCGGCTATGGTGGGAAAATACATACACGACAGCAAACTAATTAACAATTCCTTTGAGGGTTATTATTTCAAGCCATCTGATACCACATCGTTATGTGACATTAACAAACTGAAATTAAAAAAAATATTCTTTTTCATATCCTTTTATTATCGCCTGATAAAATTGTATTTTAAAGTAAAGCCGGATCTGTGTTATTTTACAGCATCAATGCGAGGGCTTGTATTTTATAGGGATTTCATTACGGTTTCTATTCTTAAATTATTGAAAGTCAATATTGTGATTCATTTTCATAACAAGGGTGAAGCATCATTCGACAATCTATGGTACAACCAAATTCTATTCCGTCATTTTTTCAAAAATACACATGTTATTTTCCTTGCCGAACAATTAGCTTGCGAGTTCAAACAATATATAAGTGCGGAAAAGATACATATATGTCCCAATGGTATCCCACAAACCATATCACAACCAATAAAAAGGGATAACACACATACGCCCTTCAATTTTTTATTTCTGTCAAATATGATGGAAGCCAAAGGAGTGTGGGTGTTATTAAAAGCATGTGCCATATTAAAAAGCAAAGAATATACTTTCCGGTGCCAATGTGTTGGACATTGGTGTGATATCACAGAAACAGCCTTTGTTGAAAAAGTAAAAAAGTATGGGCTGGAAAACGAAGTCCAGGCACATGGGGCAAAATATGACATCGAAAAAAAATCATTCTTCCAAACAGCCGACGCTTTTGTCTTTCCTTCATTTAATGAAGCGTTGAGCTTGGTGCTGATTGAAGCAATGGAATTTTCATTACCTTGCATCACAACATACGTCGGAGGTATTCCTAGTATTGTAAAACACGATCAGTCGGGTTTTATTGTTCGTCCCGGAAGCGTTGAAGAATTAGCAGCAGCAATGGCATATGTGATTGAGCATCCCCAAAAAAGCATCGAAATGGGTAAAACCGGAAGATTGCTTTTTGAGGAGAAATACACCCTGCATACATTTGAACAAACCTTTAAAGATATTTTGATCAAGTCAATGGCTGACACGGGCAAGCAAAATAAAAATAATTCATTATCACATGAAAACCAAATAGATGGTTAAATCTGTGAATTGTTGCACATCTTAAAACCAACATCTTTTTCATATAGTGTTTTGAAAATAAGACATATGACAAATATAAGTGTAGAAAAATCAGCATTGATTGATTCGTCACCCGAGGTAGAATACATGATCCTGGATGAAAACGACACGATCGAAAACTTAAGAGATAAATTAACCAACCTGTATGAGAGCCCTTTTTCGGATTTAGCATATTTAAACATCGGCAATCCATCAATCACAGAAAAAAGTTGTTACAAACTATTGGTCAGTTCGCCAAATGGTTTGAAACACTTATTATTGTTCAAATATACCGGAAAAGAAAAAAAAATTACCATTCTCAATGAATGCTTCAATATATCCGTTTCTGAAATAAGAAATATAAGTGACGTGATGTTTGATAAATTTAGAGATGTTAATATCATCAATTTCGGTTTTGTATTTATTCCAGATATGGAAAAAAAACCAAATATAATTTTTAACAAAATATTAAATGATTCTATACTGAAGTTACCTGAATCGATGGAGTCTTATCTACAATTATTGTCAACAAAAACCAGGAAATATTTTACTTACTATAAAAATCGAATTGCAAAAGAATTACCAGACTTTAGAATTATCTTTGTGGAAAACAAAAATATCACATATGAGCAGATTTCCAGTATAGTAAGATTAAATAGAAGCAGGATGAAAACTAAAGGGAAAACTGGTATTAATGACTCTGATTGTGAGATGCATTACAGATATGCCCAACTGAATGGCTTATTGTGCTTGTGTTATAACAATGACAATATTATAGGAGGTACCATTGGATCCATTGTGGGTGGACGAGCTCATATACATGTAGTTGCACATGATGATTTGTACCAGAAATATAGTATTGGACAAATTTCATTGATCAATACAATCCAATATCTTATTGAAAATAAAATAAAATTTGCTCATCTATTATGGGGAGAGTCTGAATATAAACACAGGCTTTTATGTCAAATGTGTGATATATATTCTGTTAAAGTATTTAGAAAAAAAACTATCTATTACCTGAATAATATTTTAAACAATATAAGATCAAAAATAAAACATATCGTATCCAATTTAAAGAAAAAAATGAAACAGAACCAAACCATAAAAAATACATACCGCACTATTTTAAAAACCATCCGACATGGGTTTTAATCATCGCAAATTTCAATACTCATAAAACCCATAAGAACATGAAATGGTACGATAAACCTTATCATATATTTGTAGTAAAAATTTTACATTTACTCTCATTCTTGTTTTCGAAGAATATACCTTTACTCCAGGAAAAAGTCATCATTGTTTCCCCCCATCCCGATGACGAAACATTTGGTTGTGCCGGTCTTATGCAAAGGCTCGTCAAGCTTGAAAAAGATGTACATGTACTAATACTTACCCAAGGTGAAGGTGCACATAATGAGTCGCTGATAAAAAAACAAGCGCTTATTGAAAAACGAAAACAACTTACACTTAATGCCGGTCAAATATTAGGCTTGTCGCCCGACAGATATACTTTTCTTGACTGGGGCGATGGTGTCATAGATAATATTGAACTATATGAAGACAAGCAAAAAGAATTGAGGCGTATCTTTGAAAAGCTAAAACCCGATCTTATTTTCACGCCCCATGTCTCAGAAGGTCATCCGGATCACTATCATTCAACATATATCGTCCGCGAAACACTAAAAAATTATTCATCCCCGGTAGAACATATGGTTTACTGTGTTTGGCTACTGCTTGGTTCATACAGGTTGTTTTTCAGCCTAAACTGGAAAAAGTCATATACACTTGTGATGTCAAAACAGGAGCAAAGGCTAAAACACAAGGCAATGGAAACCTATCTGGAACCGACTCCATTTGGAATACCATATTCCGGAGACATTGGGATGTTGCCGTATGCGTGTAAATGGAGAAAGGAATTATATTTTGAATATAACAATGAAGATAGACCTAAAAATCCATAATTTTTTATAATCCATCTAATTTACATTTTCAAGACTTCGCAAATTATCTATCCATTTGCAACCTCCAGTAATGCAAAAAAAGTCACTCATAAGCCTTCAACTTTCAACAGGCGCCTACTCTCTTTTTTGTCAAAGGATTATTGATCTGAGCAACTCTTCATGTGGAGGTTACGTTTGCGTAGCCAATGTACACATGTTGGTGGAAGCTTACAAAGATAAACTTTTTGCTGACATTGTTAATAATTCCGTGATTACCACACCTGACGGATTACCTTTGACATGGGCTTTGAAGTGGTTGTATGGAATCAAACAGGATCGTGTGGCGGGTATGGATTTATTACCAGATCTGCTCTTGTTGGCTTCGCAACAGAAAATACCGGTCTTCTTTTACGGCAGCACTGAAACTGTGCTGGAAAGGACCCAGGAATATATTAATGAAAATTATCCGGACATACCTTCCATTAACTTTTTAAGTCCACCATTCCGCACCTTATCATCGGAAGAGACTGATAATATAATTGATAAAATCAATTCGTCAGGAGCCAAGCTGGTTTTTGTATCGTTAGGTTGTCCCAAGCAGGAAAAATGGATGGCTTCTATTCAAGGACGTATTAATGCATTAATGATTGGCATCGGAGCTGCGCTTCCCGTAATGGTTGGCATGCAATCCCGCGCCCCCCAGTGGATGCAGAAAAGTGGTTTGGAATGGCTTTTCAGGTTATTACAAGAACCGGGACGGTTGTGGAAAAGATACCTGGTTACCAATACTTTTTTTCTGTTTTTATTAATAAAGGAAAAATTAATCAAATAGATTTCATATCATTGCAGAATGATATTGTAATGAGATAACGTATCTTCACATTTATATATTCAAACAAATAAATTCTATTCTATGAAAGCCAGGCAAAACAACATTGATTTTTTGAAAGGCATTATAATATTGTTGGTTGTTATTGGCCATTTTGTTCAAAACAACTGGGTCGACAGCATGGAAAAACACCCAATTTACAACTGGATTTACAGCTTTCACATGGCCGTCTTCTTTTTTATTAGTGGCTACTTGATACAATATACTATTAAATCGGAATTTCATCCAATTGCCGAAATTAAAAAGCGCTTTTTGTCGATGATGCTCCCATATCTCAGTTGGTGTTACCTGATTCGAAATTTGCTTTCCCAATCAATGGATTTCGATATATCGCATTTATATAACCCACATGCAGCTTACTGGTTTGTTTATATGATATTTTTGTTCTCAGTATTATTCATTGGCTATCAAATATGTGTTTCAAAATTATCAAAAATGAAGGTCAATTACATCATTACTGAAATAATTGCTATATCAGGAATCCTTATTATTTTGGTTTTATGTAATTTATTTGTGAAATGCGAACTGTTTTCACGAGGAATACAATTTGTACCTATGTATATTTTAGGATTCCTGTGTTGTAAATATAAATGGATCGAATATTTCATAAAACATAAATTCATCATATTTCTTTTTTCCACTTTGTTTATTGTTCTTTCCATTCAATACAACTATGATCAAGATCCTATTTATCACAAGCTATTGAAATTGGCTACGGGTATTTGTGCATCAATATCTTTTTTTAGCATATCCAAGATAATGAACGTCAACTACGATAATAGTCTTATCAAATTGTTATGTTATGCAGGGAAGAACTCCATTGTTATATACCTCACCCATTTTCATCTGATAAAAGTTTTTGAGATTGAGATATTTTGGCTCAACAATATCACAAGCGCATGGACTTTTATATTCAGTTTATTTGCATCAATAATAATTTGTTTGATGTCATTATTAATCGGAAAAACAATTGAAACTGTTCCTTTACTAAATCGGATAGTTTATGGAAAACAATAATCCGATCAATAAAATCAATAAAACAAAAAACCGCCTATTCAAGTGAAAATATTAGTAATCCATACAAAGTATCGTTTCAAGGGGGGGGAAGACAGCGTTGTTGATGCTGAAATAGACTTATTGAAAAAACACAGTCATGAGATTTGCCTTTTAGACTTTAGAAATTCGTCCAACAATTTAATAACATTTGTTCTGTTTCTGAAAATGTTCTTCAATATTTTTTCATTTTTTAGAACCATAAGGGCTATTTCAAAGTTCAGACCGGATTTAGTTCATGTACATAACTGGTACTTTGCCGCTTCTCCTGCTGTTTTTGTTGCAGCACGCATAAAACGTATCCCGGTTATATATACTTTGCATAATTTCCGTTTAATTTGTCCTTCTGGGCTATTATTTCAAAACGGATCCCTATTTTTAGATAGCATACAACAAAAATTTCCATGGAAAGCGATTCAAAAAAAGGTGTATCGAAATTCTTATTTTCAAACCTTTTGGTTAGGATCTGTCATTTGGGTACATGACAGATTAGGAACATGGAGGAGTATTGACGGATATATTGCGTTAACCGAATTTGCCAAGGAACTTTTCTTGCTTTCAAAACGGAATTGGTTACCGCACCAATTTAATATAAAACCCAACTTTGTTGAAAATGTCATTGAAAATATCAGGACTACCTATACACCAAACTTTCTTTACATTGGCCGGCTTTCCGAAGAAAAAGGTGTAGATGTGTTAATAAAGGCTTTATCCATACATGATTTCAACTTAATTATTATCGGAGATGGCCCTTTGAAACCAAAGGTGGAAGCTTTGGCATCTGCAAAACCAAACATTGTGAAATACCTGGGATTTCAAGACAAAACTGGCATATATGACAACTTGAACCTATGTACCGCATTGATTATGCCTTCAATATGGTATGAAGGAATGCCGATTACCCTCCTTGAAGCATTTAGTGCCGGTGTACCAGTAATAGCCTCAAACCTGGGATCGATATCATTGATGATACAAGACGGATATAACGGTCTACTATTCGATGCCGGTCATCCATCATCATTGGTCAACTGTATTCAAAAATGGCAATCGTATAGCGATAAGCAAAAAAATATCTTTTGTCAGAATGCAAGAAAAACATACGAAGAACTATACACACCGGAAAAAAATTATATGCAACTAATTGATATATATCAATCTGTAATTAATAAAAAAAGCATTATTTAACTTTTTTGAACCATACCCACCAAATAATGATTAAATTAAACGATGAGCTTATCCAATAAATTGGCATGGTATAAAATGATCATCCTGGGGCGAAGAACACAAAGCCCCACAAGAAGATATTTATCTCTTCTGGCTACCATTTTTCTCATAGAAGACATCATTATGATCAATCTTCTGTTTTTTGTCTTGCTCAGGTTGTTTCATATAGAGTATTACATAGTCTATCATTGGATATTGGTTTTGCTCAATTTGAGCTACCTGATTAGCTTTGCGATCGTTAAGTTTAATTTCGACGATGTCAGGGAATTGCACGCTCCCAATATCATCCGGCGAAATTTCTTTAAACTGGTCACGATGGCCATTATTCTCGTGGTCTGCCTTTTTATCCTGAAAATATCAGGCGCTACAAATCGTTTGTTTATATTCACTTTTTTTTGCATCGCATATGCTGCTATGTGCATATATCAGTGGATCACAAGGAAAACGATCACCTTTTTGATCAGGAGGTCAAATAGCAAAACGATCATCCTGGGTGCAGGATTGATTGGCAAAAAAATCGACGAGGAATTTCTGAATAACCTTTACCTCGGGGTGAAAGTACTTGGTTTTTTTGATGATGACCCTGAACAAAACGACGGAAAAATATTAGGTACCATAGAGGAAGCCAAAGAATATATTCTACGTAATAAGATTACAAGGGTTTATTGTACTTTGCCATTGTCGGCAGAAGAAAAAATCACTGATTTTATCCAATTTGCAGAAAAGCATGTTGTTAAGTTCCATATTGTGCCATCTATAGGTTATTATTATTCAGGCAACCATACGGTAGTGGAACAAATCGGCAATATGCCGGTTTTCGCTCTGCGCATGATCCCGTTAAGTTACGCTCATAATGCTGCGTTGAAAAGAGGCTTTGATATCATTATTTCCTTATTTTTCTTAGTAACGCTATTTCCCTTTATATACCTGATAATGGGCATCCTGATCAAACTCAGTTCGCCCGGGCCGGTTTTCTTCAAACAGAAACGTACAGGTGCTGATGGGAAATCATTCGATTGCTACAAATTCAGGAGTATGCGTTGCAGTTCGGATGCCCACACCAAACAAGCAACCGTCGACGATAGCAGAAAAACGCGCATTGGTGATTTTATGCGAAAAACCAGCATCGATGAATTGCCGCAATTTATTAATGTATTCAAAGGAAATATGTCAATTGTCGGCCCACGTCCGCACATGTTGCTGCATACGGACGAATATTCCCCGAAAGTGGACAAATATATGGTTCGTCATTTCATCAGGCCGGGAATTACAGGCTGGGCGCAGATACACGGTTTCCGAGGAGAGACAAAAGAACTCGACCTAATGGAAAAACGTATTAAAGCAGACCTCTGGTATGTCGAAAACTGGTCATTGTGGTTGGATATTACGATTATTTTGAGAACCGCTTTCTCCATCCTAAATGACAAAAATGCTTATTAGGAACGATAAAAACTAAAAAGGGTTCGGGGTCATGCAACATGATTGTGCTGCATGACCCCGAACCCTTTTTAGTTGGCAACCGACTTAGTTTTCTTTATACCAACGATACATCCGTTCTACCCCTTCATCAATTTCAATCTGATGATGCCAACCAAGGGAATGTAATTTGGTAACATCGGTAAGCTTTTTCATGGTGCCGTCAGGTTTTTCCTCATTGAACCACAAATCTCCCGAAAATCCTATTTTTTCCCTGATCAGGTAAGCAATTTCCCTGATAGAAATATCTTTACCGGTTCCCACATTGATATGCGTGTTCCGGATCTCCTTGCTCGCTATTCCTGCTACAATATCCGAGAAATTAACCCTTTCCATCACATACACTGTGGCATCGGCCATTTCCTCGCTCCACAGGAATTCGCGACGCGGTTTTCCCGTACCCCAAATCTCAATTTGAACCTTTCCGGAAGTCAATTTCTTAACACCATATTTTTCCAGCACACTAATGATTTCTTCCTGCGGATTTTTTCCACTGATTCCTTCAATCGGACGTTGATCCAGGTCATGTTTAATTGCTGAAAGATCATCATTTTCCAGGCATTTTCCCAGATGTATTTTACGGATCATCGCCGGCAACACATGCGATGTTTCGAGGTTGAAATTGTCGTTGGGGCCATACAGGTTGGTAGGCATCACTGCAATAAAATCCGTACCGTATTGCAGGTTATAACTCTCACACATCTTAATACCGGCTATTTTGGCGATGGCATAAGGCTCATTGGTATACTCCAGAGGAGCTGTCAGCAATTCTGTCTCCTTCATCGGTTGGTTGGCCTCTTTGGGGTAAATACACGTACTCCCGAGAAATACCAACTTTTTGACACCATGCAGATATGACTGATGAATCACATTGTTTTGAATCATCAGGTTTTCGTATATGAAATCGGCCCTGTACTTATTGTTGGCAACGATTCCCCCGACTTTAGCCGCTGCAAGAATGACATATTCGGGTTTTTCCTGTTCAAAAAAAGCAAAAACCGCCTTCTGATCAGTCAGGTCAAGTTCTTTGAAGGTTTTAAGAATAAAATTCGAATATCCTTTTTTTTGCAGGTTTTTCAGTATAGCTGAACCAACCAAACCTGTATGCCCTGCAACATATATTTTTGCGTTCAAGTCCATCATTCAAAATAATTTAAAATTCGATATCCACCGTCTTTCAAATAATTTTCCTTTTTCATCAGGTTCAAATCAGAAACAACCATATCTTCACACAATCTTTTCAAGTCATATTCTGGCTTCCAACCCAATTTTTGCCGTGCCTTAGTACTGTCGCCAACCAGAAGTTCCACT
Source organism: Bacteroidales bacterium (assembly GCA_031547085.1). GTDB lineage: Bacteria > Bacteroidota > Bacteroidia > Bacteroidales > UBA4181 > JAIRLS01. Next base: position 35,545 of record JAVBSH010000126.1, read on the forward strand.
TCAGTCGGCCTGAAATAAGCCGGGTCGACACCGACGATAACCGAGCCAATACGTTTACGGAAAGCGGGTAAGTATGTCGCACCAACTTTCCGTTCAAAAACAGACTCGTTAATTGCCGAAATAAACCCTTGCTCGTCGGCATCAGTTCCCTTAAATTCAACAGTAACACCTGTTTCAGCAAATGACATAATGATAAAATCCCTAATGGTAGTGGTTACTCCGGTGGAAATAACATAATCGTCAGCGGTATCCTGTTGAAGAATTAGGTACATGGCTTTAATGTAATCTTTAGCATGTCCCCAGTCGCGTTTGCTGGAGAGGTTTCCCATGAAAACCTGATCCTGTAATCCCAATACAATACGCGAAACAGCCCGGGTTATTTTCCGGGTCACAAACGTTTCGCCCCTGAGCGGCGATTCATGGTTGAACAAAATACCGTTACTTGCGTGCATTCCATACGCTTCACGGTAATTCACCGTAATCCAGTAGGCGTATAGCTTAGCCACTGCATAAGGACTACGGGGATAAAACGGAGTAGTCTCGCGTTGAGGAATTTCCTGTACCAACCCATAAAGTTCGGACGTTGAAGCTTGATAAATCCGTGTTTTATCGACTAATTTCAACAGGCGAATAGCTTCCAGAATCCTTAAAGTACCTATTCCATCGGCATTAGCCGTATATTCCGGCGTATCGAAACTGACTTTTACATGACTCATAGCTGCTAGGTTATAAATCTCGTCCGGCTGTATGTCACCAATAATACGCGTCAGATTCATACTATCGGTCAAATCGCCATAATGCAACACTAGGTTACGGTTTTCAACATGCGGATCTTGATAAAGGTGGTCTATCCTCTCGGTATTGAACATGGATGACCGCCGTTTTATTCCATGTACTACATATCCTTTTTTTAGCAGGAATTCTGATAAATAAGCTCCGTCTTGCCCGGTAATACCGGTAATTAATGCAACTTTTGACATTTATATTCTGATTATTTATAATAAATGATTACAACACTATCTGTATACGTAAATAAATAGAAAAGTTTGTACTTTTTTTTGTTTTTGAGTAACAAATATTTTTGTTTCTTTCAAAATAGTAAGGAAGGCGATCAAAATTAAATCCTCACTTTCTGATGTGACTATTTATGGCTATGTTCCAGATTTGCCTTCGCCGAACTAAAGATTCGCAGATTTTAATTCTGTAATCATCTGCAAAAATGGGTAAATTATTTTGCATTCGTCCCTAAAAATTATTTTCAATGATTTAAAAAATGTCAAAAACCAATAATATGCTCATTTACAATTATTTGATAAATTTTCTGATATACATCTTTACCATACCGGTTCTTTTTTCAAACATCCAATATATAAAGTAGCCGGCTATCAAAGAAATGATAACGCCCACAATATATTGGCATACAAACATGGCATTAATCTGGTCTCTAACTGCAAATCCCCAATGTCTAAGCAATACGACAATAGGTGTATGAGTCAAATATAATGTATATGAAAATGCGGCCAACTTTGTCCCCAAATGATCTACCTTGCGCATAAAAAGGTTTTGCGGTTTGAATGTCAACAATTGTTGAAAAAAAACACAAATTGAAAAGCCAAAAACCAATTCTACAACCTGACGATTCAGAAAGACATACTCCTCAGCTTTTGCACTATCTGTTAATACCATGGGAATTAACATAAAAACAAATATTAGTATAGAAAAAACAAACAATAAAATACTCTTTTTTGGGGGAATGATAAAATAAGTAAATGCACCTAGAAACCAAATGGCTAAGTACACAAATAATAACTTCACAAACACCAAACATCCGATTAACAAATAACCAAAAGCCAATACTTTCCTTTTAATTGATAATGTGGAGAAAAACAAAGCTATTCCTCCCATAATAACATAAAACCAGACCTCATAAGATAATGACCATAATGGAGGACTTACTGGATCAACAATAACCCCTTGCATGGAAAAAAAATTACCAATAAGAGCTTTGTAATTCGTTTCATCTCCTACTATCACGTTTGTGATCCATATCAGCAATAATGCCGATATTAATGGTAACATGATTCGAACACTCCTGTCAATAACGTATGATGGCAAATTGAATTTTCCATCTTTAATTCTTTCAATTGTTTTTCCGCCAACTAAAAAACCACTCAAAACGAAGAATACTAAAACCGAAGCATGGCCTAAATGAGTGAATGTGTAAAAAAGAGCAACTAAAGGTGTTTGTTGTACCACAGGCAATTCATCAAAAGCAACTAGAAAATGATAACGTGTATGCTCCAATAAAACTAAAAAAGCTGCACTAAAACGAATTATATCAAGCCAATAAATATGTTTTTGTTCCGACTTCATGAAGCAATGTCTCGATTAAAATTGATTACAATTATACTTATTGCACAAATATACGCAAGAATCTTTAATCATTATATTAAATGTGACCGAAAATAAAACAATGCTGAGTAAACCAATCCTGTCTTAAATCGGTAAATATGGTTTTAACATTACAATATAGAGCTTTCATTGAAGTAGTAAACCTGTATACTTCATTTACGTCTAGTAATCGTATAATCAACAATCTCTTTCAGAGCGGTGGCAGCGTCACCCGGCGAAAAACTGTCGATGATTTTTATAGCCTTCTGTGCCAAGTCATTCATTGTAGTACGACAATACTCCAGGCCACCTTTCTCATCTACAAAACCAGCTACGGTTTTCAGCTTCTTCGAGTCGGATGCTGAACTGTTGATCAATCCCAGGATTTGTTTTCTTTCGGAATGAGGTGCTTGTTGCAAAGCATAAATCAATGGCAGGGTGAATTTCTTTTCTTTGATGTCATTACCTGCGGGTTTTCCGGTGACGCTGTTCGGTTGATAATCGAACAAGTCGTCTTTAATCTGAAATATCAGACCAAGGTAGTTACCGAATTGCCGCATCTGCTCCAACTGTTCGGAAGTAGCCCCACCCGATTGCGCCCCAGCTTCAGTGCAAGCCGAGATCAACGCTGCCGTTTTCTTTTGGATCACCTTAAAATATGCTTCTTGTGTAATATCTTGCTTGCGCGAATGCTGTAACTGTAATAATTCGCCTTCGCACATTTCCTTTACAGCCACCGAAACAATACGCAACAAGTCGTAAGCATTGTTATCCACCGATACCATGAGGCCACGAGCCAACAAGTAATCACCAAATAACACGGCTGTTTTTGATTTCCACAATGCATATACCGAAAAAGCTCCCCGCCGTTCGTTAGCATCGTCCACCACATCGTCGTGCACCAGAGAAGTTGTATGAAGCAGTTCTATCAACGAAGCCGCCGTATAGGTTTTCTGACCGATTTCGCCAAACAACCTTGCCGATAACATCACCAATATAGGACGTATCTGTTTACCCTTCGTTTTTAAAACATACTGGGTGATGACATTCAACAAAAAGACATCGCTTTTGAGGGTCTGTTTGAACTGACGGTCAAATATTTCCAACTCGGCAGCGATGGGTCGTTTGATTTTTTCGATTCCAATCATTATAAGTACATGCTGACAAATAATCGACGTTTCGATCTTGATTTAATGCGCTTTGCCCGTCTAACCAAGACGATCAGACGGGCATTTTCAATTATTACTTAAAACTGTTCGAAGGCGCAAAATTAAGAAATACCTTTAATCCCCAAGCACAAATACAAAATTAATATTCTTTATGACAACCTTGGATGGTTTTTGTTGTGTTTCGCGGAAAAAATACGATCTTTGTCTCACCAAATGTGCAAAATGAAATTGACCTTAAAACGGACGGTGATCTTCCTGTCTATTATGAGCATATCTGTCTTGGGTATGGCTCAGCAGGCCGATAGCAGCACAATAGCGATACCATCGTTGCGCAAGTGGGTAAAATTCGATGGAATCATTAAGACTAAATTAGAAGTGAGCACCGAAGAAGGTGTGATGCGGTTCAACGTACGTAATTCACGGCTCGGTCTGCGGGGCGATATCGGCGAATACATCAGTTACCGGGTACAGGTGGAATTCAGCAACGAAGGTACTTTTTCCCCGCTCGACCTGTATGGCATACTGAAACCGGCCAAAGGACTGAGCATCAATTTCGGACAAACATCTATCCCTTTTGACAACCAGTATATTATTTCGCCTGCCGAAATGATGTTCTCCAACCGGGCGTTCGTAGGTAAATATTTTACTCCCGGTTCGCGCGACATAGGTGCTGTTATGAAATACAGATTCCCGTTTGAGACTTTTCCGCTTGAAGGGGAAGTAGGGATGTTTAATGGCGGTAAGATTAATGACCCGCAATGGACTGACGAGCCTTCGTACGCAGCAAGGCTTATTGCCGGCAGTATGGACGGTTTCCGCACCAGCGCCAAAATATACCACTACAACAGCGAAACCATCGAGATGCTTCTATGGGGTGCCGACGTACATTATGCAAATGACCGTCTGCGCGTTGAAGCGGAAGTGATGAACCGCACATCGCATACTACCAGCCGCGACCTGTTCGGGACATACATCCAAGGCGCTTATATGTTCGATCTCAGGAATTGGAAAATGTTTCATAACCTGAGTCCTGCATTCCGGTGGGATGCCATGGGTTACGATGTGATGGATGCCGGCTTTGATGTAAATAGGCTGACTTTTGGTCTCAATTTCGGACTGGATTTGAAACCTTTTAACTCAACATTACGGATTGACTACGAACAATATTTTCTCCGTAATAACCATTTTGTCGAGTTCGACAACCGAGATCTACATGTTTCTGATAATAAGATAACTATAGAACTACTGCTGAGATTTTAGCAGGAAGTTTATTCATTAGAGATTATATAAATTAGAATTTTGGATATAAAAAGTAATATCATAGACAGGATTTACAAGATTTACAGGATTTTTTCTAATCGCCTTCGGCGATTTATCTTGTAAATCTTGTAAATCCTGTCTAATTTATATAAACTCTATTTTAAGTCATGAAATCAACGAATGTTGACTAATCAATATTTGTTGTACATTTGCAATATGGAAGATATGAAACAGGAAAACATGTTGTTTAATGAAAAACCTTTGGGAGCTTTACTTTCCAAGGCTTTGTATTCATTAAATTCCCTTCACAGGACAAGGATGAACCAGGCAAACATTGACTTGCCGCATTCGCAGTTTTTGGTACTCAGATATTTATATGATACCGACAGGTTGAGTCAGATAGAATTGGCAAAGTTGTTGGGTAAGGATGTGGCTGCCATTAAACGGACCGTCGATAACCTAGAAGCCAAGGGTTGGGTTAGACGTGAACAGGCCGACCGGCGGAAAAACCGTATCTGCATCACCGAAAAAGGATTGTCGGTCATGCCTGAAATCAGGAAAATTACTTGTGAAACAATCGATATGATTATAAACGGGATCCCGGAATCCACTTATGCAACCGCAGTATCGTTTTTGAACCAAATATCAGAAAACTCAGAAAAAGAAATAAAAAGATTATCAAATTCAAATGAAGCCCATTAACAAACGTACATTCACACGTCGCGATTTTCTCAAACTTTCAGCAACTTTAGGTGTAGGATTTATTGCTTACAAAACCATCAGGTTCAATATACCTGTAAGCAGCGTCAAGGCCAGGATAGCAATCGTTGGCGGCGGAGCGGCAGGAATCAGTATGGCAGCTCGGTTGCAACGCGCCTTGTCCAACCCCGATATTACATTGATTGATCCCAGCGAGACGCATTACTACCAACCCGGTTTTACGCTGATCGGCAGCGGGGTATACGAGGCTTCGCAGGTACATAAACCGGAGGAATCGCTAATCCCTTCGGGAGTAAAGTGGTTGAAGGATTATGTGGTGGAGCTTGACCCAGACAATAACCGCCTTACGACGTCGCAAAACGGGGTGATTGCATACGATTTCATGGTACTGTGTCCCGGCTTACAAATGCATTTCGATGAAATCGAAGGTATCAGCCGCGAAACGCTGGGTACTGGAAATGCACATTGCATCTACGATTTCAATGGTGCCCAAAAGTGCTGGAGCGCCATCAAAGAACTGTCACAGAAGGGTGGCCAGGCCATTTTTTCGGATACATGGACCAAGCTGAAATGCGGTGGTGCACCCAAAAAGATCAACATGATGGCCGAGGATTACTGCCGGAGACAGGGTACACGTGAAAGGGTCAATTTCCAATTCATCAGTGCAAGCGAAAAAATGTTTGATGTCCCCCTGTTTTGCAAGCGCCTCGAAGAAATATATTTCGAACGCCATATTCCCATAACCTTCCACCATCGCATCAAGGCTGTGGATACCACCGCCCGAAAAGTGTATTTCGAGCACACAACCGACGACGTGGTAAAAACGGTGAGCCACGACTATGATTTCCTGCATATTGTGCCACCTATGAGCGCACCCAACTTTGTACGACAATCGCCGCTTGCTGTCAATCCGCAAACAGGCAAGCTGGAAAACTGGGTACCTACTGACAAAGATACGTTGATACATGCCCGTTACCGGAATGTCATGGTACTCGGCGATGTGGCAGGCATCCCCACCAGTAAAACAGGTGCGGCCATTCGCATACAAATACCAGTGGCTGTGGCTAATCTTATCTCATTGGTGGAAAACGAAACACCCTCTGAAGTTTACAACGGATATACGGCTTGTCCGTTTGTTACCGAACACGGAAAAGTGCTGATGGCCGAATTTGGTTACGACAAAATCCCAACGCCTTCAATGCCACTGCTGGACCCCGGAAAAGAACACTGGGCAGGCTGGTTCTTAAAAACCCGGATGTTAAAACCAATGTATTTCCAGGGAATGCTTCGAGGCTTATGTTGACATCTGTTTCAAATCAATTCAACCTGCTGGGTCTCTATGCCCCAACAGGTTTACAGATTTATTGAGGCTACAAAAATATTTACGATCATTTCTTCAAACTGGCATAAAAGGTTCTGAAAAAACAACCGATTTTCCTATCAATCAATTGACATGAAATTTTAAATCCGTAACTTTGCAGTTAAATGTAGAAAAAATGAATGGTATGAAAATAAATGTTGCCTCCGTACTTTTATTATTGATGAGTATGGTGTCGGTAAAAGCCGAAGAAATAATGGTAAAAATATCCAAACGCTATCTCAATTTGCCTGTATCGTCAAAAGTGGATCGGGCAGAAATGACGTTTATGGTCGACGGCAAACCCGAGCGAAAGTTCGATATCCGGTTAGCAGTGTCCGACCCGGATTACTGGGTTTTCTGTGATGTGTCCACACTCAAGGGTAAAACGTTGACAATTCGGTATCCGGGAAACAAGCAGGGTTTGGGCTTGATATATCAAGATGATCGCATTGCCGGGCTAGATAGTATATACCATGAAAAGAACCGTCCACAATTCCATTTCACCAGCCGCCGCGGATGGAACAACGATCCCAACGGACTGATTTTTTACGAAGGCGAATACCACCTGTTTTACCAGCACAATCCGTACGAACGCGAATGGGGCAACATGCACTGGGGCCATGCTGTGAGCCGTGATTTAATGCATTGGGAAGAACTGTCCGACGCATTGTACCCGGATCAATTAGGAACCATGTTTTCGGGTTCTACAGTAATCGACTACGATAACACTTCGGGATTCGGAAAAGGAAAGACACCGGCCATGGTAGCCATTTATACCGCCGATAATCCTGAGAAACAGATTCAATGTGTTGCTTACAGCCTCGACAAGGGTCGCACTTGGACAAAATATGCCAACAACCCGGTGATTGACTCCAAGGAAAAATGGAACAGCAAGGATACACGCGATCCCAAAGTATTCTGGTATCAGCCGGGCAAACATTGGGTGATGGCGCTCAACGAACGCGACGGACATTCGATATATACATCCCCGAACCTGAAAGAGTGGACATACCAGAGCCATACAACCGGATTCTGGGAATGTCCCGAACTGTTTGAATTGCCAATCGACAGGAATCCGGCAAAAACAAAGTGGGTGATGTACGGCGCTTCGGGAACTTATATGATAGGCGCTTTCGACGGTAAGAAGTTTACACCTGAAGCCGGCAAATACTATTATGCAACAGGCTCGGCATACGCGGCACAGACATTTACCAATATTCCCCAGCAGGATGGCCGGCGGATACAGATTGCCTGGGGACGGATCAGCCATTCCGGGATGCCATTCAACGGTATGATGCTTCTGCCTGTGGAATTAACATTACGTACCACCAAGGATGGTGTACGGATGTTCAGCTATCCTGTCAAGGAAGTGTTTGACCTACATGCAGATGAAACCGCGTGGAAATCGCTTACCACAAAGGAAGCGAACGATAATCTCCAACGGTTCAATAATGCAGATGGTCTTCATATCCATACCACTTTTAAATTGTCACACGCAACCAGTGCTGGGTTCAATTTGTACGGCCAACGGCTTATCGATTATGATATGAATTCCAACGTGGTCAATGGCGTTTTTTATTCACCCGAAGACATGACAAGCATGGAAATTACAGCCGATATCTTTATCGACAGAACTTCCGTCGAAGTTTTCATCGATCAGGGCGCTTATGCTTATTCCATGGAAAGACGGCCGCATACGGGTAATCGCGAAGGGCTTCATTTCTGGGGGAATAATATTGAGATCAAAGATTTACGCGCATACCGGATGAATTCCGTCTGGAAATAGTGATCGAAAACAACATGAAAAATCATCCTCAACAAACACGCCGTACATTTATTGGTCGATTGGCTATGGTAGCTGCAGGTTCTGCCGTTGCTACACCGGCGGTTTTTGCAGTACCCGCGAACAGGCCATTATCAGATTCCACTCGCAAACATACCATTTGTGCTTTCTCCAAGGTGTTCGACTCGCTTGGCGAAGATATGTTTGCATTCCTTGCCGATGCGGGTTTCGAAGGTGTCGACCTAACTGTTCGTTCCGGTGGATATGTGTCGCCTGAAAACGTAGAAAAAGATCTTCCACATGCCGTGGCCGCCGCACAAAAGAAAGGCTTGTCTGTCCCAATGATTGCCACAACTATTGACGATGCTTCAGCGTCTGTAACCAATAAGATACTGAAAACAGCTTCAGAGCTTGGCGTAAAATGTTACCGGCTGGGATATTTCAATTACGACAACCACTTGGAAATATCGAAAAACCTGGATAATTTCCGGAAACGGCTGAGTGAGTTGTGTGAACTGAATGCCAAATACGGCATACAAGGCTGTTATCAAAACCATGTGGGTGGTATGTTTGGCAGCCCGGTATGGGATCTTTGGACGGCACTCGAAGGTTTGGATGCCCGTTTTATCGGCTGCCAATATGATGTGCGCCATGCAGTGGCCGAAGGCTTCAGCTCTTGGCCATTGGGATTTAGAGCCATCAGCCCGTACATCGGCTGTCTGTGTATCAAAGATTTTATTTATGCACACAATAATGGCAAATGGAGTGTAAAATCGGTTCCGCTGGGCGAAGGAGTGGTCGATTTTAATGCCTATTTCCGGATATTACAGGAAAAAAACATACAAAGCGCTATGTCCATTCATTATGAATTTCCATTATTGGAAAAGGCAGACGAGACAGTTCCCGCAAAGGACAGGATGAAAAAAATGTTGCCTTTGGTGAAAAAGGAAGCCGATACACTGAAATCGTTCATAGCAAACAATTCAATATCGTTCAGTTAAGAATTGACCTGCTGGGTCTCAAAGACCCAGCAGGTCAGAAGCCTCAATTAAAAAATTAAATTTAACAGATTCTAAATATCAAATATTTTTAAACATGCTTTGTATCAACGATCATCATACCGACGCGTATTTCAATCTGGCAGCCGAGGAATATGTCCTTAAAAACTTTACGGATAACTGTTTTATGCTGTGGCGCAATGAACCTTCGGTAATTGTAGGCCGCCACCAAAACTCGCTGGCCGAAATCAATGTGGACTATGTGAAACAGAACAACATCAAGGTTGTCAGAAGATTGTCGGGAGGAGGCGCTGTATTTCACGATTTGGGAAACATCAACTTTACTTTCATCGAAAATGCGCAAAGCGACAAACTGATCGATTTCCAGAAATATACGCAACCTATCATTGCAGTGTTGCAGTTACTGGATGTAGATGCTCGTTTTGAAGGACGTAATGATTTGGTCATTGACGGCAAAAAGTTCTCGGGCAATGCCGAACATGTGTTCCGCGGCCGTGTGTTGCATCACGGTACATTACTTTTCGCATCGGAGTTGACTGATCTCTCTGGCGCACTGAATGCCCACCCGGCAAAATTTACCGATAAAGCCGTCAAATCAGTACGTAGTCGTGTAACCAATATCAGCAGTCACCTCAAAAAGTCGCTCGACCTGGAAGAGTTCAGGGATATGGTGCTCCGCTACATGATGGGCAGTTACCCCGACTGCAAACCGTACAACTATTCCGAAGCCGATATAGCCGCCATCAGCAAGCTGCGCGATGAAAAATATGCTACCTGGGATTGGAATTTCGGTCAGTCACCGGGTTACAATATGGTGAATGATATTAAAACTGGCGGAGGGCACCTTGAAGTACATCTTGATGTTCAAAACGGAATGATCAGCCATGCCCGCATTTTCGGCGACTTTTTCAATATCAGGGACACAGCCGAACTGGAACAGTTATTGGCCGGTACTTCTCACAACGAAATGAGTATCCGTCAAAAACTGGAGCAAACTAACCTTGCTGATTATTTGGTAAATGTAACAACAGATGAACTGGTAAAAGTTATGATACCGTAGAAAAGGCTTTTATATATTATACGGATACCTTTGTGCCCTTGATAACATGGAATTCGCTTCGTCATCGTTTTGAAACGTTCGCGGATCGGATCCCAATATAGTTTACGGGGCAACTTCATGGCAATGTGCTGGAACAGACATGCGGAACATGAACGGTGTGCTATCTCGGCATTGGTAATCGGTTGCTTGCGCGACCGCACGGCTTCCAGCCAGTTGAGATGGTGATCAGCGCTCACTTCGAATTACGCATGGATGTAACGCTACCACCAGTTGCCGGTCCATTAACAGGAAAAAAGAAAGGATATTTTTCCTCGATGGGAAAAATATAGCTGGTAAAAAACTGGTTGTCAATAGTTACGTCAATTTTCGAACCATTGCGTACTGCTTTGATCTCCACAGCGGAAATCGTTTGCACAAATATGACCGAAAAAAGTATAGCAACAACCCCAATACTGATTTTTTGCATATTGATGTGTGTTTAGAAGATTAAGATGCAAAAATAACAGATTTATCGAGAAACTAAAAATCGAGTAGGAGAAACGGGATTAATTCCCGTTTCGACCTCTCACACCACCCGGCATACCGTTCGGTACCAAGGCGGTTCCTTACTTACGATACAATTTTACGGTAGCAATCCATTAGAAAAGGGTAGTTTGCCCGTCTCA
>JAVBSH010000036.1:0-30645 GCA_031547085.1 Bacteroidales bacterium
GAGACGGGCAAACTACCCTTTTCTAATGGATTGCTACCGTAAAATTGTATCGTAAGTAAGGAACCGCCTTGGTACCGAACGGTATGCCGGGTGGTGTGAGAGGTCGAAACGGGAATTAATCCCGTTTCTCCTACTCGATTGATGATTTACCAAATAGTTTGTGACCAGACTGTTCGGCGTAGCGTTTCGCTACGTCGCAGTTAAAAGCAAGGCTCCTGCCTTGCAAATATGGAAAGCGGGAGCTTTCCTTTTAACCCAGCGTAGTCTCCAGACTACGCTGAATATGATTTTTAATCGTATAGACATGATGCCCGATAATCATATTTATTTTATCTGCAAAAACGGTAACTTTGCACTTATTGAAAAGTGTGTATTGTATCGTAATATGAAAAATTTAGTTTATTTTCTGTTGGTCTCTTTTGGATTGGCAGCCTGTCATACATCCGGGAACCATTTTCTTTCGGATGAATCTTACCGGACAAAGGTTCAGGAACAGTTTGCCAAAAGAAAGGAATTGGCGCAAAACCGTTCCGAACAGTTATTTTCGGTATTCGATCAACCACTTACTACGGAGCAACGCGAGGCTTTGGAGTTTCTTTATGCCTATATGCCGCTGAGCGACTTGGCCGATTATGATGGCGGTATCTTTTTGAAACAGGTAAATGCAGCATTTACAGCACGCGATTACTTTAGTTGGGGTAAAACCATTCCTGAGGATATTTTCCGGCATTTTGTACTTGTATATCGTGTGAACAACGAAGATCTGGATACTGCCCGTATGGTGTTTTTCAATGAATTGAAAGATCGTGTGAAAGGGCTTTCAATGACCGACGCCGCACTGGAGGTAAACCACTGGTGTCATGAAAAAGTTACCTATCGTGGTACGGATGGACGTACTTCTGCGCCATTGGCCTTGGTACGCACCAGTTGGGGACGTTGCGGCGAGGAATCGACTTTTACAGTGACAGCGATGCGGTCGGTCGGCATCCCTGCCCGCCAATGCTATACGCCACGTTGGGTACACACCGATGATAACCATGCCTGGGTGGAGGTTTGGGTCGATGGACAATGGCATTACCTGGGTGCGTGCGAGCCTGAACCTGAACTGGATATGGCGTGGTTCACCGCTCCGGCCAAGCGTGCCATGATGGTGCATACCAATGTGTTCGGCTTATACAATGGCCCGGAGGAAAAGAACCTGGAAACACCTTTGTATTCGAAAATCAATCTGTTGAACAATTATGCTACGACGCGAATCCTGTCAGTGAAGGTATTGGATGCCGACAGAAAACCGGTGGAAGGCGCTAAGGTGCAATATAAAGTATATAACTATGCTGAACTATATCCTATTGCTGATGGTTTGACTAAAGCAGACGGTACCGCTTCATTGATTACCGGTTTGGGTGATCTCGTAGTATGGGCCAATCATGGGAATACGTTCGGATACGAAAAGGCGTCGGCCTCGAACAATTCCGTAACGGTAACGCTTAACCGTAAAGCAGGAGTGTCTTATGATGAGACTTATGAACTGGTTCCGCCTGCCGAACAGAAAATCAAGCAGGTATCGGCTGAAAAACAGGCACAAAATGCCCGGCGACTGGCTCAGGAAGATTCTATCCGTAATGCTTATATGGCTACTTTTATGAACGAAGAACAAGCAAAGGCTTTAGCCAAAGAAATAAATGCGGATAGCGGGGAAGTATGGAAATATATACATCGTGCGCAAGGCAACTGGCGCGAAATAGAAACATTTATCCGTAAAAACAAGGATAACCTTTATCTGTGGCCGTTTTTAGCTTCACTTACCGAAAAGGATGTCCGTGACACCCCTGCCGGGTATCTTAGCGACCACCTGAACAGCAAAAGTGAAGCCGGATTATCGCCAGACAAACTTCTTACAAAAGAATTCCTTGCCGCTAATACACTGTCGCCACGCATAGGAAGGGAGTTAATACGTCCGTGGAGATCGTTTTTCTGGTCGGAGGCCGGTGGCGAGCCTGCTGTTGGGACACGTGCTCCTATTGCAGATCTTATTCAATTAGTTAATGAAGAAATAAATATCATGGGCAATGAAAATTATTATTATTGCCCATTGTCGCCTCGTGGTGTATTTGAATTACAGGTTGCCGACAAATATTCGCGTAACATCTTTTTTGTAGCATTATGTCGTACAGCCGAAATCCCGGCGCGTATCGAACAAGCAACCAATAAACCCCAGTATTTCGAGGACGGAGTGTGGAAAGATGCTGTTTTTGAAGTCGAAGAGCCAAAGCAAACGGCGAAAGGCAAGGTGATCATCGATAATGCTGCCGGCAATGTAGTGAAGCCGCAATACAGTACGCATTTTACATTGGCACGTTTCTCCAATGGCGATTTTGTGACTTTGGATTACGAAGAAGACCCTACATTAAAGAAGTTTCCCTGCACCTTATCGCTTGATACCGGCTATTACCGCCTGATGACGGGAAGCCGTGCCAATGACGGTTCGGTGACTATACATACGGACTATTTCACATTGGCCGACGGCGGACAACAAAAACTTACCGTGACACTCCCCAAAGTAACCGGTAAGATGCAAGTGATGGGTATTGTGGACATGAATACCATCATTACCATGACCGATGGTAGCCGACGGACATTGAAAGAAATATCCAACGGGAAGGGCGTGATGTTGTGTCTCATTGATCCCGGCAAGGAACCTTCAAAGCATGTATTACAAGATTTGCCTGCATTACAAACTGAATTTGAGCAATGGGGCGGCGGAGTGTTGTTGATGACACCTTCGGACAAAATGACAAGCCGGTTCGATCCTTCGGTGTTTGCCAAATTACCCCAACAAAGCAGTTGGGCAGTCGACGAAAAACGTACGTTGTTGAATGGCGTATCCAACACCCTGCAACTCGGATTTACCGAAAACTTCCCGTTGACGTTGTTCCTTTCGGATAATGGCGGAATCCTGTTCTTTTCGGAAGGTTACAGGATTGGTATTGGGGAAAATGTCATCAAGACTATCCGGGAGAATAAGTAGAGGAATGTAAAAAGAGTTGTCTAAAAAGTTGAGAAGTTCGTCATTGCGAGGAGGAACGACAAAGCAATCTCACCGGAGGTAATCTACTAATAATGAAATAGATTAATTGCGGTGAGATTGCTTCGCTATCGCTCGCAATGACGGGTTGAAAATAGCCTCTTTTGCCCCATTTCATACCCAGCAGGTCAGATGCGTTAAGTAAACAATGTTGATTCTTTACTTTTCAAAGCTTCACTCAACACTTCCACAGGATGTTTCGCTTTCCGTCCTGTACCATGTTCGATGTGTTGCCGGCAACTGGTTCCCGGGGCCACAACGATTGTTTCTGCTGTTGTTTCACGGACTTGTGGGAATAAAGCCAGTTCCCCGATCTGCATGGATAGATCATAGTGTTTCTTTTCGTAGCCAAACGAACCTGCCATGCCACAACATCCTGTTTTTAATTCGCTTACGGTATAGTTTACCGGTATCGACAGCATTTCGCGGGTGGCTTGTGTCGTAATTAATGACTTTTGCTGGCAATGTCCATGAAAAGCAATGTCGGCCGGAGCATCGGTGAACGATGATGCTTTGATCCTGCCTTGTTTCCACTCACGAACGATAAATTCTTCAATGGTCATGGTATTGGGTGCCAACTGTCGGGCTTTATCGCGTAAAGCGGGAGAGACCAATTCCGGGTATTCGTCACGGAAGGTGAGGATACACGAAGGTTCGATACCAACCAATGGGACATCTTCAGAAATGAGCCGGCTGAATAAATCGACATTAAAATCGGCAATTTTTTGTGCTTTCCGTAATAATCCTTTTGAAATATAGGTACGGCCACTTTCTTTATGTGGCACTATTTCGATCTGGTAACCCAAATTATTCAGCAATTGAACGGTCTTCATGCCGATGGATACATCATTGTAATTAATGAATTCATCCACAAATAGATATGTCTTTGCAACTTGTTGATTTACAGACTTATTTAATATTGACAAATACTTATTTAACCATCTTCGAAGGGTATGTCTTTGAAGTTTAGGAACATCCATTCGCAGATCGAAACCCATCATTTTTTTAATGACCGGCCATGTGACTATATGGTTGTATAATTTCGGCCACAGGCAACCCACTTTATTCAATAAACCAACATGTGCCACCATCCAAGCACGGAAAGGTGTACCATGCCGGTCATAATAATGCTGCAAAAACTCGGCTTTCAGCTTGGCCATATCTACGTTTGATGGACATTCGCTTTTGCAACCCTTACATGAAAGGCAAAGATCAAGTATATCAAGTACTTCCCTGTCATCGAATAACGTATCTTCCTGAATATTTGACAGGTATTCGCGGAGAATATTGGCACGTGCGCGGGTACTTAGTTTTTCGTTATGCGTGGCCATATAACTCGGGCACATCGTGCCATCGGCGGTATGCCATTTACGGCAATCGCCCGAACCGTTGCAGTTTTCCACTGCCCGCATCAGTCCAAAAGTCGACGAAAAATCGAAGATGGTTTTGATTTCTTTTACAGGACGCCCCGGCTCGTATCGTAACGAAGTATCCATTGGCGGGGTATCTGTGATTTTCCCGGGATTGAAAACACCTTGCGGATCGAAACATTGTTTGATTTCCTTGAATAGCCCATATACCTGTTCGCCATACATCAACGGGATAAACTCGCCCCGGAGCCGTCCATCACCATGCTCGCCACTCAGTGATCCCCGGTATTTTTTCACTAATTTGGCGGTTTCAAGGGCGATGGTTCGGAATAGCCTTACATCGTCCTTATCCTTAAGGTTAAGCACCGGACGCAAATGAAGTTCACCAGTAGCTATGTGTGCGTGGTACACACAGTTAAGATTATGTTGTTCGAGTATTTGTTTAAATTCAGCAATATAGGCAGGAAGGTCTTCCGGAAGAATGGCGGTATCTTCAATCACCGATACAGGCTTGGCATCGCCTTTCATATTCGATAGTACGCCCAGCCCTGCTTTACGTAATGCCCATACTTTGTTGACATCAGCGCCGGTGATGAGCGGGAAATGGTAGCCAAACCCAGCCTCATTCATGGCTTGCTCCAGTCGGATTGACCGTTGACGGATGGTATTTTCGTCATGGTCGGCAAATTCAACGATCAGGATGGCGCCGGGATCGCCTTGTACAAAAAAACGATTCCGTTGTTGCAGGAGATTGTCCTTTGTCAAACCCAATATCACATCGTCCATCAGTTCCACAGCAGCCGGAGCGTGTTGCAACGCTATTAGGTTGGCATGCAATGCTTCGTCTACCGAGTGCAGATGGATACACATCACAGCCGTAACGGGTGGAGGGAGCGGTACGATACGCAGCTTCACGGCAGTGATAAATACCAATGTGCCTTCCGAACCAGCTATCAGCGGACAGAGGTTGAAAGGCCGGTTGCCGCCGAAAGGTTGCATGTCCAACAAGGCATCAAGAGCGTAACCGTTGTTGCGCCTCCGTATGGCGGGCTTGGGATATTGCGCTTTGATTTCTGCTTGGTTGGAAGGGTGGGAGAGTATATCCTCTATTTTTTTATATATCCTGTTTTCTAATGAATTACCAATTGCCTTCTCATTAAACGCTTCAACTGAAACGTCTGTAAATTCCACTTCGCTACCATCATTCAGCAGCGCTTTGATGGCTAACGTGTGGTCGCGGGTACTGCCATATACCAGCGAATGCGAACCACAGGAGTTGTTACCTACCATCCCGCCGATGGTGCAACGGTTGGATGTGGAAGTCTCCGGCGCAAAAAACATCCCGTGCGGCCGCAGGTAACGGTTTAGCTCATCGAGAATCACCCCTGGTTCCACCCATACCCATCCTTCATCAATATTCGTTTCAAGAATGCGGGTCATGTGTCTCGAAACATCCACTACCAAGCCGGCGCCTACCACCTGCCCGGCCAACGATGTGCCCCCCGCCCTCGGAATCAGGCTGATACCTTCACGCCGTGCATCATCAATCAGCAGGCGGATGTCAGCGACATCTTTTGGGCAAGCTACAGCCAACGGTGTTTCGCGGTAAGCTGAAGCATCTGTAGCATAAGCGGTACGATTGATGGCGTCGGTATGAAAATCACCGCGGAAGCCATCGGGCATTTGAAGTATTGGGGAATGTGGATCAGGTGTCATAAGAATACAAACATACAAAATAAGGCTTTTAAAGAATAGATTACTCATATAATTTTGATAATTTTGTTGCCATTGATTTCCATAATAAAATGAACATGAATAAAACAATCATCCTTCCAATCGTTTCCTTTGCCATTTTACTGGTTTCCTGTCAGCCGGGCTGGAAAGTCGTTTGGGAGGAAAATTTCAGTAAAGACGGCGTAATTGATCCGGCCGTGTGGAGTAAAATACCCCGTGGACAGTCCGACTGGCAACGACATATGTCCGATCATGATGCATTGTATGATGTAAAGGATGGTAACCTGATCCTTCGTGGTATGGTGAATCCGGGTTTACCGGGTGATACGATGCCATTTATTACAGGCGGTATTTATACCAAAGACAAAAAATCGTTTTATCACGGTAAAATAGAAATCCGTGCCAAATTAGGTAATGCCCGTGGTGCATGGCCTGCTTTTTGGTTATTGCCTTTCGACAATGAACAATGGCCTAATGGAGGAGAAATCGACATTATGGAACGGCTTAATAGCGATACCATTGCCTACCAGACCGTACATTCGTATTATACCTACAAACTCAAGCAGAAGGAGCCTAAACAGGGAACTACAGCCCCCATCCGTAAAGATGCCTATAATGTATATAGTGTTGAATTATATACCGATAGCATCGTATTCAGTATCAATGGCAGGCGTACCATGAATTATCCGCGCATACAGACCGACCAGGAAGGACAATTCCCGTTTGACCGACCTTTTTACTTGTTGCTCGACATGCAATTGGGTGGCTCGTGGGTAGGTAAAGTGGATGCCAATGATCTTCCGGTGGAAATGTATATCGACTGGGTACGGTTTTACGAATGGAAAAACTGATGTCATCGTTCCAGCAACGAACTATCCCCATAACTCAAAAACCGGAAATCATGATCCAAGGCATATTGGTAGATTTCTTTCCATCGTTCGCCAACAAAAGCGCCAACCAACAGTAACAAGGTGCTTTGCGGTTGATGGAAATTAGTGATTAATCTCCGGCAAATTCTAAACATATATCCGGGAACGATCATTATTTTTGTAGAAGCATAGAGCGTTTTTTGATGATTTGATATCATCATTTTGCAAACATTACTCAATGAATCAAAAACACTGATATTTTGGGGTAGGGAATAAGCCTCCCATTGATCTAATTGAAGATCATTTAATTCAATATGATGATGTAATATTTTGACACCTAACCAATAAATGCTTTCTAAAGCTCTTAACGAAGTGGTGCCAATAGCGGTTGTTGTACCGCTATTCGCAAGTATCTGTTGGAGAGTCTCTATCCGGACAGAAAAAAATTCGACATGCATCTCATGTTGACTAATATCATTTTGTTGAACTGGGCGAAAAGTTCCGGCTCCTACATGTAGGGTCAGTTCGTTGAGTTTTACACCCTTATCTGCAAGTTGTTGCATTACTTTTGGGGTGAAGTGCAAACCCGCAGTGGGTGCGGCAACCGAACCTTTATGCTTCGAATAAACCGTTTGGTAACGGGTTTCGTCGATTTCCTCAGTTTTACGATTTAAATAGGGTGGGATAGGGGTCTGCCCGCAAGCATCCAGTAACGTGCCAAAATCTATCCCATCATTCCAGCTAAAGCGTACAACCTGATAATGATCAGTACCGTACAAACGTTCGGCATGTAATTCTATCTCGTGTTTGCCGCATGCAATCCGTTTCTTCAATATCCCCGATTTCCATTTTTTCAAGTTGCCTATCATGCATTTCCATTGACAGGTTTGTTGTTGAGAGAACGAAAGCTGATAATCGGAAGGTTCGTGCGGCTCAAGGCAGAAAATTTCAATGTGTGCTCCTGTCTCTTTCTCCATTTCAATCCGGGCACGGATCACACGGGTGTTGTTGAATACCATCAGGTCATTTTTGCCGATATAATCCGGCAAACGGGAAAAAACATCGATAGCGATAGTACCATTACGGTATACCAGCAATTTAGATTGGTCGCGTTCGGCCAACGGGAATTTGGCAATGCATTCGTCCGGAAGGTTGTATGTATAATCGGTGATGTGCAGGCTATTTGCCGGGTTGGGTATGGATGGAGGCATGTTGTTCATGCAGGCAAATATATATCATTTTGATGTATACTGTATTGCATGAGGGGGATGTGATGGGATTATTTTACAAAGGATAGTGTTTTTACTTCATCACAATATAGCGAAGTAAAAATACTATCCTTTGCTTTGGCTACTTCGTTGCCACCGTTGCTTTGGCAATATAGGTCTTGGTTGCTTTCCCGTCTTCGGCTGTTACGGTATAGGTCACACCGGCAGCAGTAAAAAAGTTTTGTGCTGTACCTGATGGCGGGTCAACAGTTGCTTTTGGAGAAATGGTAATAACCGGTACCATACTATTTTCGGTAGTGCCTTTGGGATAAATGAAAGAGATACTTGAACCGGATATCTGCCATGTCTCGCCACCTGCTTTGAAAGAGACAATATCGCAAGCATTGTTTTTGGCCGGCTCGGGATCTGACTTGGGACAAGCGGTAAAACCAACTGCCATAACCAATAACCACACGTAATTTAAGATTTTTGTTTTCATTATGTCAAAGATTGAATAACTGAATAACTGAGTAACTGAAAATTCTTCACTTTTCACTCTTCGTTCTTCATTTTTTTACGATTTTCGTTACGCTTTGCTGTTTACCATCATCAATCACCAACAGGTAGATGCCTGAAGGATAGCTGCTGATATCCATCTGTTTTTCCTGGTCGCTGATGGTCTGACGTTGCAACACTTTACTGGAAACAGTTGTGATTGTGATGCGGAATTTACCCGGGGTTTCGAAATTCAGGGTAAACAAGCCGTCTGTCGGGTTGGGATAAACCTTGGCTAAAGGTTTATCGGCTATCTCAAGGCCGGTGGTCGATTCCGTCCATTTGGCGTAAAGCGTGATGTTACCAGTCACAACATCGGTATCAAAATTCCATGCATTGGTACAGGCTGCGTCTCTAAACCAACCGCCGAAGATATAACCCGAACGTGTGGGATCGGCAGGGCGCGTTACTTCGCCGCCGGCATTGGTTTCAACCGATGCGGCAGCACTGCCACCCTGTGTGTCAAAACTAATTATATAAGTGGTGGCGCTCTTTTCTGTCCATTTGGCATACAGGGACGTATTATTATTCACCACATCGGTATCGAAATTCCACGCATTAGTACAGTCTGATTCTTTGTACCAACCGCCGAAGATATAATTTGTACGTGTGGGATCGACAGGGCGGGTGATCTTTCCGCCGGCATTTACGGTAGCCGAAGCTACGGCGCTGCCACCTTGCGTATTGAAGGTAACCGAGTAGGTAGTGGCACTTGCCGTTGTCCATTTAGCATACAGGGTGGTATTGCTATTCACCACATCGGTGGTGAAATTCCAGGCATTGGTGCAGGCTGTTTCCTTGTACCAACCGCCAAAAGTATAGCCTGTACGGGTAGGATCGGCAGGGCGGGTAACTTTACCGCCAGCGTATACGGTAGCCGCCGTAACGTTGCTTCCGCCTTGTGCATTGAAAGTGATCGTATAAAGGGTGAAGTTTCCGGCTCCGGTAAAACTAAGCTTGGAAGCGGAAACCTTTGTAATATTGCTTTCAATGAGATCCATTTCTGCTGTTGACAGCACCTCGCTGCCTTTTGATGCAACCACATTGCCCGGATGACGGGTATAGACTATAGTAGTTGAAGCCGGATTACCATATTGATCATAGTTTGTACGAAGCGCGGCTGCACCTGCTTGCAGGGAAATATTCAAATAAAGGGTAAACTTATATGAACTGTTTGCAGCAACATTGACCACTGTATCGTATGTTTTTTTCCCGTTTTCTACATCGAAGTGAAGAGGGAGATTCCCCGAAAAAGTACAAGTGGACAGTTCATATTCTAATTCACATTGATCGACAACCGGGATGGTTACTTTCTGGTTCTGCGCATTGTAAAAGATCGCTTTAACAGCTCCTGTTGCGACTTCGGTGTATTTAACCGGTTTTAACGAAGGATCGGTCTCCCGGGTTACAGTTACCGTATAGACGGAACTAACTTGCGACATCACAGCCGCAATTTCAAAAGTGTTTTTCCCCGGATCCAACTCCTTTTTCCCGGCGCCCGAAACTGTTGCACCGGTGATGGGAGTGGCCGTCAACAGAATGTTATCGACATTATAGGGAACGATTACATTATATGCATGGGTGGTCGCGCTGAATTCGGGAGATAATGTGCCTGCGCCGGTAGTCAAGTTTGTAAGAAGATGGAGGTCATCGATGATCACACGGTCCTCTGTATGCCGGGTTACTGTTATCGTGTAAACGGAACTTCCCAGGGATGTAACGGCTGTTATTTCAAAAATATTTTCTCCCATATTCAGGTTCTTTTTCCCGGCGCCCGAAATCGTCGCGCCATCAACAGGGGTAGCGGTAAATGTAATATCGGCGACGGTTCGGGGAACGGTGACGCTGTAAGTATGTATGGCCGGATGGAAATCGGGAGACAATACTCCGGCATTGACAGTCAGGTTGGCAAGAAAATGGTTGACTGTTACGATCTGCCCGTCATCCACAATATTGAAATCTTTCCACACATCGGCAGCTTGATAGGCCGCTTTCTTGCCAACCGGGACATGTAATGTGACCGATTTTTTCCCCTCGTCAAAAGGATTTTTGCCGCAATCAGGACAGGGGGACGTCACCTTTACTGTGGCCGGATTGTCCCATGAAACCGAAACGTCCGTTAATTTGCTGTTCCCGGAAAATGCTTGACTGACTATTTCTGTGACGCTTTTAGGTATGACAAGGGTTGTTATTGCGCTCCCTGAAAAAGCCTGATAGCCGATTTTTTTTACACCTTCGGGAATATTGAGAAAGGACACTTTACATTCGGGAAAAGCGCTTCCGCCAATGGTTTCTACCGTATTCCCGATGGATATATCGACTATTGAAGAAGTCTCCGGTTCTTTCACCACAAAAGCATAGCTCCCTACCGAGGTTACTCCGTTTTGGATGACTACACTTCTGATCTTGCCTATTACGCCATACCATGGTATGGCGTAATCTTCCATCTTTCCCGTTCCGCTGATGGTCAGTGTTCCGTTGCTGAACGTAGCCTTAACATCCGCTTCATTCGGATAGCCACAATTCCATGTCTGTGCCGATGCACCGGTAACAATAAACATCAGGATCGCTGTTAAATATAAGTTTTTTGTTTTCATATCGCATATAAATTTATTGAATATATTTGCGCAAATGTATTTAATAAATTATGTACATTTATCCCCACAAGTGGGGATAGACGGTTTTTATGTTACGTCTACCTTTGCAGCAAATGAAAAACTAAAAATTACGATCATGATAAAAGTACACATCACAGATGACCATGCGATGGTAGTGGAATTGCTGATCCCGGTGATCAATGATTCGGGTATTGCACATGTAACAGGCTCCTCGCTCAAGTTGTCGGAATGCCGGAAGTCGCTGGCGTCGGCTTGTCCGGATGTATTGTTGCTCGATATCAACATGACCGATGGCGACGGCATTGTCTTTTGCGCCGAGATGCATCAATTGTATCCGCAGATGAAAATCATCGGCCTGACCGGCCATAACGAATATTCGAGTGTGATGCTCATGTTGAAAAACGGCGCTTCGGGATACATTGTAAAAAGCGAAGCCGTGGGCGAAATACTTGAAGCGATTGAAGCCGTAACGCATGGCGGAATTTACATCAGCCGGCAGATGGACCAGGTGATCCGGAAAACCACCCAGATGGCCATCAGCCTTACACCTCGCGAAAGACAAATCCTGCAAATGGTGGCTAAAGGAATGATCAACCCGCAAATTGCCGAACATTTGGGAATAGGCCTTGCAACCGTCCTTTCATTCCGAAAAAAGTTGAACCTGAAATTAGAAGCGTCGAATCCGGTTGAACTTGTCGCCAATGCCCGTAAGAAAGGGTTGATCGATTAATATTTAATATGATTATCAGGTATCATGCCCAATGTTTGTTGGCCGGATTGTTCGGCGTAGCGAAATGCTATGCCGGAGCTAAAAGCAAGGCTCCAGCTTTGCAAATATGGAAAGCAGGAGCTTTTCTTTTAGCACAGCGGAGTCTGGAGACTTCGCTGAACACTGCCTTGCAATCAATAGGCATAGTATCCGATAATCTTAAAGTTTAATATATCTGCCATGAAAAAATTTGTTTGTCCGGTACTTTTCCTGTTATCCTCACTCCTGCAAGCACAACCAGTGAATGTCGATTCGCTGGTAAGCCTATTGAACATGCAAGAGTTAGATTCTGAAAAAACGATTCAGTTATATTGGGATATAACTCTCGGTTATAGGAATAATGACATAAACAAGACATACTTGTATGCAAAAAAGGGGTTGAATTTATCTGAACAAGAGCATAATGATCTCTGGTGTGCACGATTTAGTCGAATATTGGGGTTCAATTATATTCAAACAAGCGAGTATGATTCATCATTTCTGAGACTTCAAAATGCCATTGCATTTGCAGATAAGGCGGATGACAAACGAGAAGAAAATATAGCAACGGCATATTTGGGTACCTTGCATTTGCAGCAAGGAAAATATGAACAAGCTTTAAAATATTTTACGGATGTATTGCCCTCACTCGAAAGTTTGCAACAAAATGAACATTATGCCAATACGTTACTTAATGTAGCAATTGCATACAAGAGCCTTCGCAACAGTGACAAAGCATTGGAGTATTGTGAAAAAGCTGTTGAAATAGCAGAAAAAAATAATCTGCCATATCCTAAAATGGTCAGTCTTGAAGTGAAAGGTGATATATATTATGCAAAACACCAATATGACAGCACAATGGTTTATATGTTGAAAGCCTATGAAATTGCACATCAACGGAAAGACAAATCGCGCTTGGTTACGGAGACGCAGATACTTGCAATAGTATATGCTTATATGGGCGAGTATGATAAAGCGGAAAAATATGCAAATGAATGTTTGGAACTTGCCAATGAGTTAGGAGGCAGGTATCAGTTATTCATGGCATGGTCTGCAATGGTGCAGCTCAAATTCAGGCAGAAACAGTATAAAGAAAGTGAATCATACGCTGACAAAATGTGGAAAACGGATTCGACAGAATTATTCTGGGCCATGAATACAACTTATTACTTGTGTCATACAAATATTATTTTAAATAATTCCCAAAAAGCAGGTTATTTCTTCGATAAATATACAGAGATTAGAGATAAAATTAGCGATAAGGAATTGTATGACAGTTTGGCCGACATGGAAGTCAAATACGAAACCGAAAAGAAGGAAATTCGCATCGCAGCTTTGGAGGAAAAGCAGAAGCTATATATAGGATTGGGCGTAGTTATCGTAGTCGCCCTGTTACTTGGCATGGGCCTTTTATTCTACCGTCATCGTTCAAAGCGGAAACTGGCAGAGCAACAAATCAAACAACTGGAACAGGAGAAAGAATTGATTGCCGCCCGTTCTGCTTTGGACGCAGAAAAAGCGGAGCGGGAAATCATCGCCCGCGATTTGCACGACGGGGTGGGTGCTATGCTCTCGGTGGTGAAAAACAACATGAGTATCATGAAATCATATTCCGTGATCGAAAACAAAGAAACCGACCATTTCAACAAGGCTTTGGATGGTCTCGACAAATCCATCGCGGAACTGCGGCGCGTAGCGCACCACATCATGCCTGCCGTACTGATGGAAAAAGGACTGTTTGCTGCGTTGGACGACTTCTGCCGTTCCATTCCCGAAGCGGAATTCCATTTCACGGAACCGGAACGACGATTCGTTCCCGAAAAGGAATTGGTGCTTTACCGGTGCGCCTACGAGTTGGTGAGCAATGCCTTGCGCCATGCCAAAGCAACCCGTATAGAAGTCCATCTTAATATGGATGAAGAAATGGTTTACCTTTCGGTAGTGGACAACGGTTGCGGCTTCGACCAGCAAACTACATCCATGGGAATGGGGATCAACAACATGCGCACCCGCCTTGCTGCTTTCGGCGGCCGTATAGATATTTATTCTGAAATTGGCAATGGTACGGAAGCAAATGTGGAATTGAAAATGTAAGTAATCGCCCTAAAAAAATCAGCCATCCGTTGTTTTATCCTGGAATTTTATTCGTATTGTACCATAAAACAGGGCACGATAACCTCATAGAGGTTGCACAAAATGATGTTGCAACCTCTATGGGGATATAATTAAAACCCGACTGCGCTACCAACGACACTGATGTTCTTTGTCTGCCCCGACGATACGGTAAAGTAGCTTGAATAGCCGGCCGACGAGCAGCTCACATATGGACACGACATGTACGAGTAGTAAATCCTGTACGTTCCGGGCGATACTTGTACGGTGTGTGTGCCGGCCGAAGTCGGAATGTTATACCTCGACGATCCCATGACAGTGAGGGACGTATAGAATCCTGCACCGGGCGATACCGTAATTTTGAGCGTAGCGATAGGCGGAGTGTCCAACCACTTGGCATAAAGCGTAAAATTGCCCGTTACGGAACTGGCATCATAAGGAAAGTTGACTTTATTTGTCAATGAGGATTCCTTGTACCAACCATCGAAGTATTCGCCTGTTTTTGTAGGAGCCTTGGGAGCGGCGAGTTTTCCGTCTTTAGCAGCCTGTGTAGCGTGGTTATCGTTTGCCGGCCATGTGCCGCCGTTCAGATTCCACGTAACCTGCCAGTATTCGGCGTTTAGCTTTTTGATGTATGGGCCGTACTGGGCTTCCTGTCCGGCAGTCTTATAATTTCCAACCATGATCGACTGCTGATCGGTGCCGAAATAATAGCTGTTGAGCGCGACATCACCCACAGCGGCATTTCCGCTACCGCTTGCCTTGGGAGCATCATAGCCATTCGTCATTTTCATTATTCCGGTAACTTTGTAGCCCTCGGGGTAGTCGACGGTGTAGCTGCCTCCCGGATTGTTGGTCTCGGTCCATGTCAGACCACTCATCGTACAGCCGTAACCGTTTTTGTTCAGCCATACGGCCTTATCAGCGCTGATGGTGATCTGTTCCCAGAAAGCGTTATCTCCATCAACGCTCACTACAACCCTCCATGTGCCGAAGTAAACGGCTTTGGGGCCGTCATCCGGCTTTTCGATTACCGTTATGCTTGCCGTGCCGCTCTTGCTTTTATCCAGTATGGATGTAGCCTTTACAGTGAGGTTTACGGCGGTTTCGTCTTCGGCTATGGTTAATGTTCCGTCGGTATCGATAACGGTTTCCGTTTTTGTACCGCCTGTTACCGTCCAGTTGACGGCATAGTCCGTTTCTTCAAGCTTTGTACCGGCTACCGTTGCGGCAAAGGTATGAGTCCTGTCTTTGGCAACGTTAGCAGTTGAAGGGGTTACTGTTACACCGGTAACAACGGGTATTTCACCGGTGGCTCTTACACTAATGGTAAAATCTTTTGTGAATGGCATGGTTTCCGTAGCGCCATTTGCAATGGTGGCGGTAACAGTGGCACTTCCCGTAGATGTAGCGGTCAACACATTCGTACCGGTAATGCTTGCACCGGTTTTTCCGGCATCTTTAATCACCCACACAATTGTTTTATTGGTAGCCCCTGATGGCGACACTGTGGCTGTGAGTTGCAGGGGTTTGTCCACCTCTGCAACCGCGGGTGCATCTGTGATGTCCGATACTGCCACAAAATCATCCGAATTCTTGGAACAGCCGGCGAAAACCATTATGATAACCATTACAAGGGCCGTCAAATTAATCTTACTCAAAACTGAGCGGGGTTGAATTGTTTTCATCTCTTTTCTACTTTTTCTCTTGCGAGCGGTTTATACTAATTATCTTTAATTAATTATATTTGCGCAAAAGTAAAGGGTGAGTTTTGTACATTTATCCCCACTTATAGGGATAAACGAGTTTTATGTTATGTTTATCTTTGCAAAAATGAAAAAGTTAAAATTCCTGTTAATCTTCCTGTTGTCGGCATTTGCTTTGTCGGCGCAAACGAATATTGATTCGTTGATAAACGTGTTAAAAACGCAGAAGTTGACAACTGATGAAAAATTCTCAATTTATAATGATATATGCTACTATTATCTCAATTCTGATCCTCAAAAAGCCATGCTATACTGCCGGGAGGCATTATCCTTTGCCGAAAAAGAAAAGAATGGAAAATGGATTACCGGTTTTTATAGCTACATCGGAACTCTTCATACCTATGAAGGGAATTATGACCAAGCGCTTGATTGCTATAATCAAGCGCTTGATTTTGCAATAGAAGAAAAAGAAGATCATCGGGCAGCTTTTGTATATGGAGGCATAGCGGATTTATATCGTTCGCAGGGAAAGACCGTAACCGCATTGGATTATTTGTTGAAAGCTTTATCTCTTTATGAGAAAGGAGAAACCGTTCAGCACAAAAGACAACAGATATTGATGCTAAACAACATTGGAGCAACGCATCGCGAATTTGAAAATCCGGATTTAGCTATTCGTTTTTATGAGAAAGCGGAAAAATTAGCCGATGAATTAGTAAAAGAACCTGACTATTCCGAATGTATCATGCCGATTTACTATAATCTAGGCAGTATTTTTATGGAAAAAAATGAATATGCAAAAGCGTTAAGTTATGCAACGAAATCATTGGAACTTTCACGTTCTTTGGGCGAGAGGAGATATGAATGCGGCAATTTAGGATTATTGGCAAATATTTACCAATCGGGTTTTAATGATTTAGCAAAGGCCGAAGAGTATGCCAATGAATTTTTAGCAATAGCAAAACAGATGAATTTTCCCCAGTTGCTTAAGGGTGCGTGGTATAGGCTTTCTACCATTTATTTTGAACAAAAACGATATACCGAAAGTGAAGTTGCAGGCCTGACGGCTTGGGAGAGTGATTCTATCGGAACGGATTTGGCTTATCAAATAAATTATTTCATAGGCATGGCCAATATGTATCTGGAGAATAAAGAAAAAGCGACTTATTATTTTGAGAAAAGCAAGGAAATCAGCAAAAAATCAGCAAATAAGTCCTTTCAGAATTTATTACTTGATTTGGAAACCAAATACGAAACAGAAAAAAAAGAGGCTCGCATCGCGACTTTGGAAGAAAAGCAAAAACTGTACATAGGGTTGGGGGTAATTGTTGTGGTAGCATTGTTGCTGGGAATGGGACTTTTGTCCTATCGCCACCGTTTGGCTGTGCAAAAACGGAAAATGGCGGAGCAACAAATCAAGCAATTAGAACAGGAAAAGGAATTAATTGCCGCCCGTTCTGCCCTGGACGCAGAAAAAGCGGAACGGGAAATCATTGCCCGTGACCTGCACGACGGAGTGGGCGCCATGCTCTCAGTGGTGAAAAACAACATGAGCATCATGAAATCATATTCCGTGATCGAAAATAAGGAAACCGACCATTTCAACAAGGCTTTGGACGGCCTCGACAAATCCATTGCGGAGCTACGGCGTGTGGCGCACCACATCATGCCTGCCGTACTGATGGAAAAAGGACTGTTTGCAGCATTGGACGACTTCTGCCGTTCCATTCCCGAAGCGGAATTCCATTTCACAGAACCGGAACGGCGGTTCGATCCCGAGAAGGAATTGGTGCTTTACCGGTGTGCCTATGAGTTAGTGAGCAATGCCTTGCGCCACGCTAAAGCATCCCGTATAGAAGTCCATCTTAATATGGATGAAGAAACGGTTTACCTTTCCGTAGTGGACAACGGTTGCGGCTTCGATCTGCAAACCATTGCCATGGGAATGGGGATCAACAATATGCGCACCCGCCTTGCTGCTTTTGGCGGCCGTATAGATATTTTCTCCGAAACTGGCAATGGTACGGAAGCAAATGTGGAATTGAAAATGTAAGGGATTCTCTTTTGGTAAAAGATGCAGGCTATACATTTTTTCAAAAAAACATCTTTTTTGTTGCATCATTAAAAATAATAAAGTATATTTGGCGCATATTTGCATGAGGCAAAAAACTATATTATTGTTCAACCAAGGGATGCCCAGGGACATCCAATGAAGATTACCTACTTATTGTTTTTTAACTTATTGGCGGATTAAACGGAAAAGAAGATATACTGTTGCGTTTAATAAGTTCTGTTTCTGCCATTGAGGAATACGCGGTCGTTTGACTTTTTCTTTATTTGATAAATATACGCAGATGAAAACAAGGTATCTGCTGTTTTTTACCGTAGGGGTGTGTTGGCTACATACACCATATGTCCTGTCCCAGGAAACTGATGGGGAAACCCGGTCTGTTGCCCGCAGCATGGAACAAACCGATGCGATGCTCGACCGTTTTGTACAACGTAGCGAACGGCGTACACAAAAAGCATTGCGGCGGTTCGAACGGTATGAGAAGAAAATGAACCCGGTGACGGGTGACGAAAGGGTGACAAGTGACATGGGACATGTGACGACTGATACGGTGTCACATGTCACTCGTCACATGTCACATCTCACCAACACCCCGTCACTGGGAAAAGAACCCCTGCTCGACAGCCTGCGCCTGGCCGAAGGTTTCCGGCAATATATCGCCACAACACCTCTCACCTCTCACTCCTCATCTCTCACTGATAATTCCATTGACCGGGCGCAACAGCAGTTAGACATCAGCCAACGAACTAAAGCCGAGCTGCAACAACGTAAGGAATACTGGAAAGCACAGTTGAAGGAACACCCCGGATACGGGAAATGGGTAGGCAAGATGGAAAAGGAACGCTATTACTACACTGCCCAGGTGAACGAATACCGCAAGATGCTGCGTGACCCCGCAGCGCTGGACAGCAAGCTGATGGACGCCCTGCGACGCGACCCGCGCTGGAGCGACTTCATGGCTGCACTGCCGGCCAAACAGCAGGACCCTGCCCGCATGCAGCCCAAGGAATTAGTGCAGCAGATGATGCAAAGCCAGGCAGCCTCCATCGACCCCGACGCCATGAAGCTGATACAGGATGCCAAAAAGAAAGGCACGGAACTGCTGGGCGAGCTCAGCCAGAGCGCTATGACTATCGGCAATTTGGACAACGCCACCCAGATGCCTGAGTTCACTCCTAACCCATACAAAACCAAAAACTTTTGGGAACGTATCGACATCGGCTTCGACCTGCAGTTCGACCGCAGCACGCGGTTCCTGCCGGCAAGCGGAACGGCGGGCGTACAGGCAGCGTTCAACTTCACGCAACGGTGGAGCGCCGGACTGACGGGCAGCTATCGGTTTGGCATGGGCGAAATCAAACATATCCGTTTCTCGCACCTGGGGATGGGTTATGGCGCCTTTGCCAATTATAAAATATGGAAGGGCCTCGGCGTGCAGGCAGGCTACGAACGCAACCGCCGTACAGATATCGAGACTGCCGAAGGACAGCGGTTCCCCGCAGCATGGACATCGTCGGCGCTGGCCGGGGTGACGTGGGAGTACGGCATCGGAAAGAAGGCAAAAGGCACCATTGGGATATTTTTCGATGCGCTGTACAAGCAGCACACGCCGGAAACCAATGCGGTGTTGTGGCGGATGGGATGGAAGCTTTAAATAATTAATAATTAAGAATTAATAATTAAGAATTAAGAATTAAGAATTAAGAATTAAGAATGAGGCGATTAGTGATTCAACGATTCAACCTTAAACGATTCAACAATCAACAATTCAATAATTCAACGATTCAAATATCAATCATCAAATATCAATCATCAAATATCAATTATCAATTAACTTAAGTATCATGACAAAGAAAAAAGTAACCGTAAGAAGGAAATTCAGGATGAAAGCGCCGGTGATGCTCACCGCAGCAAAGACGGCAGGTAACCATTTCGAGGCCAACAAGGAGGCCTTTGCAGCCGACTGTCCGCAATGGCTGACGGAAGAGTGGATCAGCGGCTATTATGCCCCGATCGGCCGGATGAACAAGAAGCTGGGCGTCAAAGCCAACGAGGGGCAACGCGAAGCCACCCTGATCGTGAAAGGGATGCAGGTTGGGGCAATCGACGACCTGACCATGATCAGGACCAGGATGGAAAGCGGATACCGCAATGATAAGGCCCGTCTGGACGTATTGATGGACCTGCTGGGATTCCGCAGTTGCTGGAAAAAGGCGCAGGGAGGCAACCAGAATGCCCTGCTGGAACAACTGTTCGCCTTCGACAACCACACCGGAAACGAACTACGCGCCGAACTGGAAGCCAATGGAGTGCCTGCATACCGGATCGACTCGGTGAAAGCTTATGCCGACAAGCTGGAGGCTGCCAATGTGACGCAGGAGACCCTCAAGGGCAACACTCCCGTGATCACCGCCGTGATGACCGCCGAGCTGAACGATATCTACGACGCAGCCATGGATATCTGCAACACCGGCAAGAAGATCTTCCGCAAGGACAAGGTGAAACGCGAACTGTTCAACTTCACCCGGCTGGCGGCACAGCAGGAAAGATAAAGATGGTGACGAGTGACGAGTGACAGGTGACCTGCTGGGTTTTCCATACCCGGTAGGTCTTGCAGGGATCGAAAACCTACCGGGTATGGAAAACCCAGCAGGTTAGCTCCGGTAGATTGACAACACTGTGTCCGGCGTAGCCGAATACTACGCCGGACAATCCGGTGACAGGAAAATGATATAGAATGACAGGAAAACCTCATCGAATGACATGAAAACAATATCAGACGACAGCGAAATGACATCAGACGACAGCAAAATGACATCGAATGATAGGGAAACCTTATCGAACGACAGGGAAATCTCATCGGATGACAGCAAAATGACATCAGACGACAGCAAAATGACATCGAATGACAGGGAAACCTTATCGAACGACAGGGAAATCTCATCGGATGACAGCAAAACTTCATCTAATGACAGCAAAATGGTAGCAGATGACAGCAAAACCTCATCGGATGACAGCAAAATGACAGCAACGTATAAGAGAGCTGTAAACTTAAAAGCACGTGACAACAAGAATAAAACATAATTCATAAAAAATAAACAGTATGACTAAAAAAGAACAAAACAGAAAAATGAGGATCATTTGGATGTCATTTGTCCTGATTCTATGGAGTATATGGAGTTCAGCACAGAGCCCCATTGATATTTCCTTGCAGAAGTATTCGCCCGTTTCGCCGGAAGCTGCGAGCCTGATCAGGTATGTGGAATGTCCGGTTGACCTGATTCATGGACTTGTGCCCATTGAAATCCCTATATATGAAATACAGATGGATGGCCTCAGATTGCCCATCAGTTTGAGTTACCACAGCGGAGGCATTAAGGTCCAGGATATGGGAGGAATCATGGGATTAGGGTGGTCGTTGAATGCCGACCCTTCCGTTACCCGTACCGTTCAGGGTAAACCTGATGAAAGCTACAGGGGACTCTTGAACAATCCGGGGTTTGGCGGTATTACCCACGACTATTTAAAATTGTTGGCAAATTGCGATGCCGACGAAGACCCGGATGCTTTCTATTACAAGCTGGCCGGACGTTCAGGCGGTTTCTACCTGGATCGGTTTAGTTCCGGAGCTGCGTTTCTTTTTCCTCCTGCACCCGTTAAAGTTGCTTATAGCAGTTCCTATATAACCATTTTGGATGAAGACGGGACTTTGTATGAATTTGGCGGGCAGACCGATTTCCTGGAAAAGAATATAGTGATTGGATCCGCTGACGATTATTTCTCAAGATGGGCGGCTAATCGTATCAAATCGGCGGAATCCGGCAGGGAAATAACATTCCAGCATAGTTTGGGCGCCGATTTCTCCATCATCTCATTGCCCAAGATGAACCATTCCGTATCCATAGAAGTAATCAACAACCGGGCCAGTTTAATATCCGTAACAAAAGGCGGCAGCACACAGAGTTATACCTGGGATAACCAGACCCAGACCATGACTCCTTTGACTGCCGGTCCGTCAATGACGAACGGTTCGCAAATGAGGGATGAAACCGTAAAACGCCGTTTCCTTACCGCCATTAATTTTCCGGAAGGGCGTGTTACCTTTGAGTACACCAATCCATGGCTGTTGTACAAAATAACCATATACAACAAACAGGGTCAAACAATTAAAACAGCACGGATGTTCTATGATTGCTACAATACATGTACGTCCAATTCCCGCCGTTATTTGATGGACTCCGTACGGATCACCAATTCCATCGGGCAGGTAGAGGAGCGTTACCATTTTGAGTATGACCGCCCCTACCTCCTGCCTGATGTAAACTCGTCGGGAATAGACCATTGGGGATATTACAATGGGGCGACCAATAATATTTTAGTGCCGAGTTTCTCATTCAATACGGGTATTCACCAGGTAAATTATCAGGGAGGCAACCGGAACGCGAATGAAGATGACATGAAGATAGGGTCGTTGAAGCGGATCTACTGGCCGGGAGGCCGCACAACAGATTTCCATTACGGGCCAAACGAATATGGAATACATATACCCAGCGAACCCAACGAGCGTGTTGTTACAGGCGGCTTGCGTATTGAAACCATCAAGGAATCAGACGGCGTGTGGAGTTCGTGGAGATACTTCAATTATAAGGAACCGCTTTACGAAGGATTTAAGTATCATGGCAAACCCAAAATCCTGATCAACACGAATCTTTATTGTGTAGAGCGTGTAAAAGCGACATCCAATGAAGCTGATTATTCGAAATTGTATACATGGTATTCCAACCCTGTCCCCAACCTGTTCTTTTCCAGCGGTTCGCCGGTAGCTTACGAAACAGTGTACGAAACAAGGTTTAATGACGATAACGAATGGAAGTTTACCTACCTGTATTCCCTCAATGGCCCAGTCAACAGGACAGACCTGAGGGAGCCTTTTTACCCTGAGACCATCAACCGTTCGTCTTTTGAAAAAATGACAGACATGGAAGAGTATTACCGTACAGATGAGGTGTCGTGGAACGGAAGTCCTGTTTACAAAAAAGTACGCCACACAAAATATGAATACAGCAACATTAAATCTTCATCGGTAGGCGGTTTCCGTAAAGCGTATAATTACCGCATATTGCCCAGCTATAACCCGAATAACTATCTTGAGGATTTTAAGATCTTCCATTCTTCATATTACCTCGCTTACATGGCGCCAATCAAAGAGACGGTTACCGAATACCCTGCAACCGGCGTCTCCATATCAACGGTCAAGCAGTACGGATACAGCAATAGTTCCGATCATTTACGCCCGGTGACAGTCACCACCAAACAAAGCAATGGCGCCAACATTACCGAACAGTTTTCCTATCCGCAGGACATGCCGTCTTCGGTTAACCTGGGACAGCAAGATCTGATTAGTAGCTGGAAGATCAATGCATTGCTTGAGCACAGGCACCCACAGATGACCGTCCGTAACGAATATTACGGTACCAAGCTGAAAACCGTCCTGTCCAACACGGGAGCAACCCTGTCGTTCGAGCCGCGTCTCCATTATGAATATGATTCTTATGGTAATCCCAAAAGTGCAAACGTTGAGGCAGGTGCAAAGACTGTTTACCTGTGGTCGTATCACTGGCAGCTCCCGGTAGCGGTGGTCGAAAACGCATCCTACCAGGATGTGGTTGCCGCATTGGGCGGCCAGGCGGTTGTTGACGCCATTGCGGCTAAGGAATATCCCTCGCAGAATGATATGAACCTGATGAGCGGGCTCCGCCAAACGTTACCCGGCGCTATGGTCACCACTTATACGCACAAGCCGTTGGTAGGAGTGATTTCGATCACTGACCCGGCCGGAAGGAAAATGAATTACGAATACGATCCGTCAGGAAGACTGATGCGGGTGACTGATGAGGATGGAAAGATCCTTTCGGCACACAGGTACAATTTAGTGCTGCCAAATTAAAAAATGGAATACCTTGAATCATCATATAATAAAAAATACCATGAATACCATATATATAGGGTGTATTTCCCAAAAAATGAGGGCCGTTTTGCGCGGTATGTTTATCAGGATGCCATTCCGGATCATAGCGGTTTGTGCCGGACTTTGTTTGGCCGGTATGGAAGCGTTTCCCCAATCATTAGCCAACGAGCAGGACTATATAGAAAAGACGCTTGAACGGATCAGAAGCGAAGCGCCCGACACAGCCCAGGCAAGGCGGCAGGTAGCACAATTCCTTGAACGGTTCGAGCATTTCCGCAATACTGTCCAGGCGTATACGGGGAAAACGGCGCGGTCAGGCACAAATGCAACCATGGCCGCCGCTCCTGTATCCTTCAACTGGTATGTGTCGGTGAACGGCAACGACAATAACAGCGGCACCAGCGCCGCCGCTCCCTTGCGTACCATCGGAAAAGCAATCGAAAAAGCTTCATATTCCCAGGTCATAAAAATTGATCCCGGCATATACCAGGAATGCCTGTATATTAATAAAGTTATTACCCTGGTAGGTAATCCGGGTGATCCTTCTACGGTAGTGCTCAATGCACAACAAAACGGAACAGCCGTACATATCAAAGGCGTATCTGTTACCATATACGGGTTAACAATCACTGAAGGGTACAGCCAATCAAATGCAGGGAGCGCCATTTATATAGAACCCGGAATGGCCTTGTTATATGAGTCAATCATTACCGGCAACTTCGGACAAAGCGTCATTAGCACCCCCTCCACCGGTTCGTCAAGTACATCGCTACACATGCGGAATTGCCTGGTACATTCGAATTCCGCATCGGGGTTTGTTTTGGATTTGAACAGGTGCTCCGCCTATCTGTACAATACCACCATTGCCGATAACCAGACCTGGGCGTCGGCAATGGTCAATGAGGACGGTTATCTCTGGTTGACGAGCTGCATCCTGAATAATCCGGCTGTTCCATCGCAGGAACTTGTATTTCATCCATATACCCTCAATTATCTTTATTATAACAATATTCGAAAATTCAACAATTTACAATTACAAGGGATCCCAGTCACACACAGCGGTAATATTGACTCTGATCCAGGCTTTGTGTCACGCAGTAACGGGATGTACCAGTTGGCAGAAAACTCGGATTGTATTGACAGGGGCGATCCGCAGGTGAACGATTTGAATCGGCCGCCCGCCCGCGGAGGATTAAGAAGCGACATGGGCGCTTATGGCGGGGAGATCTCCGCGCAGGCATACCAGGTAGCCCCTCCTGACGAACCCGATCCCGATCCTGATCCTGATCCCGAACCTGTGCCCGATCCCGTGGTGGCTTTCAACGTAGACAACAATGTGATACCAAAGCATACGAATTGGGTTTATACGGTTTACCCCCAGGTAGCAACCACCACGATCCCCGATACGCGGGGAGATGACTATCAGCAGGAAATCAGCTATTTGGATGGTTTTGGACGCCCGGTGCAGTCCGTATCCATTGCCGCATCCCCCGGCAGGAAAGACATGGTCACCCCCTTTGTGTACGACCAGTTCGGGCGGCAGGGGAAACAATACCTGCCGTACGAAGCAGCAGACGGTAGCGGTCAATACCGATACTACCCGGTTAATGCCCTGGCCGCATTTTACAACAACCCTCCCGAGGGGGTAGCTAAAGACGCCACACCTTATAGCGAGACCATTTTCGAGCCTTCGCCAATGAACAGGGTACTCGAACAGTATGGGCCGGGTGCAGCCTGGCGTACCACAGCAGGACAATCGCTGAAAACCAAGTACTCCGCTAATAATGCGGAAGTGTATGACTGCAGGAAGACCGCTAACGGCGCCTCATTCAGCCACAGGTATGCTGTCGGCACCCTCCACCAGGTCGATACCTACGACGAAAACAACAACATCACCGCCACCGAGTACATCGACCTCCAGGGGCGGCTGGTCAGGCGGGTAGAACGTGGCGACCGCGGGCGGCAATATGTGTACGACAATAAAGGCAGGGTGGCCTATGTGCTGGCTCCCAACGTTGGGACACCCACGTTCACGGAAAACGACAACACCTTCAAATCGTGTGTTTTCGCCTACCGATACGACACCCGCGGACGGGTGATACGAAAGCATATCCCCGGTGCGGGCTGGAGCAGTATCGTATACAACAAACTCGACCAGCCCGTGATGACCCGGGACTCCGCACAACTCATCAACAACCAGTGGAGCTTCACCAAATACGACGCCCACGGACGGGTAGTGATGACCGGAACGGTCAGCAGCAGCGACGACCGCCAGATATGGACCGCACGGGTGGAAGCCGCCGCACAGTGGGAACAACGGAGCACGGCCGCCGGTAACGTGGCCGGGTACACCTCGCAAAGCGAGCCTAAGAACATCGCCTTAGCCAGCGACGTCCACCAGGTTCATTATTACGACACCTACAAGAACTACCCGCAGGCCACCTACTGCAACACCTGTAGCAGCCGCACGCAGGGACTGCTTACCGAAAGCAGCACGCGCGAACTCGGGTCTTCCACCTTCCGTAACTCAGGCATCTTCTACGACGAAAAAGGCCGGGTGGCGCGTACCCGGCAACAGACCGCCAGGGGTGACAATATTACCGATTATACCTATGACTTTACCGGCAAGGTGACCAAAAACGTACGCAACTTCGGCGGTACAAACGTCGAGACAGAGCAGGATTACGACCATGCCGGCAGGCCCACCGACACCCGGATGAAGGCTGGCGCCGGAAACAAGGTGACCACCGTACGCAACGAATACAACGGGCTGGGACAACTGATCCGGAAAAACCTGCACAGCGCGGACAACGGGGCCAGTTGGCTGCAGCAGGTCGACTACCGCTACAACATACGGGGGTGGCTTACCGCCATCAACCCCGACGAGGACGCCAGCGACGTGTACACCCAAAAGCTCTATTACCACGAAAATAAACCCGGGTTTTTCGCCACGTCCACAAAACGGTACAACGGCGATATCACGGGTATCTCATGGAAGACCAAAGCGCCGGGCGCCACCAAAACATACGCCCATGCATACTCTTTCAGCTACAATACCTACGAGTGGCTCCAAAAAGCGGCATATACGGCCGACACCACCGGTACGGCGACCACCAAGCATTATGCCGACCGCTACAACGAAGAGTTCGCCTACGACAAGACCGGCAATTTCACTTCGTTGAAGCGCAATGCCAAAGCGGGAGCCATCGATAACCTGACCTACCAGTATGTCAGCACCGGGAGCCCACTGCTGAAGAACATCATCGAAAATGTCACCACTACATTCAAGGATCTGGGGTTCAAGGACAGCATACCCACCCTCAAATATACGTACGACGTCTCCGGCAGGTTGACCAAGGACCTGAACAAGGGCATGGACATCACTTATAATCACCTGAACCTTCCTGTAACCGTCAAACGCACCCGCGACAACAAGCTGTTGCAATACACCTACCTGGCCGACGGCCGGCGGGTGAAAAAGACCTTCGGCAATGCGGAGCGGCATTACATCGACGGGTATGAATACGAAGGCGCCACGCTTAAGTTCATCTCCATACCCGAAGGACGCATCCGCAAAACAGGGACAGGCGACGGCGACTGGACATACGACTATTTCATCAAAGATCACCTGGGTAATGTACGGGTGGTGCTCACCACCGCCCCGTCGACCCAGCAGGTCTACATGGCTACCATGGAGGCCCCCTCCGGCCCCTCCCAAGGAGGGGAGGCGGTATCCGCAAGGATAGACGAGAGCCGCTATTTCAACAATATCGATGAAACAAGAGCCGATAAACCATATAATTACCCGGACAATAACCCATTGAACCAGAAAGTGGCCAAGGTGCCGGGTAAAAGCAAAGGTCCCTCGATCATGCTCAGGGTGATGGCTGGCGACACGGTCAGCATCAGCGCCAAGGCCTTCTATAACATGGACAAGGCCTTACCGGGACAGGGCATGGACATAACCCCTGTAGTAGGTTCCGCCATAGCAGCCATGACCAACCCCACGGGCACGGTAGCAGGCGAAGCCGTACAATTAGCAGCCGACCTGGGTGCGGAAACCAGCCAATCGGTAGCTTTGGCACAAATACCTAAAAAAGACGATCGAAATGATGAAGTAAAACCACAGGCTGGCATTAATTTTGTGGCATATAATGCTGGTTTCGAAATTGTAGAAGACAATACGGGAGTACGGATGGTAGAAGATAATATTAATACGATCCAGATCTTGTCGACAGACAAGATGGTGATTCAGGAAAATGGATTCCTGGAGGTGTTTGTGAACAATAATGCACAGACGCCGGTGTTCTTTGACAACCTGATGGTGACTCATACCCCCAGCCGGGTGCTGGAGGTGAACAGCTATTACCCTTCGGGCTTGCTGATATCCGGTGCAGACATGACTTTCCAGGCGGCTGGCGACGAGTATAATGCGTATAAGTATAGCGCCAAAGAACTGGAAACGGCGCTTAACCTTGGATGGTACGACTTTGGGGCAAGACCGTTGACCGTATATGGCGGCCCGAGATGGTTAACACCTGACCCACTGGCGGAAAAGTATTATAACCTGTCTCCTTATGTGTATGCAGGTAATAATCCGATGCGATTTATTGACCCGAATGGACTCACATGGTATTCGATAGATTCAACAGGATATATATCTACTAAATACGAGTATGATGATGGAGGGCATATCGTTTGGGAAAATGATCGCTATGATAGGTTATATGCAGCGAATGGAAGCTATATACAAATTGACAATCAGTCTATCATTCCAAGTTTAATGAATAGGGAAAAAACTGGGAAAAAGGATATGGGAACGTGGGGTACACCGGACTTGGTCAGGAGTATGTATACTGGGAATGAGTCCAGTGCGGATGATATATTCAATACATTCTTATTTGCATCAAATAATACAGACAAAGAATGGCGTTTTATCATGCACAAAGGAGATGATGGGAATAGCCTGTTCACGGTAGGTACTCTGAACTCCGAAAGAACTGTCGGTTCAGCGAGTGACTTTGGAGTTAATGAAAATAATGTTACAAGTGGTATACATTCGCACCCAGGAATAAGTTTGGCAAATGAATGGTCTTCAATGGGTACAGATTGGAATAACGTAAATTCAGGTGGTATTAACTATAAGTCGTTCGTATATATGCCAAATTCAGGTAATGTTTACAAAGTAAAAAAAGAACGACCTGTTCTTTTTGGAACATTTCGTAATAAACCAAATTGGAGGATGTTAAGATGAAAAAAATACTATTCTACATATTATTGGCAGGAGTAGTGTCTTCATGTATTCTTTCAAGAAAAAAGGACAATATTGATTTTGATATAGAATTTAATGACACCACAGCTTTAAAACCATTCATATTTAAGGAGCTCAAGGCGTACATTTCTGATATAGACAGCTTTCCACCTATTCCATCAATATGGCAGTCTGCTTATGCATTAGTATTTGACAGCGTGCGTTATAAATATTTAGATATTTTTGCACATTGTCCTGTGATGCCATATCATATACAACTGGATCACTTCAGTATTGATACCATTCATTTTAACTCAAATTTTCGTCTTGTTGGATGTTTTTATAAGGATACTATTCTTATTGCGATTTATGATAGAAGTGATATTTCGCCTCAAGGTATTAGGTATTACGATACCACCAAATTAGATACGGGCATAAAAAAATACATTCCATCTGACTCTTTAATGCAATTTATGCGAGATTATCCTTTTGGTGAAATAGGGCCCATATGGCATTATCAAATTATTGATGATAGTTTAAAATTAGTTGAAAAAGGAAGGAATTGGAGTATGATAAAATAGCTATCGCAAAGCGACATATAACGCAGTTAAGCAGTCATTAATAATGCTGCTCTTTACACCGCCAATTTGCAAATTTGGCGGTGTAAAATTTGATTTGATTGCCGTAAGCGGTATGAAAAACGTGATGATTTTGTGACTTTACTCCGGTACGGGTCACCACCTACACGGCCACCATGGAAAAGGGTAACGCCGGGGAGGAAGACCAATACTTTGCCAACTTGGATGCTACCCGGGCCGACCGTCCGGACAATTATCCGGACAAGAACCCCACCAATGCCAAGCTGGCTAAAGTGCCGGGTAAAAGCAAAGGCTCTTCGATCATGCTCAGGGTAATGGCCGGGGATACGGTCAGCATTAGCGCCAAGGCGTTTTATAACATGGACAAGACCCTGCCGGGACAGGGCGTGGACATCGTGCCCGTAGTAGGTAGTGCTTTGACGGCCATGACCAACCCAACGGGCACGGTTGCGAGCGAAGCGGCACAATTAGCAGCCGACCTGGGCGCGGAAGCCAGCCAGAGCGTGGCATTGGCACAAGTGCCTAAAAAAGACGATCGAAATGATGAAGTAAAACCGGAATCAGGTATTAACTTTGTGCTATATAATAATGGTATGGAAGTTGTTGAAGCAAATACAGGAGTCATGCTGGTAGAGGACAGGATCAATGAAATCCAGGTGCTTGCAAGCGACCGCCTTATAATGACCGAAGCGGGGTTCCTGGAGGTGTTCATCAACAATGAAGCCCAGACACCCGTGTACTATGATAACTT
>JAVBSH010000160.1:0-3743 GCA_031547085.1 Bacteroidales bacterium
CCAGACACAAATCTAATTCTTCTGAAATAGCGGATAACATTGATGCCTTGATTGATGCTTTATCCATGATGTAAGGTATTAGGTTTATTATCAGCACAAAGATACAATTTGAACTAAAGATTGCAATTTGTCATACACCCAACGCGTCTTTACATAACCGGGCAACCTAAAACTCCCGTCTTTCCCTGTCTTTACCGTATTCCGTCCATCGGTAACCACAATGCCGGACAACGGCTGGTCGGTTTTGTCACTCATGCCATTATTGTTGACATCCCAAACAACTTTGCCTGTGTAGGCTGCATGTGCAGGTAATTTGACCCCGATCAACAGGATTACGAAGAATATTATTTTGCGAAACATGGTTCTGTCTATTGTTCTGATAATTTCTTTATCTCATCGTCGCCGAGAATGGTATTGTAAATACGAAATTCATCAATACGGCCTTTAAATGCATTCCGGGAATCGCCAATGGTTTGCAGCGGAAAGAACAGTGTTTCTATTTTCCTTTTGGTCTTGTCGGTTCCCTTGTAATGGATATTGTTGTCGTATAGCTTTTTATATAAGACGCCGTTTACATATAAGGCCGTTCCCTTGCTGGTTCCCGCTATCGTGATATGCGTCCATTGTCCTTCGGGCAACACATAATCGAAATCGTCGGTGTAGTTTTCGCGCGAAAAGCCAAGTTTGCCGTTATCTGTGATCTTAACCGTTGCATTGGGCGAACCGAACAAAACTGCTCCGGGCATATTCGCGCCTGCGTTCACCCAGAAGGAAACAGTATAGTCGTAACCGGCTTCGGTAAACGGTAACGTTACGTAACTTTTGCCTCCGTTCAGCCACAAGGCTTTTCCCTGGTGACCGGCAGCAGCCTTCACGTTTACCGACTTTTTTTCCGGCTTGTCGAAATGATACACAGCAACAAGGTGATCATCGTCGGCAGGCAGCTTGCCACGGATATTCAATCCTGGTCCTTCTCCAATGTTTTTCTTTATTGTGGAAAACGATTGATAAGTCTTGCCTTCTTCCTTGCCTGTCCACATTTTTTGCGAAAGCACCTGTATAGCAGGAAACACCCGGTCATGCACATCTTTCATGGTAATACCGTTGCCTACAATATCATTCCATTCGGCAAACATCCCTCCTATAATGGCAGGATCGCCGGGAGCAAAGGAGACTTTTCCTACCTGTAAAGGTTCCCACCTGTTATACAGCATTTCCAGGTTCAGGTAATCGTAGTAATATCCTGCAGCCGGGACAATATACAAATATTCGTCGGGTGTACTGATCATTCTGTATCCCAGTTTTTTCATTTCCAGCGGTTCCGCATAACCGTTGTACCAAGCGTTCATGACTACGTTTTCGGACGTTACCGGGGTATTGCCCTTAGCATGCGTGAGCGATCCCCATATCCGCACGTCTTTTCCAAACCCCTGGACATAACGGATAAAATGATCGGTAAATGCCCTGAACGGTTCGGCTTCTTTCTTGTTGTACTCGTCGGTGCCGATATGCATGGCTTTGGATATAAATACCGGGTTGATACCTTGCAGGTATTCCTTATAAACATTCTCTACCACTTGGTAGGTTAAGGGATTGTGCAGGTCGAGATAGTCAGCGCCATATTCCTTGCTCCCTATTTCAGGGATGGCGTGAGCGTAAGCCAGGCAATGGGCGGGAACATCCAGTTCGGGAATGATATCCACTGCATAATCGGCAGCCAGATGCTGCAAATCAATGAACTCTTTCTTGGTATAGAAGCCGTCTTTGGCGGTTAAGCCCGGGTATGTCTCGTTTTCAAGCCGGAATGCGGCATAGGTGCTGTCCCAGTTGTTGTTGAAATACTCCTTGAACCCATTATCGCTCAGGTGTACCTGGAAATCACTCATTTTGTAATACGACATCAATTTTACATAATCGCGCAGAAAATCCATGCTGAAAATTTACGGCCTACATCGAGCATGAAACCGCGGACTTCGTATTTGGGATAGTCGCGAGCGATGCCTTTTGGCAGAAAAGCATGTTTCCCGTCCTGTTCCAACATTTGCAACAGGGTGTGCGTGCCCCAGAAAAGACCTTTATATTTTGAAGCGTTTATGGAAACATAACGGTCGATATCCAGGTAATAACCTTCCCCGCCAAGCTCCGGATTTCCTTGTAGTACAAGGTATATATCGCCCGCCTTGGGTTTGCCGTATTTGACGGTAGGTTTGATACCTGTGAATAACAGCAAATCGTTCTGGAGTATTTCTGCTGCTTTTTGTAATATCGCCTTATCCGCAGGATTGACCACGATGCTTGCACCTTTCCTGAATTCAAACTGCCCGTCGTATCCGTACCATTCCCGCAACGTGGGTATAACCTCCGGTTTGGGATTGATGCCTTCGTCCTGGTGTTTGCCCGGTACGTTTACCTGTTTATTCTCGATATCCAATGGTTGTTCAAGGTCGCCTCCCGTCAGTTGGAGATATAGAGTAGCAGTGGTAGTAGTCAGCGGAGTATAAATATTG
Source organism: Bacteroidales bacterium (assembly GCA_031547085.1). Classification (GTDB taxonomy): domain Bacteria; phylum Bacteroidota; class Bacteroidia; order Bacteroidales; family UBA4181; genus JAIRLS01. The sequence goes on from JAVBSH010000160.1 coordinate 2,508, forward strand.
CCATCGCTGTCTATTACTTGTTGGTTGTCGCTTCCGGCGATCTTTAAGGCAAATCCTTGTGGTGCGGCAGGAAGGATAACCTTCTTTGCTCCGGGAGTCACAGCCGGTATATCGCCAATGCGGCTGATCAAAGATGCCCTGTAGGCGCTGTCGGCTTTGTTTTGTCCCAAGATCGGGTAGGCAAACAACATGAAAAACAAAATACATGTTGAATAAATTTTATATCGCTTCATTTTGATAAATGATGGTTAAAAAATGCTTTTTACGTGATACTACGGCTACAAATTTACTATAAATAGCATTCAAATTAGACTTTTTAGACAGGCCCTTTTTGTGGTACAAGATCTGAAGAGGTATATGTTGAACAGGAAAAGGTTAAAATTCAGGAAAATTGTCGAATCCATATTCGATTGAAGAAAATAAATTTGTACCTTGCAGGTGGTTTTCCATAAAGGATTGTTTACCGACAATCATCACTTTAAAATCTAATATTATGGCCTATTTGTTTAAAATTCAGATAGAAGGAGTTTCAAAGCCACCAGTATGGCGCAAAGTACTGGTCCCTGAAGATTTCACATTCAGTAAATTCCATGCGATTATCCAGACAGCTTTCGGATGGGAAGACGCACATGTGTACGAATTTTCGCCTTCGGGCTGGGGCTCAAGCCCCACGATCGGCTCGCAGTTCGAAAAGTATTTCGGCGACGGCGCCGAAGAAGACAGCGACAAGGTGAAGCTGAAAGATATTTTTAAAAAGGAAAAACAAACATTCCTGTATATCTACGACTTCGGCGACGAATGGCGGCATAAGATTACATTGGAAAAGATCACGGATGAAAAGTTGAAGCATGCTTCCTGTGTTGATGGCAAAGGGGCTTGTCCTCCTGAAGACTGCGGCGGCGTATGGGGTTACCAGGATTTTCTGGAGACGATCAGTAACCCCAAACATCCCGAACATAAAGATATGCTGGCTTGGGTAGATCTGGAAGAAGGCCAGAAATGGGAAGAAATACATGCATTCAATCTGGAAGCAGCAAATAAACAGGTACAGGAAGTGAAGTAAAATAGTTTTTCCTGTGAGACTTAATACTCTTGAATCGAGTAGGAGAAACGGGATTAATTCCCGTTTCGACCTCTCACACCACCCGGCATACCGTTCGGTACCAAGGCGGTTCCTTACTTACGATACAATTTTACGGTAGCAATCCATTAGAAAAGGGTAGTTTGCCCGTCTCA
>JAVBSH010000232.1:0-18037 GCA_031547085.1 Bacteroidales bacterium
GACAATAAAAACTGGTTGGTATCATGCGGAGATGCCCACTGCTTTGTCGAGATAGACCCGCAGAAAAAACAAATTGAACAAACCGTTAGCAGCAAAGAAATCGGATCAGTCGACCTGCTGTTTGTGGCTGAGCTGGTCCGGCATAAAAATGGGAATACCTTGATTGCCAATTGGAACGGACACAGTAGAGATAAATCGCAACCCTTGTTGTTTGAAATAGACCGGAATAACCAGCCCGTCTGGAAACTGCCTCTGGATCCAAATATCGTAAACATCTCTACCGTATTCTCATTCTATGAATAAGGAGGAAAGGTTTGGAGCCTTAAGAAAAATGGGTTAAAGATTAATAACCACCTTCCTCGTCGTACTTTTCATTCCTTCATAAATCCGGACTAAGTAAATGCCGGCCGGATAACTGCTCACAGGAACGGTTAACAAACTATTGTTGATTTCCGTGTTGATGTAATATAGTTTTCCCAAACTGTTCCAAATTTCTACCTTGGTGATTGGGGCGTTGTTTTCAGTTTGAATTTTCAGGTAATCGTTTGCCGGGTTAGGATAAACCACAACTTCCGGAGTATTGTCCATATCGGGAGTCGACAATACATCGTCGGGCGACACGTCGATGATGCCGCATACTTCCGTGGATATTTCGCCCAACCAGCCGGCGTTGATGTTCACAGCCGTATATATCTTGATGAAATCGATGCCATCGAGATGCATCGGTTTTCCATCTTCGTCCACTGCCCAGTCGATATCAAAAGCGTTGCCGCCGTTGCCTTCCAGAACATCGAATGTTGCCGGGTTGTCGGGAAGGTAGGGAGGTGCACCACTACGGAATGGCAGGTTATCCGCGTAACCAAACGGCAAAAACGGGATACGGATATATTGCGGATTTTCCTCATCAATGTTCAGGTCGATCAATGTTCCTGTAAAACTTACCTCATCCAGCGGATAATCCGGAAAAACATCCGGCGAAGGATAATATGGTTGCGTATGTGTTGTCACTTTTTTCAGGAAACCGCTTTTTCCCCGGCTGTCTGTCCACGGAATATCGGTAGCCCCAAGGGTTTTAGGATTGGTATAAGTAATGGTGTACCGGCGAACAGTTGACTCCGAATCATAGTTACTGCCTTTCAGTTCGTACCATGTGTCGTCGGGCAGGCTATTACCGTTGGTGTCGGCCATCACCATCACAATACCCGGTTCCGATGAGTTGGCAACTGCATTTCCCACCACCGTGAAATCGACGCCGTACAGATTATCCGGATCATTCAGTATGGTATGATCAAAACCCACTACAATATAACCACCAAACCCGCCCAGTGTCACTAATCCTTGCACACCGCCCACAATGCTTTCGGCCGCTTCAAGTGTCCCAATGCCGTCTTCATTGATGAACTGACCCGGAGCGGGCTTATACTCAATGATCCAGCTGACGTATGGGCTTTTCCCCTTCTCGGAAGCACGCAGTTTTGTCCAGTCCGGACTTTGTGCATACACTACCGACGAAAACAAGAGAAATAAAATTGGGAGTCGCATGAAGGTGACGTTTCCGAGACCTACCAGGTTTTTAAAACCTGGTAGGTCTTTGGGTTTATCTAATGGTACGGGCTTTAATATTGTCGATACAGAAATAGGCGGGGGTTCTCATACCGAATGTAGGATCATTATCGGTTGAGATAAGCAAAAAATCGACTTTTGATACAGGTCCTCCTGTTGTCGTATATTGTATCCATGAATTCAATATTTGGGTGCCTTGTGCCAATGGAATTTCCTGGGGAACTGGATTGTCATTGTCGTCTACAAACAAAGGATCACCACTTGCATCATAAAACTGCACCAATAGTTTAAACCAGTCGGAATCAGTGAATTTTTTACCACCATAAGCATCTCCCTCTTTCATAGATAAAGCAGTTATTGTAGTATTTGCCACATCAAAAGATAAGTCTTTTACAGGTTGGCTAAAAGTAATCGTAATAGATGGAGCATTCCAAGTGCTGACGTATCCCACCATAAATTTATTTTCCTGTGGATCATTAAAAACATAAGCACTAAATTCATTAGTGGTATAATCGGATGTTTTCACATCATGCATCTGCGAATAGGCAAATCCATACCATAAAGAATAATCTTCCTCTACAATATAGTTATTTTGAAGAGAAACAATCCCTTCCCTAAATAAACCGGCGTCTCCTGAATTATTGTTATATTTCCCATTCGGAATATTGACATTCTGGAAATCAACATTCACATCATAAGGCTCTTCATCATCGTCCTTATTACACGAGATAAAAACACACGGCAAAGCAATTGCCAGAAATAAGATAAAATTAAAACGCGACAACATCATGTATAAAATTTAAATGAAACGATCAAACAACCGGAAGTCTTACGATCCCGGATATAAAAACAAAACTAAAACGAAAGAAATATTCCGTTTCCCAACACTTCTTCCCCGGAAGCACTTGGGTTAATGGCAATCATTGGCAGGTCTTCTGACTTGTCCCTGTCTGCAAACGCCTTCCCGGAACGATATATTCCAGTGGCTGGGTGTGATGTTTGCAACATGATAACAGGACTTACAGCAGCGGGTACTGTCCGGGATTTCCACCCGGTTCCCTTTTTTATTGCATCGACCGGACGGTCGCATGCAAACCAATCGACTGCAAAGGTAATAAAAATTCCGACAGGTAGATTCTGATAACCTCATTCGTTTTACGCGATCATTTTTGGCACGAAATTCGTGAGGAAAACGAAAATTATTCATCATGAAGGCCTCTTTTCTTATGTTTTTCCTCATTGTACTAAGCATCTACACGATAGGAAATATTTATTTGTTTGTCCGCGGATGGCAATCGCTCGAAATCATGGGACGGCAGCGCGTATGGTTTGCCGTAATTTTTTGGATCGTAGCCTTATCATTTATCGTTTCGCAAGTCCTGGCCATGAGAGGCGTCTCAGGTGGATGGTTGGATGTGTATTTCATGGTTGGTTCATTCTGGATTGCCATCATGTTGTATGGTTTTCTCTTTCTGCTTGCACTCGACATTCTACGGATAATTGGTTGGGTTGGCAACATCCGTCCGGATTTTATTTACCAGCATTATCAACTCAGCAAATTGGTGTTGTTTGGGGTGGCTTGTTTAGTATTTACCACCATCCTGGGATTCGGCTATCGGAACGCACGTTATCCGCAAGTAACTCATTTGGAATTACCTGTCGATAAACAGGCCGGGCATTTGGACAAACTACGTGTGGCCATGATCAGCGACATCCACTTGGGACACGTCACCGGACGCAAGTCTCTGAGCCGGATCGTAAATGTGCTGAACGAGCAAAATGCCGACATTATCCTGCTTGCCGGCGATACATTCGACGGTACCCCCGAACCGGTGATCGAGAAAGATATGGGTGTTGAATTCGATCGGCTACGAAGTAAATACGGAACATTTGTTGCCAGTGGAAACCACGAATATATCGGCGAAAGGGAGGAAACAAATGCAGTCAAGATCGCTTTCGATTACCTCGCATCGCACCATGTACAGCCTTTACAGGATTCATCTGTTTTAATTGACAGCAGTTTTTATGTCGTCGGACGCAAAGATCGGGCTGCAGGACAACGCAAAACACTTCCCGATTTGCTGACTTCTACCGATAAAAAATTGCCCATCATCATGCTCGACCACCAGCCTTACCAACTCGAAAAAGTCGAGCAGGCAGGAGTCGATCTGCAATTATCGGGACACACGCACCACGGGCAGATGTGGCCATTGAATTACATCACTCGTAAAATTTATGAGCAGGATTGGGGATTTTTGCAGAAGGGAAAATCATATTTTTACGTATCTTGCGGCGTGGGAACATGGGGTCCACCGATCCGTACCGCTGGCCATTCGGAAGTGGTAGTGATTGATTTGAAGTTTAACAATTAACCTGTAAACAAAATAGATATGAGTTTATTTGATACCGTTAGTGAGGACATCAAAAAAGCGATGCTCGCAAAAGAAAAAGAAAAACTGGAAGCGTTCAGGGCAGTCAAGACAGCATTCCTGTTGGCGCGTAGCGAACCCGGTATTGCCGGTGAACTGACGCCCGAAGCCGAATTAAAGATCGTACAAAAGCTGGTGAAGCAACGCAAGGAGTCGGCCGATATCTATCAGCAACAAAACCGGCAGGATCTTGCCGACAAGGAGTTGCTTGAAGCCTCATTCATTGAACAGTACCTACCCGCACAGATGAGCGAAGCGGAACTGGAAGCGACATTGAAAACGATCATCGAACGGATAGGTGCCAAAGCGCCTTCGGACATGGGCAAAGTAATGGGTGTTGCCACTAAAGAATTGTCAGGTAAAGCGGATGGTAAAGCCATTTCGGCAAAAGTAAAACAGTTGTTAGGGTAAAAGCCCCACCCCAACCCTCCCCCAAGGGGAGGGAGTCCGTGCTATCCACATGCGTATCAAGCAAATCTTAGCGATGGTCTTTTTACAGATGTGAGTAGCACATCGCCCCCTCTCTTTAGGAGAGGGGGACGGGGGGTGAGGCTTCTAAATTTGTCATTATGTATCATTTTTTTCGTCCTCTCTTTTTCTTGTTTCCGCCTGAGGCAATGCACGGGCTTGTGGCGGGGTTGATGCGTTTTGCATATGTCATACCGCCATTGCGGGTTTTTATCCGTGGTATGTTTAGTATAAAACATCCTGCATTGGAGCGCGAATTCTGCGGCCTGAAATTTTCAAATCCTGTTGGATTGGCTGCTGGGTTCGATAAAAATGCAAAACTGTATCAAGCGTTTTCCACTTTAGGCTTTTCGTTTATCGAAATAGGAACAGTAACTCCTAAAGGTCAACCAGGAAATCCCAAGCCGCGCTTATTCCGGATCGTACAGGACGGAGCATTGGTAAACCGCATGGGATTCAACAATAAGGGCGTGGAAGCCGCTGTGGAACAACTCAAAAGCAAGCGCCCCGACATCATCATTGGTGGGAACATCGGTAAGAATACAGCCACCTCCAACGACGACGCTCCGGCTGACTATTTAAAATGTTTCCAGAAACTATACCCTTACGTGGATTATTTCACTGTGAATGTAAGCTGCCCGAACGTGGCTAACCTGAGCGAACTGCAAAACATTAATTCATTGTCGGCCATACTGACGGCAGTGCTGACCGAACGCGACCGGCAGGAACAACGTAAACCCGTGTTGGTGAAGATTTCGCCTGATATAAGCTTCGTGCATCTTGACGAGATACTCGAAATAGTGGAAAAGATGGGTGTGGATGGTATTGTGGCCATTAATACTACTACCAAGCGAAATGACCTGACCATTGATAAGACACAGGTGGAACGGATCGGCAAAGGCGGTATGAGCGGTAAGCCATTAACTTGGAAGGCGCTCGAAACAGTGAATTACATCCGCCAGCGGACCAAGGGTAAACTACCTGTAATCGGGGTGGGCGGAATTATGTCGGCCGAAGATGCCATCAATATGATCAATGCCGGTGCAACGCTCGTACAGGTGTATTCAGGGTTTATTTACGAAGGGCCTTCATTAGTAAAGAAAATCAACAAGGCTATTTTGAAGAAATTCGGTGAACAACCCGTAGCAGCAAACGTATAGCCAATGTTAGACCAGCTAAAAATATTACACCGGCAAGGTAAACAATATATCCCCGACGTTACGGATGTCCATCTCCATCAAAATTTCAGGGGACGTCCGGTGATTACCAGTAAACCGGTGGATGAGTCAGTATTCAAGGATTTCTGTCCTTTAGCTGCCATTGAAGTTTCGCCGGTACGCATCAACCTGGCCAATTGTAATTTTTGTGGATTGTGTGCCCGTGCCTTTCCCGAAAAGATAAAATTTACCAATGATTACAAGTTGGCAACCAACGATCCTGCGAAGTTGATCGTTACCGAAGGACTTGATGTTCCTATTGTCATTAATCCGGCATTGGTACGTCCTCCTATTCGTAAACTGTTCAACAAATCGTTAAAATTACGGCAGGTATCGGCAGGAGGCGACAACACTACAGAACTTGAGTTAAATGCCTGTTCAAATGTGAATTTCGACATGGGGCGTTTCGGCATTGAATTTGTTGCATCGCCGCGCCATGCCGATGGAATCGTTATCACAGGCCCGATCAGTGAAAACATGTCAGCTGCGCTTCAAATTTGTTACGATGCTGTGCCTGAACCAAAAATCATTGTCCTGGCTGGATTCGATGCGATTAGTGGCGGTTCTTTTGCCGGTAGTCCGGCGATCAATCGCAGTTTTATAGGGCAACACCATATTGACCTGTACATTCCGGGAAACCCGCCGCATCCGTTGACGGTGATCAATGGCTTATTAGATTTATGCCGGGAATGATAAAATCAGTTTCCTTTTCTTAATGTGATCACCGTAATTTCGGGCGACATACCGATACGTCCCGGAAAACCAATAACACCCAATCCGCGGTTGACATACAGGTACTGGTTGCCGGCATGGTAAAGCCCAGCCCAGTAGTGGTGCCGTATACGGGCCGGGCTGAAACGTTCTTTCCCTACCTTCACACCCATCTGCATGCCATGCGTATGTCCTGCCAAGGTAAGCGCAATGTCGGTTTCCCCTTTTACTTTTTCCTCCCAGTGTGTGGGATCGTGTGACAATAGTAACTTGAACGGTATGCCTGCCACCGGTTGTATGGCAGCCTCAAGATCCGCCCGCTTGGGATATCTTTCCTGCATACCCCAGTTCTCGACTCCTATCAGGGCAATCCGGTTGAGGCTGTCGCGGCTGATCACCACTGACTGGTTGTTCAGTAAAACAAACCCCATCATGCCGATGTAGCGTTCAAGATCAGCATGATTGGACACCGAATCGGCAGATGTTTTCCATTTGTAATACCCACCATAGTCGTGATTACCCAGAATGGCATACTTTCCATCCTTGGCTTCGAGTTTCGAAAATATGGGTACCAACGGATAAGCTTCATCGGCAAAATTATTGACCATATCGCCTGTAAACACGATCAGGTCTGGATTTTGTGCATTGACCATATCTGCAGCCTTCCCGAAATGTTTGACAGCACCGGCATAACTTCCTGCATGGACATCGGAAATCTGCGCAATCTTATATCCATCAAAAGCTGGGGGAAGGTTGTCAAAAACGATTTCAACAGGTTCAATCGTATAATCGTAGCGTCCGAACAAAATGCCCCAGGCGATAAGCCCGGTAAAAAACAAGGACACTACAAGGCCGCATTTGGCAAGAATATGACGGGATTCGCGGGGATACAGGTTCCGTTTACGCCGTTTGCGTCGTTTGAGGGCCGACATCAGCTTGTCCACAATCAAAAACACGATGAATAACCCTTTCGGGAGGTAAATCGCCAGCATAAATCCAAACAGGTAGTAGTAAATGGCAAACATCCGGTAGTTACGCACTTGATCTTTCAGAAAATACCCGCCAAGCACGATTAATAACGCAACAACCACCTGGATCAGGAATGCGGTCCGGATACCCCGCTTATGACGAATGCTAAAACGGGGGAATGTTTTCTTAATCCCCCATGTTGTCACGGCGTCGAGCGCAATAATGATGAAAGCCATTGCAAAGAAACTCATGTCTGTCAGATTTTGAAGTTACTTCCCTATCCCAAACAGAAAGGGACTGGAGTCATTTGGATATAAAACATTCAATACAAACAACAGTTCAATCAATTTTCTACATTTATCGCCTTGGTGAAAACTTCATATATCCTCGATCTTAGATTCAAGGAACTTAACTTGTTGTTGGTCGCATCCGGGCACACCCTGTTGGATAGGAACACATACATCAAACCGTTTCCGGGATCCATCCACACCATAGTCCCTGTAAAACCGGTATGTCCGAAACTTTTTTTCGAAGCGCACCGGCTCATTGGATTGTCAGGACTCGGGGTTAATTCGGGTTTATCGAACCCGATACCACGTCGGTTACCTTGTTTACCGAAAGGTGCTGCGGTAAAATCTTCCAATGTTTCTTTATCAATGTATCTTTCACCACCATACATCCCCATATTCAGATACATCTGCATCAGTTTGGCCAAATCGTTGGAATTGCCGAACAAACCGGCATGCCCGCTAACACCACCCATTAATGCTGCATTTTCGTCGTGCACGTAACCTTGTAGCCACTGGTGACGGAAAATAGTATCATTCGATGTCGGCACAATCCGTCCCTGCTGAAAATGCTTCAACGGATGATATCCTAATGTAGACGCACCCAACCGGCTGTAGAAATGCCTCATCACAAATTCATCCAAAGGTTGCTCGCCCTTTTGTTCTACAACTTTAGTCAGCAGGATAAATCCCAAATCGCTGTATTTATACTGCTTCTTAGTCAATAACTTCAAATTCCTGATGCCATTGAAGATGGTGTCGCGGTACGATCCCAATACAAACATATCGCCGGCCACCTGTAAGGGATGCTTTCCATCCTCAGATGCTGCATAATAACCGTATTTGAAATGTGTCTGGTTGTTGAGATAAGTACCTGGCCCCAACTTGATGGTGTAGAGTGGTCCGGGTGATCCGGAAAGTAACCGTTTGGTACTATCCGTTGGTGCCATTGTTCGAAGGTAAAAGCCAACGAAAGGTTGCAAGCCCGCCTGGTGTGTCAGGAGGTCGATCATGGTGATACGTTCCTTATCACTACCATCCAGATATGGAAGGTATGCTACCAGTTTGTCGCGCAGCTTGACCTGTCCGCGATCATACAACAACATCACCGAGGGTAAGGTGGCACTGACTTTGGTTACCGATGCGAGATCGTAGATATGACGCGGATCTACCGGTTCTGCCGCGCTATCGTAACGCGTCTGTCCATATTCCTTTTTAAAGAAGACAACCCCGTTACGGGCAGCCAACACTTGGCAACCCGGCATAGCATGCGCCTTGATGGCATTTTGGATCATGGTATCGATTGGCGATAACTGGTAAGACTGAATTCCCACTTCTTCGGGAATCGAGTATTTTAACCGCAGGTTACCGGTTGTTTGCAAACCTTGCCGGTAATAATATGCAGAATCGACAGAAACAGGCAGGGCACCTTTACCTGCAACGGCACCATAGAGCAACTGCGCTGTGTAATCTTGTACCAAAGGCGTTTCCTGATAACTTACCACTATGGCCGCCATCTTATCCCTGTTTTTGAATTCGGAAAGTGCATAAGGGGGAGCAAACAGGCAAAGCGTCACATTGGTCGATGACGTAAGCCGGTCGACAAAAGATGCAACATTGGGAAGGATACCATATCCCTTTCCGGGAATGGAGCTGGTATTGTGTATACCCACAATCACCCGCGAATATGTCTTTAGCGTTTCAAACAGGGCATTTTCTTTTGAAGCAGGCGTACTTTTATCAAGAAAAAAATAATCGTTTTCCTGATACAGGTTAAGCGTCCGCAGGAAATTATTGGGTTGCGAAATCCCGGTAATCAGAATTGCCGTTTTTTCCTTATCTAAATCCCTAAGAGGTAGAATATTGTTGCGGTTTTGTACTACTGTCAGCGATGCCTCCACCAATTGCCGGTTCAGCAAGTCAGTTTCGGGACTATTGAGATATGGAAGCAGTTTGGTTGTATCTACCGGATGGTATTTATCCAGCCCGGCCCATTCTTTGGCAGCCAGTATCCTGCGACACGACATTTCAATTTGCTCTTTATTGATGCGGCCACTATCAATAGCAGCCTTAATAGTAGCAATTGCCTTGGGAATATCGACAGGCATCAGCAGTACATCGGCACCTGCTTTCAAAGCCTGTACCTCCAATTCCCCCGGTTTAAAATATTTGGTAACACCTTTCATATTCAAAGCATCGGTATATACCAATCCTTTAAATTTCAGCGAATCGCGCAGGATGTCAGTCAACACACGGTGTGAGAGTGATGCTGCCAAACCTGATGTCGAATCCAATGCCGGAACATTGACATGCGCTGCCAGCACCCCGGTCAGGTGATGCTGCATCATTTCCTTGTAGGGGAACCATTCCAGCGAATCCAACGAATCATACGAATCAGTTACTACCGGAAGCGTATAATGCGAGTCGACCGACGTGTTGCCATGACCTGGGAAATGCTTGGCAGCAGTCAGGATATTTTGACGCTGCATGCCAGCCATATACATGACATCCCGCCGTGCCACATCGCGGGCGTTTTCGCCGAAAGAGCGTGTGCCGATCACAGGGTTAGCCGGATTGTTATTGACATCCGCTACCGGCGCAAAGTTCAGGTGTACACCCATCCTGCGGCATTGCAGGCCTATTTCGTACCCCATCTGGTAAATCAGTTCCGTATTGCCGACTGCACCCAAGGTCATCTGGCGCGGAAAGGAGACACAACTGTCCAAACGCATACCCAAACCCCATTCGGCATCCATCGCAATAAGCAGGGGTGTTTTCGATATAGCCTGGTATTGGTTTGTCAGTAATACCTGTCGTTTGGGACCTCCCTGAAAGAAAATGAGACCGCCGATCTTATATTTATCAATGTACTCGGTGATGGCATCCACATGCTTCTTGCCGAGATTGGAATATGCCGCCGCAAAAAATAATTGCCCGATGCGCTGATCAGGGGTAAGGCTGTTGAATACCGAATCGACCCACGATGAATGTAAATTATCGAACGGATCGTCTACCGGATGTATGAGATCGGCAGGAGGAAAATCCCTGGGGCCTTTACCGGAAACTGTTCCGGCAAACAATACCAATATCAATAAAAAAAAGATATTTTTCATGAGAGATTTATTCCTGTCGGGTGACTTTGATGAAGGACAAAACAAAATTGTTTTGAACGACGGATTTAATTGATACATATATGTATACTAAAGTGAAAATGGTTTTCGGATTTTCCGAAGTTGCGTTCGGCGGCATTTGCAATGCCGCCGCTCAATATAGTCGAATTTGAAATTCAACAAAGACAAGGAGCGGCAATACAATTGCCGCTCAACGGCGCTAATTTAAGAATGTACCTAAACGACCTGAAAACCAATTTCACGTCTGTATATATATGAAAATGATTTCCAAAAAGTTTTTGGAAATCATTTTAACGATATATTTTGCAAAAGTATGATAAATTCCGGTTGTCTACAAGTTGATATTTTCAATCATCCGTAACAAACTGTCCCCGCAAGGATATTCCTTAGCAGGCATCATCGGTATCACAGGAGCTTTTACTCCATCACCGAAACAAACTTTTCCCGTAAAGGTACGAATCTCATCCCAAAGCCCGGCGTCAATGAATGTTTGCAACAACTGTGTACCGCCTTCGATGAATACGGAAGTGATATTACGGTGATACAATACGTCGAGAATATGTTGGGGAAGTTGCTTGTCGAACAGTACGTTTACATACGTGGTTTGCGGTGTATCCGGCTGTTGTTTTTCTGTAAAAACCAGCGTCGGCTGGCTTCCGTCGAACAGGTGCAGTGAGCGTGGTAATCTTAAATGCCGGTCTAATACAATCCGCAACGGCTGATGCCCGCTCCACTTCCGGACGTTCAACATCGGATTATCCACCACGGCCGTATTAGTACCTACCATTACCGCCTGTTCTTCCGAGCGCCATTTGTGTACCAACGTCTGTTCATACCATCCAGTAATCCATATCGGCCGCCCTACGGTATCCCGGTCGCGTATCACGTCGATAAACCCGTCGGTTGTCTGCGCCCACTTGAGTACCACATACGGACGGCGTTTACGCTGGAAAGTCATGAAACGGATATTCAAGCGGTCACATTCTGTTTCCAGTATATGTTCAGTCACCATACACCCGGCAGCACGCAGTTTTGCAATACCTCGCCCGGCCACCAGCGGATTCGGATCAAAACTCCCGACAACCACATGCGGGATGCGACTGGCAATGATCAGGTCGGCACAAGGAGGCGTTTTACCGTAATGCGAACAGGGCTCCAGATTGACATAAAGCGTAGAGCGTTCCAAAAGTCCGGTATCGCGCACCGAACGAATGGCGTTTACTTCGGCATGGGATTCGCCGTAATGTCGATGAAATCCTTCGCCAATGATACGATCGTCACAAACAACCACCGCACCCACCATTGGATTTGGAGCGGTATATCCTGCGGCCGAGGTTGCCAACTCAAGGCAACGGCGCATATAAAACTGGTCTGGGGTATCGGAAATCCGGCTCAATTGATTCATGAATAATTATAAAAATTGCAAAATTAAATGAAAAACTATTGTATATTTGTAATACACATTAAAATTGTAAAACTATGAAAAACAATTTTCTACGGCAATCTTCCTTGATTTGTATGATGGTGCTCTTGTGTCTACCGTTGATCAACTTAACCGTATTAAATGCTCAAACCAATGATTCGGTGTTGGTCGTCAGGCCTCAACGGGCTGAACTTGTCCAGTGGAAAGACTATCAATCCAAAAGACAGTTGCCACGGGCGGTGCTGAAATTAGATGCCGGTTACGGCTGGCGTACAGCAGAGACGAGTGACCAACTTTCCGGAGCTTTACTCGAATATGTCGAGCACCTCAAATCAGGATTTGCCTGGAATGGTTCTTTTGACTATTTTTTCAGGGATATGCTCGGTTTCAGGATCGCTTTTTACCAATACCGGGCATCGCACAGCGACATGGTCCTTAATTCTATTTCCGGGAAAAAGGGAGATATGTATACCAAAGATCAAATTACCTACATTGGTCCGGCCCTTGTATTCAGGTTGCCATTTGGACATGATTTGTGGGTGTTTGATGCAAATGTGGGCTTGGGATATATCGGCTACAGGGAAAAAATGACTTTTGCAAATGAATATATTAACTTTAACGGGGCATCGGTTGGTTTCCAGACAGGCGTTGGCCTTGAATATAAAATCATACCACATTTGGGTATAGGTATCAATATGCTGGTGACCTCAGGATTGATTACTGAGTTTCATTACGATAATAATGGCGTAAAATCGATCCAATCGCTTGACATAGATGAAGGTGAGGGGCTTGGGCAGATCAGTCTGGGTATTGGTCTTCGTTATTACTTCAAATAAGGTGTACTTCTATTTCCGTTTTGTCGTTTGCGCTCATTTATTTACTTTTGCATCGATTTTTAAATTTATTTGTAAATAAACATAAGATAGTAAATGGCTTCTACAGCAGACTTCAGAAACGGGATGTGTATTCAGTACAATGACAAGCCCTGTGCCATCATTTGGTTTCAGCATGTGAAACCCGGCAAAGGCGGTGCATTTGTAAAAACCAAACTCCGTAACCTCGAAAACGGCCGTGTATTGGAAAACACCTTCAATGCCGGCGAGAAAGTAAACGAAATCCGCGTTGAGCGTCGTCCGTATCAATTCTTATATAAGGACGATCTCGGCTATCATTTCATGCACAATGAGACTTTCGACCAGATCGATCTTCAAGCCGACCTGGTGGATAATCCGGATTTGATGAAAGAAGGGCAATACGTGGAAATGATGTTCCTGGCCGACGAAGAACGTGTGTTATCCTGCGAATTACCTCCTTTTGTGGAATTGGAAATAACCTATACTGAGCCTGGTATGCGTGGCGATACTGCTTCCACTTCATCGTTGAAGCAAGCTACGCTTGAAACAGGAGCTGTTATTGGTGTACCCCTGTTCATTGAGCAAGGCGAAAAAATCAAGGTCGACACCCGTACACGCGAATATTCCGAAAGGGTAAAATCCTAACAGTTACGGGTGACAGGTGACGAGATCAAATTTTGTCACTCGTCACCTGTCACTCGTCAACGTCATGAAAACCGAAAAGGATAAAATGCTTGCCGGCGAACTTTACGACGCCGGTGATCCTGAACTTTTAGCCCGTTGGCAGCTTGCCAGGCAATTGATGCAGCAATATAACAACGCTGCCACCGTCGATCGTGCATTATTAGATAATATTCTTGATGGGTTGCTTGGTTCGCGCGGTCAAAACGTATGGATTGCACCACCATTTTTTGTGGATTATGGCGAAAATATCCATTTCGGGAATAATTGCGAAGTCAATATGAACTGCGTGTTTCTCGATTGCAACCGCATCACTATTGGCGATAATACAGGCATTGGGCCAGCTGTACAAATTTATGCGGTTTCCCATCCGGTAAAGGCATCCGAACGGCTTTCGCATAAGGAGGGTAATGGATTTCCTTTCTGGAAAGCGCTCACAGCCCCCGTCACCATTGGTAGTAATGTATGGATCGGAGGTGGTTCGATCATCCTGCCGGGTGTTACCATCGGCGCCGACACCACTATTGGGGCGGGAAGCGTGGTTGCCAAATCAATCCCCGCTAATTGTTTGGCTGTAGGAAACCCTTGCAGGGTAATAAGAAATTTCTGATTCCAAAATTCAAGAATTCCATTAATTTCTGATGAAATTTTGGAATTGTTGAATCTTGGAATTATTGAATCTTTGAATCAAAAATAGCATAATGAATTTTGTAGAAGAATTGCAATGGCGCGGTATGATCCACGACATCATGCCGGGAACCGAAGAATTGTTGCAGAAAGAGATGACGACGGCTTATGTGGGCATTGATCCTACGGCCGATTCACTCCACATTGGTCATCTGGTGAGTGTAATGATCCTGCGTCATTTCCAACGTTGTGGCCACAAGCCGTTATCGTTGGTGGGTGGCGCCACAGGTATGATCGGTGATCCGTCGATGAAATCGCAGGAACGCAACCTGCTGAATGAGGAAGAATTGCGCCACAACCAGGCATGTATCAAACAACAGTTATCCAAGTTTCTCGACTTCGACTCGAAAGCGCCGAACGCTGCCGAGATGGTGAATAACTACGACTGGATGAAGGATTTCACTTTCCTCGACTTTATCCGCGACATTGGGAAGCATCTTACTGTCAATTACATGATGAGTAAGGATTCGGTAAAGAAACGCCTGACAGGCGAAGGTGAAGGTATGTCGTTCACCGAGTTTTCATACCAGTTGGTACAGGGCTACGATTACCTGCATCTCTACCGCACCAAAAACTGCCGGCTACAGATGGGTGGCTCCGACCAATGGGGTAACATCACTACCGGTACCGAGCTGATACGCCGCGTTACCGGGGGCGAAGCATTTGCCCTGACCTGCCCGCTGATCACCAAAGCCGACGGCGGAAAATTCGGTAAAACCGAATCGGGTAACGTATGGCTCGACCCGAAACGCACATCGCCTTATAAGTTTTACCAATTCTGGCTGAATGTAAGCGATGCCGATGCCGAAAAATACATCAAGATATTTACCGGCCTGACCCGGGAAGAGATCGAGCAACTTACCGAACAGCTACGCAACGAGCCACACCTGCGTATCCTGCAAAAAACGCTGGCAAAAGAAGTGACCACGATGGTGCATTCGGCTGCTGACGTGCAGGCCGCCGAAGAAGCTTCTCAGATGTTGTTCGGGCAAGGCACAGCCGAATCGTTGGCTGCTTTGGACGAAGGTACGTTCATGGGTGTGTTCGAAGGTGTGCCGCAATACGAACTGGAACGGCCAGCCCTCGAAGCAGGCATTCCCTTACTCGATTTCCTGAGCGTCCAAACTACTATTTTTCCCTCGAAAGGCGAAGCACGCCGCATGGTAGAAGGCGGAGGCTTGAGCATCAACAAGGAAAAAGTGACCGACCTGAACGCCAACGTTACCGCAGCCAAACTTATCAATGGCAAGTATATGCTGGTACAGAAAGGCAAGAAGAATTATTATGTAATCATTGCGAAATAGAACGCGGATGACACTGATATGACAGATTCATGCGGATTTTGACCTGATTAAACACTTCCGGCAAGGACTTGTAGTTCCTACGGGAGTGTTTTTGCTTTATTTTTACCTGATTAACTATCAGGTATTCAACATAACACACATAGAGCTCCATTCACACACACACACAAAGTAATGACACGACTTTGGACTAATCTTTATTTTCAATTATTCAAAAGGATATTGATTGTTTTCCTGTTGTTTACTCTTTGCCGGCTTGTATTTTATATTTACAATCATGATTTATATAATGAACGTGCATTCGGTCAGCTACTTACCATATTTATCGGTGGATTACGATTTGACGCTACTGCCATCATATACACCAACCTGTTGTATTTGATGATGTTTTTAATTCCGTTCAGGATACGTTATAACTTGACATATCAAGCGGTGGGCAAGTATATCTATTTTATTACCAATGGTTTCGCTCTACTGCTGAACTGTATGGACACGGTATATTTCAGAAATACCCTGAGGCGTACCACGCTTAGTGTCTTCAAAGAATTTTCAAATGATGAAAAGATAGGCAATATTTTTGCCGGCGCTTTTGTCGAAAATTGGTATTTGGTTCTTTTTTTTATTGGCATCATTGTATTGATGGTCCGATGTTATGGTAAACCATCCGACAGTTCGTCAACCTTGATTCGCAACCCTTGGGCGTATTATCCTGCATGTACATTAGGAATGGTTGTATGCTTTACAATTTTGGTCGTCGGGATACGTGGGGGCATTAGCGATGATCGGCCGCTCAATATCAACCATTCCGGCGCGTATGCATCTACCGCTATTGATGTGCCCCTGGTCTTAAATACACCTTTCACCGTCTACAAAAGTGTCGACAAGGATGAAATTGCCCCGCTGGTATTTTTTGAAACTGAAACAGAGCTTGATTCGGTCTATACGCCGGTACATGAGCCGGCGGAAGGCGTCGTCTGTAACAACATGAATGTAATGATCATCATTTTGGAAAGCTTCAGCAGGGAATGTTTCGGCTTTTATAACGAGGACTTGGAAAACGGGAAGTATAAAGGATATACGCCTTTCCTGGACACCCTTATCAGCAAACATAGTTTTACCCGTATGTATTCGTATGGAAACGGAAGAAAGTCAATTGACGCAACTGTTTCGGCTTTGATGAGTATACCGGCCATTCCCGAACCGTTTGTATTATCGGGATATTTCAACAATGAGACACGTTCATTGCCTGTGTTGTTGAGGGAAAAAGGTTATGAGACAGCTTTTTTCTGCGGACATCCGAATGGCACTATGGGGTATGATGCGTTGAGCAACATTATCGGGTTCCACCGTTATTTTGGCATGAACGAATATGGTAACGATGCCGATTATGATGGAGTATGGGGAATATGGGATGAGGATTTTTTGCAGTACACGGCTTTGGAAATGAGCAACTTGAAGCAGCCTTTTTTGTCAACGCTTTTTACTGTGACTTCGCATGGCCCGTATCAACTTCCGAAACACCGTGAAAACGAGTTTGAACATGGTCCCGAACCTATTCACCGGTGTATCCGCTACACAGACGATGCTTTGAAACGTTTTTTTGAGACGGCTGCAACCCAGCCCTGGTTCAATAATACCTTATTTGTGCTGGTGGCCGATCATGTCAATATAATTACACACGATGAGTATAAAACAGCGCCCGAACTATTCGCTGTACCGGTTATTTTTTACAAACCGGGCGGAAGCCTCAGAAAGACGGAGCGTCGCGTAATCCAACAGATCGATATCATGCCCACCGTACTGGGTTACCTGGGGTATGACCAACCTTACCTTGCTTTTGGGTTCGATGTTAACAGGTCAAAAGATAATTTTGCTTTCAATTATTTTAATGGCACTTACCAACTAATCACAGACGATTACCTGTTAATTTTCGACGGACAGAAAACAACCGGTTTATATGAGCTCCATGTGGATAAATTTTTAACACAAAACCTGGTTGACTCCCATCCTGAAGTGATTGGGATTTTGGAACCCAAAGCAAAAGCTTTCCTGCAACAATATACCACCCGCATGGTAGAAAACAGGTTAACTGTTCGGTGAGTCCGGACGGGCTCACCGAACAGTTCAGACAACCATTTTCTATTCAAACACAGGTCGTCACATGTTCTTTCCTGTAATCGAGTAGGAGAAACGGGATTAATTCCCGTTTCGACCTCTCACACCACCCGGCATACCGTTCGGTACCAAGGCGGTTCCTTACTTACGATACAATTTTACGGTAGCAATCCATTAGAAAAGGGTAGTTTGCCCGTCTCA
>JAVBSH010000094.1:0-6538 GCA_031547085.1 Bacteroidales bacterium
CAGACCGGGATTTTGCCCACGGCTTCTTTCTGATTCCACCTCACGATGAACACCATTGCCTGCGGCTAACGGTTGGTCGCTATCTACCTCCGTAGTGGACTTGCACCACCAAGTTGATCAATCATGCACGGCACACAAAAAAGGAGGCTGCCAAGGACAGCCTCCTTCATAATTATGAACCCATTTTTATTATTTAATTGGCCTTGCTTTCAAATCGTCCATCAATTCTTTCAAAGTGTAAAAATTTGAGGTTTCGATGGTTGATATTCGCAATGTTTCTTTATTGTCAGTAATACTAAAGATTACATCATTATAATCCCTGTCGGAATCGGATTTTTTCGAAATATCTTCAAACCCAACCATAAGGGAATTGCAAATACCACTTAAGATTATTTGAGATTGCCGTTGTTCCAGACCGCTGCTGGGTTTTACTGTAGTAAACCGGACTTCTGCTGCAAGATTTGTCGTAAAATCTTTCGATTGATCTTTTTTATTCCTTGGAATGATAAAGAAACCAATTTCGTCACCGACATTAAATGTACCTATCTTTTTCAATTCTTTTACAGGAATATTAGTATTTTGAACGTCGGTATAAATAATATTGGCAGCTTTAATCGTTCCATTTACATTAGTTACTGATTTTTTAATATAATCGGCATCTTCCTCGTATCCTTTTACTATCTTATACCACCCTATGGTATTATAGTATGTCGCGCCAACATGTTCAAAATAGGCATACAAATCAGTGGATGTTACCCCTTCGGCATTTGTTTTAATCGTTATTTTACCTTTTTCAGGTATTTGTGGCACCGTATGAAATAATGGTGCATACTGGTCGTATTTTGTAAGATCTCTTGACTCTACAAAAACTTCTTCGAGCATATATTTATACCTTTCATCATCATTACAACGCATGCAATAATTCGGATCGCCAAACAATTCGGCATCATCAAGATCAAACGGTTTGGAAGGGTTTGTAAAATATGTAAGGTTACATGTATATCTTGTGTCGAGGTTATCGCCAACAACAAAAGCCAGGTCGTTATAATCCCAGTCTGATTTTCCGCCATAGATGGATGATAAGTCTTCGAAAGATACTACCAAGTCACTGCAGGCGCTTTTTCCCATGATATGCGAAACCAATCCTTCCAGATTATCCTTGTTCATATTCAATGCCGGATTGGTGGTAATTACATAAGGTGTGCCGGAATCGTCAATCTGGGGTACAAAAGAGTTTTCGTCAACACCGCCGTTGGGCAACAGGTAAAAACCGATCACAGTACCTTTTGTAAACTTTTTATTATCATCTGTCTTCAGGCAGAATGTGGTTCCCAAGCTAATCCCGTTTTTGGTATTATTGAAAATCACATTTCTAAATTCAAGCGACTTATCCTGGTTTCTTTTATATATCCTGTCCAAGATAAATTCCTTTGCAGCCTCTTCTCCAGCAGGAAGATCTTTTTTATCGTAATAATAATAACCCAATACGTTGTTGAAATCAGCAACTTCTCCAATAAATGTCACATAAACAAATGTTTCACCAATTACTTCGATACCGGTAGGAACATTTTGTACATACACGCTACCCCTCTGGTCTTTCAACTCTTCCAAAAAAGACAAAACCCCAGTGGAGGTCATCCACCTGTCTTCATCCCAAACCCGGTTATCCCCGGTTCTCACCTCTTCGGCATACTTTACAGTACAATTTCCCGCTTCGCCGGATACTGGCGAAGGATCTTTCTGGCAACCGGCCACAATACATGCTCCGGAAAATGCCAACGTCATTGCTTTAAATAAACTTGTCCTCATCGTAACACTAAATTAAATTTGATAAATAAAAATGTTTTAAGGCCTCAAAACTAATATTAATCAATATCGTTTTTATTTCTTTTTGACGAACATGTATTTTTATTTGATGAACGAAAATACTTCACATGGTGTAATTTTGTGTTATTTATACTAATAAATCATTATGAGTGTGTTATAGTATTAGTTGTGATTCTTCACAAATAATCCTGATACACAGTAAATATATGTCAACTGTCAAATTTAACTTTCATTTACTAAGATTTAAATAACCTCTTTTACAATTATCCACAGCCACAACATGTGAAAACACTATTTTATTCTTAAAACGACTTTCACACCTTGTGAAACAGTATTTTTCTTTTTTTAGGTGATTTCACAACGTGTGAAAACACCTTTTTTCTTTTTCGGCAGGTTTCACAGGTTGTGAAAGACGTTATTTTTGTTTTTTAGTACTTTCACCGCTTGTGGAAAATTATTTTTATTTTTTTAGCATTTCCACACTATGTGAATACTTTTTCCGTTTATTACTTTGAGAACCTGTATCACATCATTTATCGTAATTTATGTTGTAAATATCCATACAATAATAAACCTATTTTTAAAATCTTTAAATGTTACTGGTATGAAAACAAAAATTGCACGCCCGCACTACGCCAACCTGCACAACAACGAGTACCCGCTGGCAGCGGAACGAACCATCAGCATCGCCGAAAAGTACGACATGCAGGGAATGAAACTCGGCAGGAGTTTCGGTATCCTCAGTAGTTTCAGGCCCAGATTGCAGGCCATGAAGGTATATATCCGCAAGAATAAGAAGATTGAAGCGGCCGGCCTGCTCGACAGTGAGCGCGACACATTGGTGAAAGCATTCCGGGGAGTAGTGAAAGCCCAGGTCGATGTAGAACTGCCACAGGTCAAACCCTACTGTGCACTGCTCAATGAATTGTTAGACAACCACAAGACCCAGACAATAGCTGGCGACGGCCTCAGCACCGAAACCGAGCGGCTGAATAACCTCGAAAAGGATATTGTTGCCGGGCAGGAAATACAAGCAGCCATCACGGCGCTTAACTTGCAAGATATTGTGGCTCGGATGTTCGATGCCAACAGGGAATACGAGGCGCTTTTCCGCGAAATTATTGCAGACAAGAGCGTAACGGAACATATCGATATACCCGTCCTGCGCAGGGAGTGCAACAAGGCGTTGGGGCAATTTTTCGATGCGATACAATACTGTGCTTTCGAACATGAGGATATTGACTATACCGGTTTGGTAAACGAAATCAACCAGTTGAACAATTATTACCGGACACAGCTCAAAGCCCGCGCCACCCGCCGCAAGAACGGCAAAGATACGGATAAGGAGGACCCGATTGTCCCGCCGGCAGAATGATGGCGGAAGTAGCAATACCAAAAAGAAAAGTTATTTCCGGATTTTCAGGTATCTACGTAAATTGCAAAAGCGACCTACCTATCAGGTTTCCTGCCCGTCCTCCGGTCAAGTGGGTTAAACTTAGCGTAAGATCTTATCGAATAAGACCTGATAGGTATTATCCAGATAACAGGTCTTTGAGATTAATAGGATACTTGCCATACAAAATGTCATGCACTTGTACTCCTAATCATATCCGGTATCCTGGTCGATTTCGAATTGTTTGTAGCTTATAAAACGACCATTACAGAACATTGACTATGTAAAACCGTGTACATTCCATGCAATAATGAAATGAAATTATCCATTCGTCAATGAAAATAAGCCTTTCGTCAAAGAGAATACCACTTTTGTCAAAATGTTATTTTTCCATAAAACAAAATTCTTATTTTTGATACAAAGTTAAAACCTAATTTAAAACCATTCATATGATGAAGACAAATATTATTAAAACAGCAGCATGCTTCTTCGCAGGAACATGTCTTTTGGTAAGTTGTCAAAAGGACAACACCCCTTCCGACACCGAAGAGAAAGGGACGGTAAAATACGCAGTTGAGGTAACTACTTCCGACGAAAGAAATTTTGGGACAACAGCCGACTGGTTGGGCGGATCGTTGGATTTCCTTGTAGAAGGTAACAATTTAAGAACGAGGATGCCGGAACTTATTTATAAAGACGGAAATATAGAAAAGAATGTCATTGTTCCAAAAGGGTTTATCGTTGAAAAAGAGTCTTTTGTATATGTCACTTTTGTAGGCGAAGTAGCAGATTTTAATAATGTATTGGGATATTATTATTACGACTCGAATGCCGGAATCGAAGAAGATGAAATATTAAGCAGTTTGTATGCTTCTAATCCTACTGACGGACTTACCTTTAAGAATATTATTTATGACCAGACCAAGGGGTTGCCTTTTGGTACAACCTTCAAGCTGACTGCTGAAAATGGTGCAATGTTCGGAGAAGGTACGGTCATCGGTTTTTGCATCATGCCGAATTCGGGTCATGGGGCTACAACTGATGATCATTCTATAACCACATTACCTAATATAACGGAGGATGAAACTGGCCGCCCTTACTTTATTGCCACCGACTGGGAAGTGAATAAAAACGAAATCGTATCGCACATTGTTGGCCAAAGCGCTTGCGGCGACATGGTCATTGCTTTCGAGGACCTGAACTCCAATTACAGTGGCAAAAGCGATGACGATTTCAACGACCTGGTTTTTGTGGTAGGCGATAATCTCGAAAGCCGTGTTACCAATAATATCAAGCCTTTTACCACTGATTCCGAGCCTTTCGTGTTTTTTCTGGGTAAAACCTGCGAAACTTGCGTGGCTGCCGATGACGAACTCCGTTCGCTGGAAAGCAACCTAAAATATAAGAACATCGACAAGAAAAAGGTATATAAACCATTATTCACCAGCCAATACAATACGGGATATCTTCCGGTAGAAAACTCTACTGCATTATATGCCAAGTTGAGATATACCGATTCCAAAAAGAACAATACGGTGGGTTGGTTCCTATATAAGGATGGAATGACAGAAAGCGAAATCCAGAAGCAAATAGTAAAGGACGGCTTTTTTACCAACATTATTTTCACCCACAGTAAAAATGAAGAAAAAGATGTATTTGTCCGCTTGGGAGGAGATGGTTATAAATTTGTAAATGGCACAAAAATAGGATTTTATATTGTACCCGAAACTGTGGTCATTAATGGTAAGGTCCCTATCTTTACCGGATGGACAGTAAGGTATACTACATTGAAAGACGGATTTCTTAACTTGGAACAAGCACAAATGATTTTGAAGGCCTCTTGTGATAACATTGTGGTTGCTTTTGAAGATTATGCGACACTTTTGGGCGGAGAGGGCGATTACAATGATGTTATTTTTAGCATCAGCGACAACAATGCATCAACCAGCCTGAAAACCTTGAACATCAACAATGCCAATTTTTATGA
This sequence comes from Bacteroidales bacterium, assembly GCA_031547085.1. Classification (GTDB taxonomy): domain Bacteria; phylum Bacteroidota; class Bacteroidia; order Bacteroidales; family UBA4181; genus JAIRLS01. The sequence goes on from JAVBSH010000094.1 coordinate 5,208, forward strand.
TTTGGCTGACCTCAATGAAGATTTTGATCAAGCTTACGGAAAATAAATAACCCTTGTTAGAAATGAGAGAGAGGAGGTGCGTATGATCGTAGCCTCTTTTTTTATAACCGACAGATTGATGTACGCACTAACTATTGCCCGTGTTTTTTGTTATCATAAATTGATATTATACCTATTTTTGTAAAAAATTGTAGTGCATTGGTATGAAAACTATTCAAATATCAAATATCCACTTGGTAGCTTTGAACATGATCCCGTAATAACACATGATCCTGACCTCGCTCGCTGTCCTGCTCCGCATCTTTTCCATCCCGCTGGGCAATGTCTTTCAAAAACAATTGACGGCACGCAATCATCATCCGCTGATGATTAACTTTCTTACTTATTTGATGCTTAGTGTAGCATCGCTGGCGCTACTACCGATGATCCTCCACAACCGGTTACCGTTCGATTTTTGGTTGTATTCTGTCATTGGCGGTATTTTTGGGGCATTGGGCAATGGTTGCATGGTAAAGGCGTTACAAAAAGGCGACTTATCCGTACTTGGCCCCATCAACTCCTACAAATCGGTGGTCGGTATGATCTTCGGTATTTTTATGCTCGGCGAAATCCCCGGTTTATGGGGGCTGCTTGGAATTGCCCTGATCATTTCCGGAAGCTATTTTGTGTTGGATACCACTGATGAACGTTTCACCTGGGCCTTATTCCGCCGTAAAGAAATACAATACCGCATTGCGGCGATGGTACTCACGGCTATTGAGGCTATTTTCGTAAAAAAGGTTATTTTGGTTTCTTCCCCACTGATGTCGTTGGCCACGTGGTGCTGGTTCGGGTGTTTGTTTTCGTTTGTTTTCCTGTTTGTTTTTGGAGTGAAAGTTCGTGATGAAATGGGAAAAATTACTGTTCCGGGTATGAAAAAATATCTTTACCTGGTGGTATGTATCGGCACGATGCAGTTTTCTACTAATTTTGTATTTGACCGTATGCCGGTAAGTTATGCATTGTCATTGTTTCAGCTGTCTACGATTGTCAGCATAGTATTTGGCTACCGGATTTTCCGTGAAACGAACATCCGGAAGAAATTAGCAGGCTCAGTAATTATGATTATTGGGTCGGTGGTGATCATTTTGATGTGAATAATTCAGGTTAGGCCACAAGAATCCTGATCAAAAAAATCAACCTACTGTTATGTTATACTAAAGTGAAAGTGGTTTTCGGATTTTAAGTTGTCACCTCCTCGAAGGTTTGGAAATTAAAATTGATTCGTTCCCTCAACTCATCGGCATATTGCCCGATATCTTTATAAAATGACATTATCCGTTCTTTGAATT
>JAVBSH010000220.1:0-43560 GCA_031547085.1 Bacteroidales bacterium
TAAAGGTCGAGGATATTAAACAGTGGAAAAATGAAAATATCGGGGAAAGCCTTTTGGGGAAAAGAAATAAGTTGTTTAAAAAGTGGAACGATGATCTTTGTTGATAAAACCCAAATTTTTTACACCCCACCTGCTGGGTCTCGAAAACCCGGTAGGTCTTGATGACTATTTGATAAAACCTACCGAGTCTTCGAGACCCGATAGGTTTTCTGTATCAATATTATAACTTGCTAAGTCCCCGATATTAAAATTCGGGATCAAATCTTGGGAATTTCTTACCAAAGATAAAAGCCAGCGTTATAGAGAGACCATTATTCTGCATGTGGAGCTTATAATCGCCACTATAGGCTTTTTTGTCGAATGTCGCCTTGTACAATCCGAATTCGTATGCAACCATCAACTGGAGTGCGCCGAATTCAGCACCTACACCTACGCCTACACCATAATCGAAAGCATTGTGAATGTCGTCACCCGATCCGTTACCGAAATCTATTTTCTTATAGGAGTCATCTAAGCTTTTTGATTGACTATTCTTCGAATATTTCTGCCGCCCGAAAAGGCCGTAACCGAGATAAGGGCCGGCTTGTCCGATCAGGTTGACATGTCCCAAGTTGTATTTATACTGGGCATATATGGGCACTTGAAAGTAGTATAAGGAAAATTTCCTGAGAAAGTTACCATTGTTCTGGTATTCATCTTTAAATCCCTGCATGGTAAACCTGGCACCCGGTTGAATGGTAAACCATTCATTAATTGTCCAGTCAACGACCATACCTATCTGAAATCCGCCTTTCATGTGGAAATTATCCGGATCTCCCGCTTTATCGCCGCTTAATGTCGATGTTCCGATATAATCGGCAGAAACACCCGTCAAATTAAAGCCCGTCTTGATACCCGGCCTCACTTGTGCTTCAAGGGAACCAATCATCAGAAAAGCCAACAGAAAAAAGAAAACATTATTTTTCAACATAAAAATATCTTTAAATTAATGTATGTATTTAATGTAACGATAAAAACATTCGTATTCAATAACGCTGCAAAAATGGTTATATTATTTGAATTATGATAAAAAATTTAACGAAACAGGTGGAAAATCGCTCCGAACAGGAAAACATGGTCGATTGATTTAACCGTAAGACCGTTCGATTCGTAGTTCATACCAGAAAAAATATAACTGATTCGCATCACCGGCCATTTACGCCGTTTTTCCGTTGGCGGGATGATGTCAAAAGTGGTTATGCCAACACATTTTTTCATGCTGCCGTACGAAACTAATTGCATAGCGTCGAAAAAATTGGCATCGTCCTCAGTTAATGCATAAGGTAACATGGAGGAATAGCCCGAAGAGGAAACCAGCGAACCGACAGGAACATCGATCTGTTGTCCGATTTCAAAACCCGTAACACCGGATTTGAAACGATATTTGGCCAATATGCTCGGACTTACCGACAGGTCGAAAAAATAAGCCACAGGATTATTCGTGTTGTCCTCTTTCAGATAAACGTTGATACCGGCATCAATACTAGCGCCGACCAACAGTCGCAAGGGATATGTTTTGTCCGTGACGTTCCAGTGCCGCGACCATCCGCAACGGAATGCAAGGGTTGTGATATACGAATCGTTGGCATCGTTATAGAGCAACCCTATTTCGGAATGCACCTGGAATTGCGACAACGACTTTGCCTTCTCGAGAAAGCGGGTAGAATGGAAGCTCAACGCATATCCCGAATGATTAAGCGGCGAAAGGAAAGAATAGTTTAAAGCAGGAAAAGCAAAGCCTATCGAACGCACCGATTGATGCCGATACACCAATGTATCGGTTGATTGGGCTGTTGCAAAACCAGTTGCAAATACACAAAACAAGGTTATATACAGGACTTTATCTGCGATACGCAAGGAATATGAATCTCTAATTTTAAATTTCCGAATATAACACTAATTTTACAACGTTTTTATTTTTTATGGATGCACGGTTCATCTTGAACCCCAATAATATTTATATATTGCTGTATTACAGCAATTTTTAGAATCAAAAATTAAATCTCAAAAATCTAAAATAGGTACATGATACAAAGAATTCAATCCATTTTTCTATTTGCTGCCTTCTGTTTTTTAGTCCCGATGTTTTTTGTACCGGTTGCCGAGTTGTTTGGCATCAACGGCGGCATCTTTACTTTTAACCTGACAGGCTTTTACGATGGAAAAGAATTGGTAAGCAGCCAGTATTCCATCATGGCAATGGGCATTCTCATTTGTGCACTGAACCTGGTTACTATCTTCATGCATAAACGGCGGGTGTTGCAATTGCGTTTGTGTATCTACAACATGTTGCTACTGGCTGGGTTGGTGGGCGTTATGTTTTTTGTTATATATAATGTCCAGGACATCAAATCGGTTTCGTACCGTCTGCCGTTTGTCTTTCCGGTTGTAGCTATTATCCTGCACTATCTGGCTTTCCGGGGCATCCGCAGGGACGAACTGATGGTACAAGCCCTGAATCGTCTCCGGTAGAAATCATATCACAATTTATTATGTTTTTCAAAGTTTTATTAGTAATCCTCGGCATCTTTATCCTTATCAGGCTTGCCTTCCGCGGATTGCTTTCATATTTTCTGGGAGGAATGACCCGTAATGCCGACAACCAAATCCGGCAGCAGGAAGAATTGTTACGCCAGAAGAAAAAGAAAAGGGAAGGCGAAGTATCTATTAATTACCAACCGAAACAGGGTAAAAACTTCGACAAGAAGGAAGGTGATTATATCGATTTCGAGGAAGTAAAATAGTGGAGTAGTGACGAGTAGTTTCTCAGGCTGGTAGGTCGTTAGACAGCTAAACGACATCAATCAAAAATTGTAAATCAAATAACAATGAATATTCTGAAAAAGGCTTTACCGCATGTAGTAGCCGTAGTTGTTTTCTTAGTCATTACTTTGGCGTATTTCAGTCCAATGATCTTCGACGGAAAGCAACTCAGGCAAGGTGATATTTTACAATCGAACGGTTCGTCCAAGGAAATAATCGATTACAGGGAAAAAACCGGTAAAGAGGCTTTATGGACCAACTCTGTTTTCAGCGGAATGCCCGCGTACCAGATATCTGTGAAGTATCCGAATAACTGGACTGCGTATCTCAGCACCATCTTGTCGCTTGGTATCCCGTCGCCTGCGTATATGATTTTTGTGGCTTTACTTTGTTTTTATATCATGCTCCTTTGCTTTGGGGTAAATCCCTGGCTAAGTATTGCCGGGGCCATTGCTTACGGGCTATCAACCTATTTCCTGGTTGCACTGGGCGCAGGGCACAATACCAAGATACGTGCGCTGGCCTACCTCCCACTTGTCATCGGCGGGTTGTACCTGGCATATTCCCGCAAAAAAATATGGCTGGGGATGTTGATCACCTGTCTTGCACTTGCATTGCAGATACGCACCGGCCATTTACAGATAACATACTACACGGCAATTATTGTCTTGATATTTATGATCCTGGAATTGGTGCGCATCATCCGGGATAAACAATACAGCGGTTTTGTAAAGGCATCGGCGGCCATGATTGTGGCTGTAGTACTGGCCGTAGGCGTCAACATCACCAGTATGCTGCTCACCATGGAATATACGCCGTATTCCACACGTGGAGCTTCCGAACTGACCGACGAGACCGGCGATCAAACCAAAGGACTTGATAAAAGCTATATCCTGAATAATTACAGCTATGGTATCTCCGAAACCATGAACCTGTTTATCCCTTATTTTTCGGGTGGACCATTATCAGTTGAGGCGGCAAAAAAATCGGAATTGTATGACGTTTTGGTAAAACAGGGTCAGCCCAAAGCGCAAGCTGAAATGTTAGCGCAACACTTTACATATTGGGGCGGACAGGATGGCGGCACTTCAGGACCGGTGTACATTGGTGCTGTGATGATATTCCTGTTTGTCCTCGGGCTTTTTGTAGTGAAAGGGCAATTGAAGTGGTGGTTAGTGACGGCAACCATCCTGTCGATCCTGCTGGCATGGGGCAAACATTTTGAAATGTTCTCCAACCTGTTCATTGATACCTTCCCGATGTACAACAAGTTCCGTACAGTTTCGATGATCCTGGTCATTGCCGAATTTACCATTCCCTTGTTGGGAATACTGGCTGTGAAGGAACTGCTTAGTGATGAACTGACCAATCTCGACAAACAAAAAGCTTTGAAAAAGGCTTTCTTCATCACGGGAGGAGTTGCTTTGTTCTTTACGATATTTCCCGGCTTGTTTTTCAGTTTCGAAGCCGTGTCGGATGCCAACCTCCCCGACTGGTTGATAGTACCCTTGCACGACACCCGCGAGGCGGTTTTGCGCAATGATGCCTTCCGCAGCCTGCTATTCGTAACGGGCATGGCGGCAGTCCTATGGTTCGCAGTACGCGGCAAATTGAAATTCGCACCCACATGTGCGCTGTTGGCCGTTTTGATTCTTGTCGACCTGTGGGCAGTAGATAAACGTTACCTCAACGACAATTCATTCAAACCCAAAGGCGTCAACATCGCACGTCCCACTCAGGCCGATCTGGCTATACTTCAGGACAAGAGCCCTGATTACCGTGTAATGAACACCACAGTCAGCACCTTTAATGATGCAACGACTTCATTTTTCCACAAGTCCATTGGCGGCTACCACGGCGCTAAGATGAAGCGTTACCAGGAATTGATCGAACATCATATCAGCCCTGGGAATATGGCGGTGTTAAACATGCTGAATACCAAATATTTTATTGTTGCCGACGAAAAGCAACAGCAACCCATAGCGCAACAAAACCCCGGTGCATTGGGCAATGCATGGCCAGTGGCAAGTATCAAATGGGTGGATAACGCCGATGTCGAAATAGCAGCCCTCAAGGGATTCGATCCCGCCAAGGAAGCCGTGGTTGACAAACGTTTCGAGCCTGCATTCGAAGGTTTTACTCCCAGACACGATTCCACGGCAAGCATCACACTCGTCAGTTACGAACCCAATCATCTGATATACAATTACGAGTCGCAAATACCACAGATGGTCGTATTTTCCGAAATATTCTACGACAAAGGTTGGAATGCTTATATCGACGGAGAACTAACCCCACACGTACGTGCCAATTATGTGTTGCGTGCGATGGCTATTCCCGCCGGCAAACATGAAATCGTCTTCAAGTTCGAACCGAAAAGTTATGCGCTGGGTGAAAAGATTTCGCTGGCTGGTTCTATCTGCATCGTGTTGTTGATATTAGGTGTTACAGCCAAAGAAATATACGATTGCCGGAAGAAGCAGAATGTTTGATTAATTCGAGCAAAGAGACTTTTTAGATAAGAATTGCATGATTTAGAAGATGTGAAATTCTCTAAATCATGCAATTCTTATAATTTGGAAGATACAATCCGATAAAGACGTTGCAAACCAGACATTAAAGATGATAAGTTATCTTTAAAATATCGCTATAAAAAAAGTTGCATCATTTTTGCGGAGCAATACTTTCAGGATATAATGATTTGAAAAATAAGTTACACATATCACTGATTCAATGCTTGTTATGGTTGCTCCTTGCCAGCGTTTCGACAACCGGCTACGGACAATACTATGTGAATACCGGTGAAAATCTGGTTCCCAACCCAAGTTTTGAAAATGCTCGCGCCTGTCCGAAAGATTGTGATTACATCGGCGGAGTGGTGTCGTGGAATTTGTTTCCCAATTTCTCGGCCGACTACTTCCATCGTTGCGCCAACATATTCCAAACGCTCGAATATCAGCGAAAGCATCCCAGCGAAGAAATCCTCAATTTCAGTGTGCCGCGGAGTATGTTTGGTTACCAGGAAGCCCATTCCGGTGATGCTTATGCCGGTATATCTTTCTGCAACGAAGCATTGGCTGTAAAATTGATCCGTCCCTTGGTAAAGGATTCCGTGTATAAAGTTGAGTTTTTTGTAAGTCTTGCCGATTCGAGCAATGTGGGAACCCGGTATTTCGGGATGTACATCTCCGAGCAACCGGTACGTTTCCTGACGGATAACCGGATGCTGATTTCGAGTTTCATACTTGAAAATCCGCCCCAGATTCAAAATCCGCGTGAACGTTTCCTAACCGATACGGCAAGTTGGACACCCATTACGGGATTCTATACAGCCAAGGGCGGCGAGCAATTCATCGCTATCGGCGGTTTTTATTCCTATCACGACAGCATAGTACAGCACATACGCCCCAATCGGCCATTGGCCAGAATATATCGAAGCACCGAAAAACAATTGGGCTACTATTTCGTGGATGATATTTCGATTGTGCCATATAATACTGTGTGGGCGCCGGAGGTTGGCGTAACTTATATCCTGCAATACATCTATTTCGATTTTGACAAAAGCGACTTGCTCCCCGAATCAGCTGACGAACTGGATCGTTTATCGGCCTACATGACGGCACATTCGGAGTATGATGTAACCATTACAGGACATACGGATAATTTTGGTACGGAAGCATATAACCTCACCTTGTCAAACAACAGAGCGAAGGCGGTAGCCGATTATCTGGCAGGAAAAGGCATTGATAAACAACGTATCCGGCATAGTGGTGCAGGCAGCGGCAATCCCATTGCAGACAATAGTACCGAACAGGGACGTAGTCAGAACCGGAGGGTTGAGTTTATGTTAACAGAAAGACAATAAACAACTTAAAGTTAAAGAGCTGAAACTCGTGTATTTGATTAGTCTTTTTTGATCACAATACCCTAATTTTCAAAATCAAAATTCTAAACTTCAAATCTGAAATGGACGAGATACCACAAAAATTTATCGACATCAAGGAAGTAATCCAGAAGAAGAATCCGGCATTGGCAAAAGTACTTCCAGGTTTTGTGATCGCATTGATGAAACGGTTGATCCATGAAGATGAAGTAAACAGGATTATTTACGATTACCGTGACCGCCATGGGTTGGCTTTTGTACGAAGCATCCTCGAAGACATGAATGTGACTTATTCAATGGAAGGGCTGGACCAAGTGCCAGTCGGGGGACGTTACATATTTGCATCCAATCACCCGCTGGGTGGGTTCGACGGGCTGGTATTGATGGATGCCATTGGAATGTCTTTTCCGGATATTCGATTTATAGTTAATGACTTGTTGCTGAACCTCAAAAATTTTGAGCCCGTATTTGTACCGGTGAATAAACACGGGCGACAATCGTCAGAATATGCCCGTAAGATTGACGAAACTTACTCCAGCGATGCCCAAGTACTTTATTTCCCGGCAGGATTGTGTTCGCGTAAGATTAAAGGAGTGATCACTGACCTGAAATGGAATAAAAACTTCATTCAGAAAGCCATACAATACAAGCGCGATATAGTTCCCATATATTTTGAAGGCCGCAATACCAATTTTTTCTACAACTTAGCCAATATCCGCAAAACACTCGGTATTAAAGCCAACATCGAAATGACTTTTTTGGTAGATGAATTCTTCAAACAAAAAGGCCGGCACTTACAATTAAGATTCGGAAAACCAATACCATACACAACTTTCGACAAGTCGATGGATTATCATCAATGGGCCGATTTTGTCCGTGAAAAAGTATATGCGATGCGATAAAAATAAAATATTTTTATCTTTTTGACGCAACGTTTTTAACTTTGCCACATCTTTATTACATAGAAACAATAATAATGTGGGTATGAATATTAATAGATATGATCTATATCGGGTAATCACGCTTTTTGTTGTTACAGGAACAGTGGTTTTCTCGTGCTCCCACAGGAGTATAGCACCGTCAGGCCAAATACAGAGGCTTGATGAATATGTTTATTCGGAAAATGAATACATAGCAGAAATGTTTTCCGATGAAGACATACAGAAGAGGGGTATACAACCCGCTCTGACACAGACAGAACTTGACATTCTGGACGCATTGGTTGAGACAATACCATTAAATGTATGCAATGAATTCGACCAAAAATACAAGGCGTGGCTGAATTGCTGGGCACCGCTTGATTCCGTACCAGCCGAGGGCGCAGATATACGACTTTCCTTGAAATGTAACGGCAAGGAGTTCCATGATCTGATTGAATTTTGTCAGCGGCAGGACGATAAGGTATTTTTATTGCTTTACCAATTGGCCGCGCGTGCCGACTGCCCGTACGACCAGTTATTGTTACATCCCGTGAACGATTTAAGGGGAAATTTTCCTGAATTTAACCAATATTGGCGGGAAGTTAATTTAGCGTTGCAAAAAGAAAAACCTGGTTTGGAAAATCGTAAGTGTAATGAATCGACCATCTGGTGTACGCGGAAGATTCTCGAAACCAAGTACGGATATACATATACGAGTGGGCTTGTAGCCTTATTTGATACTCGTAAGATGTTACTAATGACCCAATAATAGACCTTAATTTGCTTTACTAAGCATAGTTGTTATCAAGAAACGGCTTGTACGAAGAATGTACAAGCCGTTTTTTATTACCCCTAATTGATTGTCGGCATGTGCTTACTTTGTAAAGATTTATTACTTTTGTGATAGCATATTGTCCCCATCGACGGATTATCCGCGAAAATCGGTTAGATCCGTGTTATCCGCGTTCTATCAAACCAAACTCAAATAATCCAATGAAAACCAAACATTATCTTATTCTCGGCCTAACTATTGTCCTTGGCCTGACATGTTGCAATCTGAGGCAGAAATCCTGCGATGGATGCATCAACAACTTCGAAGCGTTAAGTAAAGAATTTGCCGAACCGGCAAAAGAATATGGTACTGCACCACTCTATGTGTGGAATACTAACATTACCCGCGAACTGATTGATCGTACCATGGCCGACCTGAAAGACAAAGGCTTTGGCGGAGTGTTCGTACATCCACGGCCGGGACTGGTTACCGAATACATCTCCGATGAATGGTACGACCTGTTCCGCTACACGCTTGATAAAGGCAAGCAGCTCGGCATGAACACATGGATTTATGATGAAAATTCATATCCCAGCGGTTTTGCCGGCGGACATGTTCCCGCCCAAATGCCTGAAAGCTACAATCAGGGACAGGGCTTACGGTTAAGCAAATTCGAAATATTACCCGACACTGCTTCCAAATATTTTATCTGTATGAAGGAAGATGGGGGCAAATTTACCGATATCACCGCCAACGTTCAGGCTGAAGCCGGTAAGAAAGGTAACTATTACCTGTTTTCAAAAACCTACGAACGTAAGTCGCCATGGTATGGAGGCTTCTCGTACGTTGACCTGCTTTATCCCGGTGTTACACAAAAATTTATTGATGTCACTATGCCCGGTTACGAACGTGTAGCAGGCAACGAGTTTGGCAAATTGATGCCCGGCTGGTTTACCGATGAGCCCAATATACATAGCCCCGGCGGCATCCGCTGGACGCCCGACCTGTTTGATGTATTCCAGAAAAAATGGGGATACGACCTGAAAAGCGTATTGCCCTCGTTGTACGAGGAAACCGGTGACTGGAAACTGGTACGGCACAACTACACACAAACACTCCTTCAACTGTTCATTGACCGCTGGGCCAAACCCTGCTTTGAGTACTGCGAAGCCAAGAACCTGGAATTTACCGGCCATTACTGGGAACACGGCTGGCCGGACGTAGGTCACGGTGGCGATAACATGGCCATGTACGCCTGGCACCAAAGGCCTGCTATCGACATGCTGTTCAACCAGTTCAACGAAGAGTCGCCACAAGCACAGTTTGGGAATATCCGTTCGGTGAAAGAGTTGAGTAGTGTGGCTAACCAGATGGGTTACCGGCGCACGCTCAGTGAAACTTATGGTGGCGGCGGCTGGGAAGAAACATTCTGCGACCTCAAACGACTGGGTGACTGGGAATACGTGTTAGGCGTCAACTTCATGAACCAGCATCTTTCGCACCTGAGTATCTCCGGCGCCCGCAAGTACGATTATCCGCCCGTATTTTCAGACCATTCGCCGTGGTGGCCTTATTATAAACCGCTTAATATGCACTATGCACGCCTCTCAATGGCATTGTCGGCCGGCGAACAGATCAACGACATCCTCATCCTCGAACCCACCACATCCATTTGGCTATATTATTCCTATCACCGTGGCAACAACAAGCTGTGGGACATCGGGCGTGCCTTCCAGGGTTTTGTCACCACCCTCGAAAAAGCACAGGTGGAATACGACCTCGGTTCGGAAAATATTATCAAAGACCAGGGAAAGGTGGAAAAAAAGAAATTCGTGGTAAACAAACGCACATATTCCAAAGTAGTACTCCCGCCGATGATGGAAAATCTGGATGCCGCCACTTGGAAATTACTGAAAAAGTTCATCGATAACGGAGGCACGGTATTGTCATTCTCCGAACCGAACCTCTTGGATGGCAAGCCCGATCCGGAAATGGAAAAATATTTTGCTGAAAAGCCCAATGTGAAAAGGATCACCGGCCTGACTGCCGACGTTATCCGTGAAGATTTCGCTTCCGCGGATATTGCTTTTTCAGAAACACAGGGTGGTAATCTTTTCCACCATCGCCGCATGATGGCCGACGGACAAGTAATGTTTTTAGTCAATTCAAGCCTCGATGAACCGGTGAAAGGGAGCATTTCCCTTACCGGGAAAGATGCCATTGAGTTGAATACGCTTACCGGTGAGATGTTTGATTACCCGGAAACCGATAACGGCAAGCAAATCCGCGTTGATTTTGACCTGCCGCCTGCCGGAAGTCTCTTGTTGTATGTCTTCGACAAGAAGCAAGACGGGTTCGAACAACCTGTCCCGGCAAAACAATACACGGTCTTAAATGCTTCCTCGCCACTCACTGCAAAACCCGACGGTAGCAATGTACTCACCATTGACTTCTGCGACCTGCAATTAGGCAAGGAAACCTTCCGTGACCTGCATATATTCGATGCTGCCGACAAAGCGTTCAAATATCACGGTTTCCGCGATGGTAACCCTTGGAATACTTCCGTACAATACAAAGACAACACAGTACGCCGTGATACATTTAAAACCGGCGGTTTCAAAGCAGTATATCACTTTACGGTTGCGGGCGATTTTGATATGAGCGGTATGAAAGCTGTAGTGGAACGTCCGCTTCTGTACAAAGTCACACTGAATGGGAAAGAAATCAAACCCGAACCTGACAAATGGTTCCTCGACCGCGACATGGGTGTGTTTGACATTGGTACTGCCGTGAAAAAAGGTGTCAATGACCTCGTTATCGAGCTTTCGCCGATGAAGATACATGCCGAATTGGAACCGGCTTACATCTTGGGTAATTTCACCGTACAACCTGCCGCTAAAGGGTTTACCATTAACCCGCCGGTGAGCGCATTGGCTATCGGCAGCTGGAAATCCCAGGGCTGGCCTTTCTATCCGGGTGTTGTATCGTATTCCAAAACATTTGATTTGGCTAATCCTGCCGGACACTACCGGGTAAGCTTAGGCAACTGGACAGGAACTGTCGCAGCAGTGACGATCAACGGCCAACAGGCGGGTATTATCGGCTTCGAGCCTTATGTCCTCGACGTATCAAAATTCGTCAAACAAGGAACCAATACAGTGGAAGTGAAAATAGTGGGTAGCAATAAAAACCTGCTTGGCCCCTTCCACAACAAACCCGCGCCAGGATTAGTTTCACCCTGGCATTTCCGCAATGTGAAGGCTTATCCGACCGGCAATGATTATCAGCAGTTAGATTATGGGCTGATGGACGATTTCAGACTGGAAGAAGAAAAATAACAGGAAAACATGTGACAAGTAAGAGTTGTCAATTTTAAGTTGACAACTCTTGCATTTACAAAAATGGCTCAAATCGCAATATTTTTGATAATATTGTGGAGTTTTTATGATGGTTATTGAATTTTGTATATTTTTGCATCGTCATAAAAATGTTATACTTCCTTTCTTTTTTATGACATTAATAACAAAGGAAGTTTAATGATTCAGAAAATACACACATGAAGAAATTAGTAGTAATTGTATGTTTGGTGATTGCAGGAATGACTGCAAATGCACAATTTTATCTCGGCGGTTCGCTCGATTTTTCGGTAAGTTCTACCAACAATAACGATGGTGACAACTTAGAATCAACGGTAGGTATCGGGCTTTTTCCGGAACTTGGTTTTTATTTGAACGATCGGTTTGATCTCGGTTTAGATTTCGGCTTCAGGGTTGACGTAACTAATTTTGAAACAACTAACACCGACAAAACAACATCGTCGTGGAAGTTTGCTCCTTATGCCCGCTATTCACTGTTCCAGTTCGGGGGTTTTGAGTTGCTCGCCAAAGGGTCCGCATCAATCGGCGGGTCAGATGATAGCAAAACAAAGTCAACGTATCTTGGTGTGAATATAAGTCCCATTTTGGCATATAACTTAGACAGCCATTTTATGTTGTTTACAAATTTGAACTTTGCCAGTTTCGGGTACGGTTCAACATTTATCAAAGATGGTAATAGTAAGCACGAATTCGGTTTCGGAGTGAACGGAAATAAACTGACAACCCTTGGAAACATCACTGTCGGCTGTCTTTACAAATTCTAATCATACAATTCCATTAAGGAAAAACAAAAAACGGGAGGTTTGCTCCCGTTTTTTGTTTTTGTAGCGATCAACTTACTACTTTTGAGTAACGCCGGAACTACTGCCCCTTTTCTTCACAACCCCCGAACGACAGGGAATCAGCATGCAGGTCGAAAATAATTTCAAAAATTACATCGGATATTATTCGACATATTAAAAATATATTCTATATTTGTCGAATAAAATATAACGATGTAGAATATGAAATTATCACAAGCAGAAGAGCAATTGATGGAATTCGTTTGGAAATGCGAAACCGCTTTTATGAAAGACCTCATGGAGCAGTACCCCGAGCCGAAACCGGCATCTACCACTTTAGCCACACTCTTGAAGAGATTACAGGACAAGAGTGCCATTGCATACCGACTGTTTGGAAACTCACGGCAATACTATCCGTTAATTGCAAAAGATGAGTACTTCAGCAGATATATGAACAATATTGTCAAAAAATTCTTTGGGAATTCGGCTTTGCAGTTTGCCTCCTTCTTCACAACTGCCGGGAATTTGTCTGAAAAAGAATTGGAGGATTTGAAAAATATTGTCGAAATGGAAATTAAACGGAGGAAAAAATGATAGCGTACCTAATCAAGATGACCTTCTGTGCATTATTGCTTTACGCAGTTTATGCCCTATTGCTCGAAAGGGAAAACATGCACGGGTTCAAACGGATATACCTGTTGATCAGCATTATCTTTTCCATGGTTATGCCGCTTATCGACTTGCCTATAGCCATAGCCCTACCTCCGGCGACCGCAAACATGGTTACATTATCTGCCGGAGTTAACAATGTGACTGAACCGGTGGTTGAAAACCAGACCTTAATTATTGAGCCGATTGTCCAGGCAGAAGAGATGCCAATTCCGGTAACATCGTCCATCAATTATTCCCTATTATTTTTGTCTGTCTACATGTTGATTACTTCGTTTTTTTTGTTCCGGTTATTGAAAAATTGTTGGCAGATTCTCATACTTGGACGAAAAAATGCCTTGATAGATCATTTTGGCGCTAAAATCGCCTTGGTAAGTGAAAAATCTGTTCCGCATAGTTTCGGGCGATACATTTTCGTCAACAAAGAAGACTACGACAATGGACAAATAGCTGATGAAATCATACAGCACGAATGGACACATATCCACCAGCGGCATTCATGGGATATTGTATTTATTGAACTATTGATCGCTTTCGGATGGTTTAATCCCGTTTTCTATCTCTATAGGAACAAAATCAGGCAGAATCACGAGTTTCTTGCCGATAATGCGGTGATACAAAACAATATTGAACTTGTCCCCACCTACCAAACCATTTTGATCAACCAAATCTCGCAAAACAATCATATGCATATCATTTCAAATTTTAATTATTTACTCACTCAAAAAAGAATCGTTATGATGACCAAAATTACATCGAAGAAAAGGGCTTGGTGTATCATCATTGCATTGATACCCATATTTATCGCCGCAAGTTGTGCGTTTTCAACCAAAAGTGCTGAACCGGATGCGGAAAATCCGTCTATAGATTTTGAACAGGTAATAACCAGGGGAAATGGCGTATCGCCTGAATTGGTAACCGAATACCAAACAATTGTGGGCAAATATTTTGAAAAATCCATCATCTGCAACTCGGACCAACTCGACAAATTCTATTGGAAAACGGCTCAATTGTCGGAAAAAGATTGGACCCGGTTATATACCATATATGTACAAATGGACAGAGATCAGCAAAAGGAACAGAAAATACGTTTTGGAGAAGCGCCACGTTATTTTGATAGCAGAAAAGCTTTTCACATCAATCAATTAAATTATGACGGATGGAAAACAGATAAAAACTGTAATATCTGGATTGATGGTAGAAAGGTAGATAACAATGTCCTTAATTCCCACGAAAGAACGGATTTTTTCGCTTGGCATATCAGTAGTTTGTCTAAAGCCGGAAATGAATATGATTTTAGGGTTGATTTTTGGACTGAAGCCGGATTCAAAGAGTTTAGCAAGCAAATGTTTGAGCAACCGGTTTCAATAGGCAAATTATTGGAAATAAGACCTGATATTCAGTTTGTGATGGAACAAAAAAATGATGATCTTGTATATGTCACCAAAAATCATGGTTCTTCTCGCGGATGGTTTGAGGTTTCGCTAAAAGTAATGACGAATGCAGAGAATGAGCGGTACTACTCGTCGAGAAGTTATGGCGGTGGCTCATCTCCCTTATCATACCATCGAAATAAGGAATCAGGTGTTGATAAAGCCGGAAGTTGTAACTGTAATGATTAATATAAACTATAAAAATTCAACAAATAGGACAAGTGTGAAAAGACTTATGAAGTATCTTATTTTCAGCAAATAAAAACATTGCAGAGCATTTCTCAAACTGCCCGGTATATTTTCCCCGGAAGGGTGTGTACCAATCCTGATAGTTCCAGGTTCAGCAGTAATATCGACACCTTGCTCACAGGCATTTGTACGAAAAAGCTCAGATTGTCAATGGTACATTCACCATTTTCTTTCAAATGTTTTAAAATTGCTTCCTCTTCGGACGATACCACAGGAAACAGTTCCCGCTGCACGGAAACAGGTGTTTTTTGCGCATTGTCCCAATTCATCAGGTATTCGATATCGGCAACCGATTGCAACAGATTGGCCTTGTTGGTTTTGATCAGCCAGTTACAACCCGACGAACACTCATCGGAGATACGCCCGGGGTAAGCAAAAACATCACGGTTATATGAATTGGCAATGTCAGCGGTAATCAATGCACCGCCACGGATGTTCGATTCCACCACGATGGTGAGGTCGGCTAACCCGGCAATCAGGCGGTTGCGGCGGATGAAATTGTTGCGGTCGATTGGACTGTTACTCAGGAATTCGGTAAGCAGGGCACCTTGTCCGGTGATCTCGCGGGCAGTAGCAATATGTGCAGTAGGGTAGATTTGCGATAAGCCATTCCCAAGCACAGCAATCGTTGGCATGCCGTTGCGCAACGCCGCCCGGTGAGCGCAAATATCTATACCATAGGCTAATCCGCTTACGATGATGGGGCTGTGACCCCGTTGGCATAATTCATCCACAAGTTTGTTGCAAAGGTCCTTTCCGTACTGTGTTGCTTGTCGTGTTCCCACAATACTCACAATTTTCGGATGCTCAAAATCGACATCACCCTTGTAGTAAAAGATCACAGGCGAATCTGGACAATTTTTCAAACGCCGGGGATAATCGTCATCCAGATAGAAAGAATATTTGACCTTGTTCCGGTGGATGAAAGCCACTTCTTTCTCGGCTTGGTTCAAAATATCCTGGCCAGTGATCGAAGTAGCCAATACTTCGCCTACATTGGGGATTTTCATCAGGTGGGCTTTCTTTTCCGAAA
The DNA here is from genome assembly GCA_031547085.1 of Bacteroidales bacterium. Lineage (GTDB taxonomy): Bacteria > Bacteroidota > Bacteroidia > Bacteroidales > UBA4181 > JAIRLS01. The sequence goes on from JAVBSH010000220.1 coordinate 15,921, forward strand.
AAACGGCCTCCACGCCACCGCAATAGGAGATTAGCTTTTTAGCCAGGATGTCACCAATGCCTGGTATCAACCCGATACCGATCTTGTATCTCAAATCATCCATGGAATTTTTGATTTCCGATTATTTTGCACGCATGATGAATCGAAAATGATCAGTCAAAAATCAAAAATGATCTCATCCCATCTCAACACTTTGTCCATTGCGGCTGCTTTCCATTGCAGCTTCAATCAGGTGGATCACATTGAGCGCCTGTTCGGGTGGCACCTCCAACTCGGCATGGTTGCGGATCACATCATAAATATTGTCGTAATAAGCGGCATAATTCCCTGCTACCGTTTCTACCTTTCCACGTATGTGTATCCCGTTAAATTCGGTATTCAACATGCCCCAATATTCTTCAGGCTCTTTTCCCCAATCGGGCATCGACGGGTTGCCGCCCCGTTTCAGCATTTCTTCCTGCGGATCGATCCCGTATTTCAAAAACGAGCCTTGTGTACCATGCAATGCATAACGCGGACCTTCTTCCCTTACTAAATAGCTGGCTTTCAATACAACTTTAATATCCGGATAAATCAGTTTGATGATATAATAATCATCTATTTCGCTTTCCGAACGCATACTGTCAATGTCGGCCCAAACTGCATCGGGCATGCCGAACAACGTTACGGCTTGGTCGATCATGTGCGAACCGAGGTTGTAGGTGATGCCAATTCCCTGTATAACTGACTCTTTCCACGTACCCGGCTGTATGAAGTTACGGTAGCGCATATAGTTCGATTCAAATTCCACAAGCCTGCCCAGCCATTCGTTTTCCAAAATTTTACGTATCGTGAGGAAATCACCATCCCACCGCCGATTCTGGAAAACACTCAGCATCAGCTTCTGGCGATCGGCCAAATTCAACAAATCTTCGCCTTGCCCAATGGTATGCGTGAAAGGTTTTTCCACCACTACGTGTTTTCCTGCCTTCAACGCCTTGTGTGCATATTCAAAATGTGTCGGGTCGGGTGTGTTCACCACTATCAATTCGATATTGTCATCATCAAGTAAGTCGTCAAACGATCGCACGGAAAGAATATCCGGATAGATGTCCTTTACTTCGTTTTTGCTGCGTTCCACTATTTTTGATAATTGAAAACCCGGATGATGAGTTAAAATGGGCGCGTGAAATACTTTTCCCGACATCCCAAAGGATGCCAAACCTACCTGTATCTTATGCATAAACTGTATTTTGACGATTTTATAGATGTGCCCAAAATACATATTTTATCAACAAGTTACAATCGTTTTTAAAAATTTGTTGTAAAATTGCAGTGAAAATATCAAATCCATGATTCGTTGCATTGCCATTGATGATGATACCCAAGCCTTAGGTATTATTGAAAACTATATTGCCAAGATTCCCTTCCTGGAATTAGCCAAAACTTTTAATAATGCTTTCGATGCCATTGATTTTATGGATAAGGAAGTTGTTGACCTTATTTTTACCGATGTGGAAATGCCCGAACTAAACGGTTTGGAGTTTCTTGGAAGCTTGCGCCATCGGCCACATACAATAATTCTTTCCGAAAAAGACTGCTATGCAATCGACGCTTTTAACCTTGAGGTTGTTGATTACCTGCTCAATCCTTTTTCGTTCGAACGGTTTTTGAAAGCTGTCAATAAGGTTCGTGAACTGATCCGCTTGAGAACGCTCTTGCGTATACCTATTCGGGATGAACCGCAGGAACGCGATTTTATCTTCATCAAATCGGATTACAAAACGATCCGTATCAATGTCGATGATATTTTATTTATCGAAGGATTAAAGGATTATGTAAAATTGCATACGACCGACAAGCCTATCCTTTCACTCCTTAGCCTGCGCAGCCTGGAACAGGGCCTTTCGACTGAACGGTTCATACGGGTGCATCGTTCGTATATCGTGGCTTTGAACAAAATTGATGTTATTGACAAAAGCCGTATCAAGATAGGCCAACACAGCATTACCATCAGTGATATGTACCGCGATGCTTTTCTGAAAAAGATACAACCATTGAAATGATCAAAATATGATAGTTGGGGTTAGGTAAATGTTTTAGGTAAGGAAAAGCTGCCAATGCCCCACATCTATCCATTGGCCGAATTTACGGCCTATCTCGCGCATACAGGACACCTGTTTGAAGCCAAACTTTTCGTGTAGCCTCACGCTGCTTTCATTTGGGATGCATATTCCTGCAATGAGTACATGAACTTTTTCCCTGTCAATATTTTCAATCAGGTGTTCATACAAAGTGAAACCATAGCCTTTTCCTGTTTCATTTTTATCCAAATATATGGTCACTTCGTTTGTGGTAGAATAGGCGCAACGGGGATTCCATGTGTGCGCATAACAATAACCGACGATTTTACCATTGCACTCTCCCACATAGAAAAGAAAACCGGCATCAAGAATTTCCCCGATACGTTGCGTCATTTCCGAAGCAGAAATGGCAACGGTTTCGAAGGTGATAACCGTGTTTTCAATATAATAGTTATATATATCACAAATAACACGTGCATCGTTGACGGATGCTTCCCGAATGGTTAAGGCCATTATTTTATGCCGTTTTGAATATTTTCTGCTTTCTTATTCGGCCACCCTATTCTTAATTCCCAATCGGGCTAAGCACCACAAATGGGGCCATCATTTCTTCCAGTGAAATACCGCCGTGTTGGAAAGTATTGCGGTAATAATTCACATAATGATTATAGTTCTTCGGATAAATCATATAATCATAGTTTGTGGCGAAGATATAACTGGTGCTTACGTTAAGTTTGGGTAGGCGTATGCTGTGCGGATCCCTCACCTCGAATATACCTTTGGCATCGTAATTGAGCAGCTTACCCTGCTTGTAGCGAAGGTTGGATGAACTGTCGCGATCGCCCAATACCTTTACGGGATTCGACACATTGATGGAGCCATGGTCGGTAGTGATCACCAACTTTACTTTTTCCTCGGCCAATTCCTTAATAATATCAAGCATGGACGAATGTTCGAGCCACGAACGGGTGATGGAACGGTAACCTGACTCAGATCCGGCTAAGTCGCGGATGACATCAACATTGGTACGGGCATGCGAGAGCGAATCAATGAAGTTATACACGAACACTGACAGGTCGCTGTTAAGGTAATCGTGCAGGTTCTCGGCTATGCGTTTTCCCTGTTTTTCGTTACTGATTTTTTCATACGAAAAGGAGTGTTGTAACCCCAGTCTTTGCAACTGTTTCCGGAGTAATTCCTGTTCATGCAGGTTGTGACTGTCTTCCTCTTCGTCTTCATCCAACCAGAATTCAGGATGCAATTTAGAGATATCGAGTGGCATCAAACCCGAAAACATGGCATTACGGGCATACTGGGTCACAGTAGGCAGAATGGCACAATAAAGCATTTCCTTGTCGGGCTTGTAGTACTGTCCAATAACGGGTGCAATGGCATACCACTGATCCAAACGCAGGTTGTCGATCAGGATCAGGGCGGTTTTTTGCTGTTTGAGCATCGGGAACACCTCTTGCCGCAGCAAGTTGGGCGACATCAAAGGCCTACGGTCGCTTTGTTTGCCAAACCATCCTTCGTAACTGTTACGTACGAAACGGGCAAAATTATTATTGGCATCAATCTTCTGCGTCTGCAAAATCTCATGCATTCCCTTGTCTTCCAACTTTTCAAGTTCCAGGTCCCAGTATACCAACTGCCGGTAGATAAGAACCCAATCTTCAAAAGTACCGGCCATATTGATATCCCAACCTAATTGCGAAAATTTTGACTGATAGAGGGAAGTGGTTTGCTCGGTAACCAATCGCAACGACTCGGTGTTCTTTTTGATGGTGAGCAATATCTGGTTCGGATTGACGGGTTTGATCAGATAATCGGCAATTTTAGAGCCAATAGCCTGATCCATGATATTTTCCTCTTCGCTTTTGGTGATCATCACCACAGGCACCACCGAGTTGATGGCCTTCATTTCATTAAGTGTTTCCAGACCGGTTATTCCCGGCATATTCTCGTCAAGGAAAACCAGATCGACACTGTTGTTCCGGAGCATTTCCATACCATCGTATCCATTAGTAGCCGTGATTACGTGATAGCCTTTGCTCTGTAAAAACAAAATGTGGGGACGTAATAAGTCTATTTCATCATCCACCCAAAGAATCGTTATGTGCTTGTCCATATTTATTTTGAGTTATGAGTGGACAAGTTACAAGTGACGAGTGATAGGTTACAGGGCTTTGCCCATCTTGTAACTCGTAACTCGTCACTTGTAACTCGTCACTGCTTTAAATATTCTTTTTTGAAAAATTCGATGTAATCTTCCACCTTCTTATCCTGTTCGAGGATGCGGTAATTACTTTCGGATATGAGGAAGTTGGTGTGTTCGTATTTTACATTCTTCATCATATCAGGGGTCATTACGAATGAACGGTAATATCCCTGTGCTTTTTCGAGATTCGGGAAACTTTTTACCACAAGTAAAACGTGCGAATTATCGATATTATTGCGAGTCACCTCCAACTTGCTGTTAATAAAATGATCGATATTGAAATTCAGCACATCAAACGAAAGCTGGTTCATATCTTCCTTCGATGCCACCATCCAGACGAAATAATATGGTTCGGCTTCGTTGTATGCATATAATGCTTTTGCACGTTCCACCTGTTCAGCCTGTTTCATTACAGGATCTTTTCCGTCGATATAATCAATCAGGTTTTGTGCTTCGGCGGCGATTTCGTTGCCCGGATATTCGGTGACGATTTTCCGCATTTCAGCACGCATAGCTTCGGGTGTTCCGGCCAATTTGGCTGTCGATAAGGCTTTCAGGAAAGCAAACTTCGGGATGAGTGCGTCTTTCGGGAACTGGTTCATCGCATCGGTAGCCATACCAATGACAGCCTGATATTCAGTTTTGTTATACAGGTTGTAAGCTTGTTCGTACAAACGGTCTGATTCGTTCTGCTGCTGCGCCATCCGGTCAAGATAGGTCGGATCAAGTATGATCTTGGCAAATGTACTTTCGGGCGCTTTGTTCAGCAACAGGCCTTTGTATTTTTCAGCATTGGCAGCATTGCCCAACTTGTTGTACAGTTGATACAGGTAATAATATGAGGGAATTAAGTATTCACTTTGTGGATAGCGGCGTATCAAATCTTCGTATTGTTCCGCAGCCAATACATATTCCCCGAAATCATTGTTATAGATATAACCGGCAGTATAAAGGCTTTCGAGAACCATACGGTTAGACTTCACCATCATTGAATCGGTTAGTGGGATGTCCTGCAAATAGTACTCCTTGCTGTGGATATCCGATACCTTTTTTGCCCCGGCAGCATGCACGCTACCTTCGGCATCGTCCTCTCCGGCTGTTTCCAAATTATCAGCAATACCGCCCTTGTTTTTTCGCCGCCAGTTGTCTTCCAGGTTACGGCGTCCCCATTTTACCGTGAACTCGCCAATTCCCTGACTTACGGTTGTAGGGTTATAGAAATACCATTGCGCCTTCGCTGTCGGATCGGAAAGCGTATTCTGGCGTCCCATATTATTGTAATACTGCTGCAACCGGATAGCTTCGGCTTCTTTTTGCGCCTGCTCCTTACGTTGTATCTCCGATATTATTCCGCTAATTAATCGGCTACGGTCGGCTTCTGTCATCCGCGCAATGCGCTGCACACTATCCTGAAAATGTATCGTATTGAGATTAAATACCAATGCGTTCAGGTTCTTAGCTTTTGATGCAATCTGGACGTAGCCGGGATAATCGGGCTGCATGTTCACCATGGCGCTGTCGTAATAGGCTTGTGCAGGGATATAATCGCGTCTATCGTAGAACAGGTTACCCAGTGTAAGATACGACTTGGTTTTCTGCGGCAGGTTGGAGGTAGAGGCTTTCGCCGATTTCTGAAACAGTTCGACAGCCTTATCGGTGTTGCCTTCATACAGTTCTATCTCAGCCATTGCATAATAAATCTGATCCTGATACTCCTTGTTTTTGGTGTCGCGCAACATCTTATTCAGCTGCTTTTTAACATCATGAATATCAGTGCCACCGCTTTTGGAAGCCGAGGCACGGCTAATGGTGGCATTGAATGACATTTCATACGGCGGATTCATCCGGATCACTTTCTGGAAATTAGCAGATGCATTGGCATAGTCCTTCTGTTCCATGTAAAGTTGCGCCAATACATAACGGTAACGCAATTTTGTTTTTTTAGGTCTGGCGTGTGTCAATGCTTTTTCCAGCGATTCAATGGCTTCAGTATAACGTTTTTGTTTGATATACAGGTCAGCAGCGGAGGCATTCAATTCAGACTTCAATGCCTTTTTGTCTGGGAAATGCTTATCGTCGCGGAGGTCATTCAACAAGAGTTCAGCTTCGCGGTAGTTCTTATCCAAGGTCAATGTTTTGGCTTTCCAAAGAGAAGCTTCATAGAGGCTTTTCTCGCCGGGAAATTCCGTCTGCATGAAATTAAATGTTTGCAAAGCTTGGAAATCCTGATTGGTATAAACATAAGTTTTCCCGATGATCAGGTAACACTGATCCATGTATTTATTGAATTCCCTTTTGTCATAAAATTTCTTTTCTGTCGGCGACATTCCTGACTTACTTACCTTTGGCTTTACCTTAATGGAGTGAAGATTAACAGCTTTGGTTGCTTTCCTTGCTGCAAGTTCCATATCTCCGGCAACCGCTTTTGCTACGGCATCGTCGCCATACAGGAAAAGGGGAAGCATCTGCGTATAATCGTCCTGCTTACTTTGTTCCGCCTTTTTGATACCTCTTTTATAGCTTTCCTTTGCGTTAAACAATACATTGTAACGGGTGGTGATGTTATGGTATGCACGGGTAACAGCAGTGTTTTTTTCGGTACTGCATCCCGAAAAAAATATTGGGAGCGCCATTGCTCCAAGCAAAATGATATAAAAAAACCTTTTCTTCAAGTTCTCAAATACAAACTGGTATAAGCCTGCTACGCTCCCAAAATCCGATAAAGCGTAGTTAACATTTTCAGACAAACATGCAAAGTAACAAAAAATGTTCGTATTAACCTTAACTGGTTTTCAAGAAAGATATTTTGCTGTTGCGTAAATTTTGTAACCAATAAACATTGAATTGAAATATTTACGACGTGTCCAAATGCATTTTTTGTAAAAAAATAAGTTCAGGCGGTTTTTATTGTAACCTTTTCATATATATACTCGTATATTTTTTATATCTTTAACATATAAACATAACCAAAATGTCTGATTCTGCATTCATCATTGGAATTGTAAGCATCATTGTTGTTGCTCCTTTTCTTGTTTTTATTTCCTGGCTTTTATTTCGAAAAAGCGCTCTCTTCACCATGATCCTTGCATTTGCCGCACCTTTGGATGGTTGCGCTTTGGTAGGATTCATCATGGGCTCTAAAGGATTGATCCATTTGATATGGTGTGCACCCGCAGTATTTGCAATTGTTCTGCTGGCTATTTTTTATCTGAAAAAAATTATCATCCAACCGATCGTTGAAATTCAGGATACAGCCGCATCCCTCCACAATGGAAAAACCAACATCAACATCAGTCCGGAATATATGAAAAGATCCGATGAAATCGGCAAAGCCATGCAAATGTTGGATAAATTGATCATGTCATTGAGGAATATCGTGTTTTTTGCGAATAACATAGGGAAAGGCAACCTGGAAGTCGATCTGCAATTGACCAGTGAGGAAGACGAAATCGGGAAATCGATGATTGACATGCGCGATGATCTCAAAAAGGCAGAAACAGAAAAGTATGATAGGCAGGAAGAGGATAAACGGCGCAATTGGATCACCGACGGGATAGCGCAGTTTGGAGAGTTACTCCGCACGAACAACCATAATATGACTGAATTATGCAGTAGTATTATCTCGAAACTAGTGAGCTATACCGGTGTCAACCAAGGCGGATTATTTATTGTGAATGATGACGATAAGGACCATCTGTATCTCGAAATGATGGCCTGTTATGCTTATGACCGCCATAAATACGTCGATAAAAAGATGGAGATCGGTGAAGGTTTGGTGGGTACTTGTTACTTGGAAGGCGAAAGTATTTATATGACGCATCTACCTCAAAATTATATCCAGATCACTTCGGGGTTAGGCGGCGACAATCCGAAAGCGCTGCTGATTACACCTATGAAAGTCAATGATGAAATTTATGGTATCATCGAATTAGCATCATTCCAGCCGTTGGAGCGCCATGTCATTGAGTTTGTTGAAAAAATTGCAGAGAGCATCGCTTCGACCATCGGGACTGCTAAAACCAATATCCGGACCAACAAACTCTTGGAATTATCGAAAATACAGGCAGAAGAAATGGCAAACCAGGAAGAGGAACTTCGGCAAAATATGGAAGAAATGCAGGCTACACAGGAAGAAATGCGCCGGAGAGAACTTGATATTAACAATACGCTTGAAAAAATGAAAAAACTGCAACAAATCAGCGATGATAAGGAATATGAATCTCAACAATTGTACCGGTCTATAGCTGAAATTTTTAATGTGGTTGAATTTTCGGGCGAAGGAATCTTGGAAGTGATCAGCCAGGATGTGTTGCGTATTTTTGGCGATGTTACCGAATCTGATTTTGTAGGAAGGACTTTTGTGGAGACATATCCTGGTGGCCAGCAGGAGGGGACCGCTATTTGGCAAAAACTAAACAATGGGGAACAGGTTTCGTCTATTGCAGAAGTTAACCTAGCAAAGATTAAGTTTGAATATATCCCTGTATTTGACAGGAACAAGAATCTACATAAAATAGTGACATTAGTGATTGGTTAGCAAGGGAATCGAATTTGCCGGAAGATCAGGTGTTTTGAGGTTTCAATTTTAAAACCATCAACTTCTGGTATTTCCAACTCGTCATTGCGAGGAGGAACGACGGAGCAATCTACTAATGATCAAAAGATTGCTTCGCTGTCGCTCGCAATGACGTGCTTTTCTTACTTGTGAAGTTATACTTTTGTCAGCTTCACGCTTAACATATAATCGTCCATATCTACATCCACACCACCTTCGACATTGTCTGTGGTTTCGAGGCTCACACCCAACACCTGCGACATGATGTAGTCCTTATGTACAGCCACAGCAGCATCTGTTTCAGGATGTTGTTGCAACACAATATTAATTTTGTCTGTAATGTCAAAACCACTGTCCTTACGGAGATTTTGGATACGATTGATCAGTTCCCGGGCAGTCCCTTCGAGTTTCAATTCCTCGGTAACAGTGATGTCGAGCGCTACGGTAAGCTTACCTTCGTTGGCCACCAACCATCCGGGAATGTCTTCGGAAGCGATCTCCACGTCTTCCGGTGTCAGTTCTACCGTTTGTCCATCGATAACCGTATTGTAAGTACCCGATATTTCGAAATTGGCGATATCCTGTTGCGAAAATTCGGCAATGAGTGCTGAAATACCTTTCATCAATTTGCTGTATTTCGGACCGAGTGTTTTGAAGTTCGGTTTAATCTTCTTCACGAGAATTCCGCCTGTGTCGGAAATGTAATCGATTTCTTTCACATTCACTTCGTTCAGGATCAAGCGTCGAACGGCTTCTACTTGGGGTTTCAGACGATCGTCGAGTACCGGGATCATGATCTTACGGAGCGGTTGACGTACCCGGATATTTACCTTACGACGCAGCGCCAGCACCATTGAAGATATCTGCTGTGCAATGTCCATACGTGCTTCTAACTCACTATCGATAAGAGATTCGTCACATGACGGAAAATCTGCCAGGTGTACGGACGTGAATGGCTCCAGACCGGTCATCCCGTTAAGATCGGTATAGAGTTTATCCATATAGAATGGTGCGATAGGCGCGGCCAACTTAGCAACTGTTACCAGACTAGTGTATAGCGTCTGGTAAGCCGCCGATTTATCATCATCCATCTCTCCACCCCAGTAACGTTTGCGATTAAGGCGTACATACCAGTTACTGAGGTTCTCGGTAACGAAATCCTGAATGAGTCGTCCGGCGCGTGTTGGCTCGTAATCGGCGTAACATTCGTCCACCTGTTTGATCAGTGTGTTGAGCAACGAAATAACCCAGCGGTCAATTTCGGGACGCTCGTTTACGGGCACTTGTTTTACATCATTACAGAATCCGTCTACATTGGCATACAGCGCAAAGAACGAATACGTGTTGTGTAACGTACCGAAAAACTTCCGCATCACTTCCTCGATGCCGGCAATGTTAAATTTGAGGTTGTCCCATGGTTGTGCATTTGTGATCATATACCAACGCAAGGGATCGGAACCGTATTTTTCGATTGTTTCGAACGGATCGACAGAGTTGCCAAGACGTTTGGACATTTTGTTGCCGTCTTTGTCGAGTACCAACCCGTTGGACACCACAGCCTTGAAGGCGACTTCACCACGGATCATCGACGAGATGGCATGCAGCGTGAAAAACCAACCGCGTGTTTGGTCAATTCCTTCGGCAATAAAGTCTGCAGGAAAAAGTTCATGGCTTTCAAGGCCATCCTTATTCTCGAATGGATAATGAATTTGGGCATACGGCATAGCGCCTGAGTCGAACCAAACGTCGATCAGGTCGGTTTCACGACGCATTGGCTTGCCCGAAGGCGATACCAGCACAATCTCGTCTACAAAAGGACGGTGCAGGTCAACCTTGTTACAATTAGCATCCGAGTAATCCCCTACCACAAAGCCCTCGTACGGATTTTTCCGCATCACACCGGCTGTGACAGCCTTTCCTATTTCCTTCATCAATTCTTCCATCGAACCGATGCACAATTCTTCACTTCCATCCTCGGTGCGCCAAATAGGAAGGGGCGTACCCCAATAACGGCTACGTGACAGGTTCCAGTCCTGAAGGTTTTCAAGCCATTTGCCGAAACGCCCCGTGCCGGTCGATTCGGGTTTCCAGTTGATGGTATTGTTCAGGCGGATCATATCTTCGCGGCAAGCCGTAGTACGGATGAACCACGAATCAAGCGGATAATAGAGCACCGGTTTGTCTGTCCGCCAGCAATGCGGATAAGAGTGGACATATTTTTCTATTTTGAAAGCTTTGCCTTGTTGTTTCAACATCACGCAAAGGTCAACATCCAAAGTGGCCGCATCAGCACCAAGGGAAGCGTCATATTCGTTTTTCACGAAACGTCCGGCATATTCCTTATATAAATTGACATTCACCCGTTCTTTCACGAAAGTGGCGTCAAGATCATCGATACTGAAAAAACGCCCCCTACGATCGACCATCGGCTGGCGGTTACCATCCTTGTCGATGAGCAACATCGGGGGGACACCCGAAACTTTGGCCACGCGGTCGTCGTCAGCGCCGAAAGTAGGCGCAGTATGTACAATACCCGTACCATCTTCGATAGTGACAAAATCGCCGGTGATGACGCGAAAGGCGCCTTCGCCGGGATTCATCCATGGGATGAGTTGTTCGTAGGCAAGTCCTTCAAGGTCCTTGCCGTCACATTCGGATAGAATTTCGTATGGGACCAGCTTATCGCCCGGTTTGTAGGCGTCCAACGACAAGCTGGCTGCCTTGGGGTTGAAATGTTTTTCCACCAGATCCCTGGCCAAAATTACGCTGACAGGTTCGCCCGAATAAGGGTTGAACGTCTGTACCAGCACATAACGGATGTTCGGTCCCACGCAAAGCGCTGTATTCGAAGGGAGCGTCCACGGAGTGGTTGTCCATGCAAGGATAGAAGCCCCACCCCTACCCTCTCCCAAAGGAATGGAGAAAGCGCGTTGCAACTGTGCGGTATTATTTTCAGTTTTGAGAAGGTTGAACATAGCCACACATGTGGTATCCTTCACGTCGCGGTAACAACCGGGCTGGTTCAGCTCGTGTGTGCTAAGGCCTGTTCCGGCGGCAGGCGAGTATGGTTGTATGGTATATCCTTTGTATAGGTAATCTTTTTTATAAAGTTGACTGAGTAGCCACCAGAGCGTTTCAATGTAACGGTTGTCGTAAGTGATATACGGATCGCTCATATCCACCCAATACCCCATGCGGCGGGTAAGGTCTTCCCACTCGCAGGTATATTTCATCACATCCTTGCGGCAAGCTGCATTATATTCTTCCACCGAGATGGTTTTGCCAATGTCTTCCTTAGTGATACCAAGCGCTTTCTCCACACCCAATTCCACAGGAAGGCCATGAGTGTCCCAACCGGCTTTTCGTTTCACATGAAACCCTTTCTGAGTCTTATATCTGCAAAAAATATCCTTGATTGCACGTGCCATTACATGGTGGATGCCCGGCATTCCATTGGCCGATGGCGGCCCTTCGTAAAATACAAAACTTGGTTTGCCCTCGCGGGTGGTAAGGCTTTGTTCAAACGTGTGTGCGGCGGTCCATCGCTCCAGTATGTCTTTGTTGATTTGCGACAGGTCAAGCCCTTTATATTCAGGAAATTTTGCTTGCATCAAAATGTTATTTACAATTATTAAAAAGCGGACAAAGATACAGGTTTCCATTGATACATTAAAATTTCAATTCTTATGTCAAATCATTTGCAAATCGGAAATGATGTCCATAAGTCAGGAATTTCATGTACATTTGTCGTTTTCAAATTTTAGCGAAAAACGTTAAGTTAGAAGTGTGATGCTTGATAAAATCAATCAGATAAAAGAGGAAGCCGGCCATTTCAAAGCCGCTACACAGGCTGAACTTGAAGAGTTCCGCTTGAAATACCTCAGCAAAAAAGGCCAGTTGAACACACTGTTCGACGAATTCAAGACCATTACCAGTGAGCAGAAGCGCGAAGTGGGTCAAAAACTCAATGAGTTAAAGACATTGTTGGCCGATACCTTCGAACGATATAAGGCAGCTTTGGACAGTCAGCAAACAATGGAGGAAGGCATTGATATGACACGCCCAGCCGAATCTATTCCTATTGGTTCGCGACACCCGATATCCATCACCCGCAACGAGATATGCGATATCTTCAGCCGTTTGGGATTTACCATTGCTGAAGGTCCCGAAATAGAAGATGACTGGCATGTGTTTTCAGCGTTGAATTTTCCCAAGGAACATCCTGCACGCGACATGCAGGATACATTTTTCGTAACCAAAGACCCCGATGTCGTGCTTCGTACACATACATCGTCGGTACAGGTGCGCGTGATGGAAACCACCCAGCCGCCTATCCGCATGATCATGCCGGGACGTGTGTTCCGTAACGAAGCTGTTTCAGCACGTGCACACTGTATTTTCCATCAGGTGGAAGGCCTGTATGTTGCCGAAAACGTGTCATTTGCCGATCTGAAACAAACTTTGATGTTTTTCACCAAAGAAATGTTCGGCGAAAAATCGCAAATACGTCTGCGCCCGTCATTTTTTCCTTTTACCGAGCCGTCGGCTGAAATGGATGTGTCGTGCACTTGCGGCGGGAAAGGATGCAACTTGTGTAAAGGTACAGGATGGCTCGAAATAATGGGTTGTGGTATGGTCGATCCCAATGTTTTGGATAACTGTGGTATCGATTCGCGGAAATATTCCGGGTTCGCCTTTGGGATGGGTATCGAACGGATCGCCTTCCTGAAATTCCAGATTAAAGACATCCGGATGTATTTCGAAAACGATGTCCGTTTCCTACGCCAATTTACAGCAGCAGGATATTAAATTCAAAATTTAAAAATTCCTGATTCAAAATTCCTGATTCGAGAATTTGAATTAAAAATCATGGAATCTTTGAATTAGAAATCATGGAATCATTTGAATCATGAAAATCAAAATAGTCAATAAATCGCGGCATCCATTGCCATCGTACAGCACATTGTTGTCGGCCGGAATGGATTTACGCGCTTCCCTGAACGAACCGATTGCATTGGCACCCGGCGCAAGGGTGTTGGTTCCTACAGGATTATATATTTCCATCCCCAAAGGCTATGAAGCGCAGATACGCCCCAGAAGCGGCCTTGCTTTAAAAAAAGGCATCACGCTCCTCAATACGCCCGGAACAATTGATGCCGATTACCGCGGTGAAATTGGTATTATTGTTATTAATCTTTCCCAAGAAGATTTTGTTATCAATGATGGTGAACGTATCGCGCAAATGATTGTTGCCAGATATGAAACCGTGGAGTGGGAGTCTTGTGATACATTGGACGAAACCGAACGGGGCGCCGGCGGATTCGGTCACACGGGGCGATGATTTTTCAAATTTTTGATTATTCACTGGCGTTCATGAGCCCGCTTGAATGGCGTAGTCGGACAGGAATGCTTTGTTAAGTCGATAGTTTTTGATTTATTTTTTTTGTAAGCACAATTTAGTTTGCAGGGTGGTACATAGCAAACTGACAGGGAATAAAAGAGTTGCCCGACTTTTGTTATTGGTGTTATCCTGCTGCATATTAGCTGCATGTTCGTCGTCGAAAAAATCTGTGACACAACAGTTCACGCCAGTGCAGTTAACCCAGGAACAACAGTTGGATTATGATCATGATTTCATCGAGGCTACCAAACTGAAAATGTTTGGCAACCTGCCTGATGCTGCCAATATGCTCACACGTTGTACCGAAGTGAATCCGTATGATGCGGCGGCATATTTCCAGTTGGCCGAAATATACGGTATGGCGAACGATCAGCCCAATGCATTGAAAAATGCGCGTTTGTCGACCATGTATGATCCGGGAAACAACTGGTACAAAATGCAATTGGCCAACTTATACGTGGCAAGTAACAATATCGACAGCGCCATTATCACCTACCAACAGATTATTGAAGCGCAGCCGGATGATATTGATTTACGGTTTAGCCTTTCCATCCTGTATCTGGAGAAGAATGAATTCAAAAAAGCGCTCAAGGAGCTGGATAAGATCGAGAAAACGTATGGTTTTACTGAAGATGTAGCCATTGCAAAATATAGGGTATATTCGAAAAAGAAAGATATAAAAGCTACCGAAGCTGTTTTACGCAAAGGAGCTAACGCATATCCAGACGAACTTCGTTTTTATGGCCTGTTGGCCGAATTATACAGTTCCATCGGGCGCGAACAGGAAGCCCAGGAATATTACAAGAAGCTGTTGGATGCCGATCCCGAAAATGCATTGGGATATATCTCGATGATTGAGTTTTACAAGGAATACGGCAATGATACTAAAGCCTTGGAGGAAATGCAGCGCATGTATGATTTGAAGGCTATTGATCCCGATCTTAAAGTGGAACTGTATCTTCAGCTTTCGACCGATAGCGTATTCTTCAAAAAACATTACAAGCAGATGGATGGGATGATCAAACAGTTGTACGAGACACACCCTGATAATTTCCGTGTGCGTTTGGTAAATGCTGATCGTAACCTGCGCGAAAAAAACTTTGAGGGAGCCAAGAACGACTTGTTGTTCATCACCGATCGTGTGCAAACAAACTACTCACTGTGGGAACAGTTGTTCTATCTGCTCAACCTTTTACAGGACAACGAAACGCTTTACGAATCGACCGCTAAAGCCCTAAGATTTTTTAGCGACCGCTCCCTGTTTAACTTTTTCCATGGGTTATCTGCCTCGATGCTCAAAAAATATGATGAAGCGATCCCGGCCTATCTTCGTACGCTCGAGTGCATGAAAAAAGAAAAGGAACCTGACAAAAATATGGAACTCCAAACATACGTATTTTTAGGCGAGGCTTATAACGAACAAAAAAAATATCCGGAATCGGATCTTGCTTTTGAAAAAGCATTGGCGATTGCTCCCAATAATCCGCTGGTATTGAATAATTACAGCTATTATCTTTCGTTGAGGGAGGAAAAACTCGACATGGCTGAAAAGTATATCAAACGTTGCATCGCACAGGAACCAAACAATAGTACCTACCTGGATACTTATGGCTGGGTGCTTTACAAACTGGGACGAATAGATGAGGCAATTACCATGGTCGAAAAAGCCATGAAACACGGAGGAAACGATAATCCTGAAATTATCGAACACATGTGTGAGCTTTTAGTCGCTGCCGGGCGAACCGATGAAGCATACCACATCTGTAAATATTCCATCGAGCTCAATAACTCCAAAGAAACGGTGGAAGAAAAAATGGAATCGGTTAAAAAGCAAAAGGATCAGGCGAAATGAAAACGATCAATCATTCCCTGATTCTTCCCAAAAAGAATATCATACGTTTTGTGCCGAAAAAAAACGGCAGGAACGCTTTCTTTCGGCAATTGGGATTATGTATACTCATTGTGATCGGGGTGAATGCCTGCCGGTCGCATAAAACTGCGGTTACAACCACAACACCCGAAAGTACGGCTTTCCGTTCTTCCTGTTATCCTATCGAAAGTATTACAGTGCCTAAATGCAAACTGGAAATTTTCGATGGCAAAAAATCATTATCGCTCAATGGTAGCATTTATATCCGCCCCGATAGTATATGCTACTTCAGTGGTAAATGGTTGTTTTTTGAAATGCGCGGAGTAATTTATCGCGATTCATTTGCTGTAGTCAACTATATGGATCGTGTTTGCTATAAGGGGAAAAACGATTATTTGCAAAAGATAACAGGTTACCCGGTAACCCCGCAATCGCTGTTGATGCTTTTTACTGCCGACCGATGCGAGAAAGTTTATAAAGAAGAGTTTGATTTCATGTCTGTTACCGGAAAAAGTGACAAAATCATGATGCAAGGAAAAAACAGGAGTTTACTCGAAATGAGTATCAATACAGACGACCAAACCGTAGAGAATATTGTCTTATACAACAGTCGGCAACGGCAGGCTATATTCAGTGCTACATATAGCAGGTACAACCAGTATGAGCAATTCACATTGCCTACGGTTTTCGATATTTCGGCCCATGATGGCAAGAATCCTATCCGGATAAAAGCCGATTTCCAGCAGATATTGTTCAATCAACCGCAGCAGATCAACTTCAACATACCATCGAAGTATAAAATAGTAACATTACAATAAATAATCTATCAGGTCTCCACATTTGGCATAGTCACATTTCGCACGTCACACATCACCCGATTAAAATGATCATCATGAACAAATTCTTTTCGAAAAAGCTTTTACTTGTCGCGGTTCTTTGTGTTGCAAGCATCGGCATACTTTTAGCTGCCGATTTTCGTTTTGGGGCCAATGGCAAGTTCAAAATCATACAGGTGACTGACTGCCACATCGTAGCAGGTTCGGAATATTCCAAGGAAACGGTGGAACTGCTTTATCAGGTACTTGATGCCGAAAAACCGGATCTGGTAATCTTTACCGGGGATGTCGTTACTGGGAAACCTTATAAGGCAGGGTTCGAAATGGTCATTGAGCCGGTAGTCAGCCGTAAAATACCGTGGGCATTGCAGTTTGGTAATCATGATGATGAGCAGGACATGACACGTGAGCAATTGGCTGCTTATATCCAGGCGTATCCGTATAATACCGGGCAAATGAAAAAAGTAAAAAACGTATCGGGTTATGGTAACTATATTCTGGAAATCAAAGGGAATGACGGGAAAAAGACAAAAGCCGTACTTTATTGTATGGATTCACGTGCATACAGCACCCTGAAACCTGCTGTGGATGGCTATGGATGGTTCACTTTCGATCAAATAGACTGGTATCGCAGGCAAAGCGAAAAATACACATCAGGAAACAATGGTACACCACTTCCAGCATTGGCGTTTTTCCATATCCCGTTGCCCGAATATTATGCAGTGAAACAGCCTGGTATAAAAATGGTAGGCGCCCAACTCGAAGATGTTTGTTCACCTAAAGTTAATTCGGGGATGTTCCTGGCGATGCTCGAAAAAGGCGATGTGATGGGAACCTTTGTCGGCCACGACCATATAAATGATTATATTTTCAATCACTATGGTATTGCTTTGGCTTATGGCCGATTCTCAGGCAGCAAAAATACTTATACACAACTAAAAAACGGCGTACGAGTGATCGAACTTACCGAAGGTCAACACGGGTTTGATACATGGATACGCTTAGATGACGAGATAGTGATTAATTCTGTGAAATTCCCGGACGATTTGCCTGCAAGGCAAAAATAAGATCGTAAGATTAAGTTCGTACTTTTAGATCAATAAACGACGCTTCCAAACACAACGATATACAATCGAGGCGTGTTCATTTATCATGTGACATTGTATTTGCATAATATTTGTATTACTGTAGGTAAACAGGAAAAATGAATAAATTTTATTTTTTCATAGCTCTTATCACCCTTTCATCCAGTTTGCTACATGGGCAAGAGCTTCGTCTTATTACTGAAGGAAGTAATAGTGCGGAAACAACGACTAAATATGTGACAATAAATTCTCAAACAGAATTTAATCTTTTATTAAGTAATAACAGTATCAATACCAAGCAATTTGCAAAAATTGATTTCAACAATAAAATTGTTATTGCTGTATTTAGAGGACAATGTCCTTCCGGGGGATATGGAATTAGGATAAAAAGTATTACTCAAGAAAATAATGAATGTATTATCGAAGTAATTCTATCTGACCCGGGAAAAACTTGTAGGAAAACAATGGTTTTAACCCAACCTTTTGCAATTTATACTATGGATAAACCCTCTTCAAACACTGTGTTATTTAAAGAATATCTGGAAATAAAAAATTGTAATCAATAAAGATATCTGCTTTTTAATTCTGAAAGTTATTTTTCTATAAAAAGAAAAAGCAAATCAAAAAAGTAGTTAGACTTCAATAATTTTAGCAAAAATTTAAAGCATTGATATGATCGGGCTTGAACAAAAATTAAGTACAAAGGATCTTAAAAAAGCCATTAGAATTCATTACTTTGGATATAAATATACATATATAAATCCTATATTAGGAGTGGGAATTGTATTAATATCTACTTATTACCTCGTAATGAGATCGTGGTTATTGGACAAAAATGTAATCATATTGTTTTTGCTGGGCATCTTTTTAATATTAAGACCCGTGATATATGTTCAAAATATTTTAAAATGTTTAAAATCCTCAAAAGTGTCGCCACGCAATAAAGCGACGATTCAAATTACTGACGATAACAAAATAATTGCATCAGTAGAAGATAATTCAACAACAATAGATTTGAAAGATTTGTATTCATATTGCGATAAAAATGATTTTTTATTTTTGTATTTAGCAAAAAATCAATACTTTTTGCTGGATAAAAAGCAAATGTCAGCAGATCATGTTCATCATTTAACAAAAATACTAGCTACTTTAAACATTAAGAAAAGATAAACAGTTAAAAATTCTTCCATACTCGAAAATTTGTATCCATTTTTAAAGTCTTACTGCATTTCTTTAGTCTTAACTCTTTTGCGTGACCGATTTGCTAAAACGCAAAGTATAAACCATTTCGTGTAGCATACAATTTATCTCAAATTTCTTACAAAAAAAATTTGTTTTTCTGAAAATAACCACTACTTTTACATCAGCACAGGTCAGCACAGCATAGCTGAAAGTGCATGATCATCTCTCTGATTTATAGAAGATAAGTAATGAAGATAGAGTTCACACAAGAGGGGACAAAACTCCAGCAATTGGTTGATGCGTTCACAGTAGCCATCGGCCAGGGGCAGTACAAAATGGGTGACCCGTTGCCGTCAATTAACTCATTGAGCAAGGTCAACCATGTGTCGCGCGATACGGTTTTCAGGGCCTATCTGGAACTGAAACAGCGCGGATTAGTCGATTCGACCCCCACCAAAGGCTACTACGTAAATGGCGACGTCAACAAGGTATTTATGCTGCTTGATACCTTTTCGCCGTTCAAGGATGTACTCTACAATTCAGTTGCATCCAATCTTCCCAGAAATTATCATATCGATCTGCTTTTCCATCACTACAATTTGCGTGTGTTCGAATCGGTTATCAACGACAGCCTTGGACGTTACAGCATGTACGTGGTGATGAATTTTAACAATGACAAGATCAGCGACACCTTAAAAAAGATAGATAAAGGCAAACTGTTGATTTTGGACTGGGGCAAATACAAAGCTGAAAGTTACTCGTACGTATGTCAGGATTTCGACCAAGCCTTGTATGATTGCTTGGTATCGGGCTTACCCCGGATTAAAAAATACCGGAAAATGGTAATGTGGCTGCCCGATTCATCGCCACACCCACGCAGCAGCGTCAAATGGTTTAAACGTTTCTGCAAAGATCACCGGATTGCCTGTGATGTAGTAGAAGGCCTTGATGAAAAGGAAGTAGAGCGGGGAACTGCATACTTGGTAGTACCTCAGAAAGAGTTGGTGGAGATGGTGAAATTTTGCCGCAATAGACAGTTAAAACTGGGTCACGACGTAGGATTGATCGGGTACAATGATATGCCGATGTATGAAATCATTGAAAATGGTATTACTGTGATATCCAATGATTTTGCACAAATGGGCAAACAGGCGGCCGAATTCATCAAATCCAAGCAAAAAGTTCAGGAAATTGTCCCGACACGGTTGATTGTGCGGGGAACGCTTTAGGCGTTGTGCGTTCGTAACGTTATAACGTTTATAACGTTCGCAAAGCGTAGAGAACAATCAGTTTGAAAATTATCAATTAAATATATAACGCAAATTAAAAATTGTCAATTAAGCGAAGCGTTCTTGCCCGACTAGGCGGACTTATGAGCGTTAGCGATTAATCAAAAATCAGAAGTTATGAGTACAAAGAGGTTAAAAGGAATTGTTCCGAAGATTGGAATCCGTCCGACGATTGACGGAAGGCAACGTGGTGTACGCGAATCACTCGAAGTGCAGACCATGAACTTGGCCAAAAGTGTAGCACAACTGCTCAGCTCGGAGTTGCGTCATGGCGATGGCTCGCCGGTAGAATGTATTATTGCTGACGGCACCATTGGCCGTGTAGCCGAGGCAGCTGCTTGTGCAGAAAGGTTTGAACGTGAAGGCGTACAGGTCACCATCACCGTGACGCCTTGTTGGTGTTATGGCGGCGAGACCATTGATATGGCTCCGCATACCATCAAAGCCATCTGGGGTTTCAATGGCACCGAACGTCCGGGAGCTGTGTACCTGGCGGCAGCGCTGGCCGGTCACAACCAGAAAGGTCTGCCTGCTTTCGGTATCTATGGACGCAATGTCCAGGATTCGAGCGACAGCAGCATTCCCGCTGATGTGAAAACGAAACTGTTGCGTTTTGCCAAAAGTGCGCTGGCCGTAGCTACCATGCGTGGTAAATCGTATCTTTCAATCGGTTCGGTTTCGATGGGTATTGCCGGTTCAATGGTGAATCCTGATTTCTTCCAGGAATACCTTGGCATGCGTAACGAATACGTGGATATGTCAGAAATTATCCGTCGCGTGAATGAAGGTATTTATGATAAAGATGAGTTCGCAAAGGCTTTGGCTTGGACAAAGGCCAACTGTAAGGAAAGTGCGGATGGCAACAAGCCCGGAATACAGAAAAATCGCGCTGAAAAGGATGCATTGTGGGAATACGTGGTGAAGATGGCCATCATCATCCGCGACCTGATGACGGGTAGCCAGAAGCTTTTAGAAATGGGCTTTAAGGAAGAATCGAATGGTCATAATGCTATCGCTTCGGGTTTCCAGGGACAACGCCAGTGGACCGACCACATGCCCAACGGCGATTTTGCAGAAGCAATCCTCAACTCATCATTTGACTGGAACGGTATTCGCCAGGCTTTTGTAGTGGCTACCGAAAATGACTGCCTTAATGGCGTTGCCATGTTGTTCGGGCACTTACTCACCAACACTGCCCAGGTATTCGCCGATGTGCGTACCTACTGGAGTCCAGAGGCCGTGAAACGTGTTACGGGCAAGACCCTTGAAGGACAAGCCGCCAATGGTGTGATCCACCTGATCAACTCAGGCTCAGCTTCGCTCGACGGTAGCGGCCAACAAACGAAGGATGGTAAGCCTGTCATGAAGCCTTTCTGGGAAATCAATAAGGATGAAGCCCAGAAATGTTTGGATGCAACCACTTGGATGCCTGCCAACCAAGAATATTTTCGCGGAGGCGGCTATTCATCGAAATTCCTTTCGAAAGGCGGCATGCCTGTTACCATGCTCCGGTTGAACCTTGTGAAAGGCCTGGGCCCTGTACTCCAGCTTGCCGAAGGTTGGAGCGTCGACTTGCCCGAAGATGTATACACGACCATTGATGATCGTACCGATCCGGGTTGGCCTTCCACATGGTTTGCACCGAGACTTACCGGCCAGGGTTCTTTCAAGGATGTATATTCGGTGATGAATAATTGGGGCGCTAATCACGGTTCATTCAGTTACGGACATATTGGCGCCGACCTGATTACGCTGGCTTCCATGTTGCGTATTCCTGTATGTATGCACAATGTGGACGAAGGTGACATTTTCCGCCCCAGTGCATGGGCTGCATTCGGTATGGATGCCGAAGGAGCCGACTATCGTGCATGTCAAACCTACGGACCATTGTATAAATAATCATTGATTATTTTCGTTTTTTGATTTTCGCTTTTTGATGGTATGTCCAATCAAAAATTGAAAATCAAAAAACGAAAATTAATATTCGTGCATTATGGAAAAACAAAAAGCACCGGTGATACCTAAAGGAATGGTATACCCGTTCGTTCTTGTAACTACTTTGTTTGCGCTTTGGGGATTTGCCAATGACATCACCAATCCCATGGTTGCAGCTTTCAAGAATATCCTGTTGATCTCCAATTTTGAGAGTTCGCTGGTACAGTTTGCGTTTTATGGAGGGTATTGTTTCATGGCAATTCCCGCCGCTATCTTCATCAAGAAATTCAATTACAAGAAAGGTATCCTAATGGGACTGGCGTTGTATTCGATCGGCTGTTTCCTTTTTATTCCTGCCGGCAATGCCATGGCATTCTGGGCTTTCTTGATAGCCTATTTTGTGATGACTTGTGGGTTGGCTTTCCTCGAAACCACTTCGAATCCGTATATTCTGTCGATGGGACCTGAAGAAACGGCCACGCGCCGGTTGAATTTTGCGCAGGCATTCAACCCGATCGGTTCACTTACAGGTATGTTGATTGCTAAGGAATTTATCCTTGCCCGGTTGAACCCGGCCACCGAAGCTGAACGGGCTGTGTTGCAAAGCAATGACCCTACGGCGTTTGCAGCCATACAACAAGCTGATCTTAATACCGTTAGTGGTCCGTATCTGATGCTTGGAGGGGTGGTCCTTGCTTTTTTCATCCTCTTCCTGCTTTCAAAATTGCCATTGGGAAAAACGTCCGATGATCATCATTCATCTATTGGCGCTACATTCAAGCGACTGTTGTCCAACAGTATATATACGCGTGGCGTGATTGCACAGGCATTTTATGTGGGGGTACAGATCATGGTATGGACATTCATTATCCAGTATGCGGGTAATGAGTTAGGGATGCCCAAAGCTACAGCACAAGGTTACAATATGGTAGCTATGGCAATTTTTGTTTCCAGTAGGTTTATATGTACATTCCTGTTGAAATATTTCAAGCCAAGTACGTTGCTGATGTGCCTGGCTATTGGGGGCGGCGCATTTACGTTGGGAACTATTTTTATACAGGGCATGACAGGACTTTATTGCTTGGTGGCTATTTCAGCATGCATGTCGCTGATGTTCCCCACTATTTACGGGATCGCATTAAAAGGCCTTGGTGATGACGCCAAACTTGGTTCGGCAGGTCTGATCCTGGCTATTGGCGGTGGTTGCCTGATGCCCCCGTTACAAGGGCTCTTGATTGATAAGGCAACTTGGTTTACAGCGCTTTCGTCGGTACGTGTTTCATTTGTATTACCGTTGATTTGCTTCATTGTTATTGCCTTGTACGGACATTGGGTGCAAGCGAAAAGACCGTAATGCGGATTCCTTTTGAGTATACAAAAAACCTGCAAGTTTAAAACACCTGCAGGTTTTTTTATTTGGTAGATATTTTATAATGCGACTTTTGGAGAACTCTTGCCTACTTTGAATGATTGATATATAATTTCAGAAACACATGATATCCAAATTGTTATTTTTTGGTAAGATGTTCCTTCATTTGTTTGATGTCCTGCAACCAGTCTTCAATATCTTGCTCGTGTTCCAGTTCATCGCTTAGTATTTGCTGAGCTATGCGACACGTCCCGAAGTCCAGTCCGTCAGTATATTTTGAGATTTCCTGATAGGTACTGATGGCGCAACGTTCGCCATGCAGGTTTTCCTTAAGGATTGTCTCGATATACAAATCGGTAGGTGGGAAATATTTACATTTGCTCAATTTGAACCAATCCTGAGGCGAAGTTACCGGAATTCCTTCCAGTTGTATGATCCGGTCGGCAATCAACGTTGCATGACCAAATTCTTCCTGGGCATGTTTTAATAATTCGACCTCGATAGCCGTACGCATCGGGCCTTCCATTAACCGTGCGCCTAACCAGTATTGGTAAAAGGCTAACCACTCTTCACTTAATGCGGCATTTAGCATCTCAATGACTTTTTTAATTTCAATGTCATGAATTATTTTTACTCCTTCTTTTCCCATGATATAAAGATTTTAAATGATACAATATTTGTTGTTCTATTTTTGTTAGTAGCATAACAAATATCGAATGGGAAAGTTTTATACAGTTAGGTTATTTACCTTGGCGATCGACATAAAGATCCAAAAACATTTGATCATTTTGATTTTGTCAATCATTGTAAACTCTAAATAACCCTGTGTAGTTTGAATGTCTGCTTAAACGTTTAAGCAAGTGTTCTAAAAGTCAATTTCCAGTGTTTCCTTTAATTTTTTCATACTTTTGTAACAAGTCAGATCAATTTGCACAGGTACAATCGAGATATAATTGTTTTTTAGTGCCCATTCATCTGTATCCGTTGCTTGAGGTTCCTCATTAAAAAAATCGCCGGTCAGCCAATAGTATTCACGGTTGTTCGGGTCGATACGGTGTTCGAATTCCTCTTGCCAATATCCGCGTGCCTGCCGGCAAACGCGTGTTCCTTTGATTTCAGATACGGGAACATTGGGAATGTTGATATTTAAGCAGGTGCCTTCTCTTAAACCATTACATAGTATATTTGAGATCAACTCCTGTATGTAGTTGGTGTAGGGTGAAAAATCGGCTCGGGGCGAATGGTCGAGCAACGAAAATCCCATAGCGGGAATACAATACATGCAACCTTCAATAGCTGCAGCCATTGTACCCGAATACAAAACACTTGCCGATGAATTAGCTCCATGGTTAATACCTGTGAGCAACAGGTCGGGATGACGGTCAATTAGCTTATTGAGTGCAATTTTTACGCAATCGACAGGCGTACCATTGCAAATGTACTTGGTCAATCCGGGTTCCTCTATGTACTTTTCAACACGGAGAGGCTCTTTTACAGTGATGGCATGTGACATTCCCGACTGTCCTTCAATAGGTGCCACTACCAGTAAATCGCCATACGGACGGGCAGCTTCAATAAGCGCTTGAAGCCCTCCGGCACGATAACCATCGTCATTGACGATTAGAAAAAAAGGACGTTCTTCATTCATGATTACTAACAATTTGTGGATTTACCCGTATGAATGAGCAGGTTTAAAAATACGACAGTTTTTGCGTACATGCGGAAAACCCACTGAATATGTCATACGACATCGCTTCAGTGGGTTTTAACGATACCTAACCCTATTGATGAAGTGACAAAGATACGAAAAATTATCGTTTTTCGTCAGAAAAAGAATAGGGAAAATCAACTTTTTTTGTGCCACGTTGTTTATTAGGGTTTGCAGACATGTCAATGTCTATAATAGCCCCTTTTACTAACGATTCATGGCTTAGCCAATTCTTGGAATACGCTTGGTTATTATATTTTATGCTGTTGACATAACGATTACCGGCACCGTTAGAAGGTGCATTGATGGTGATCTTTTTTCCATTCTCCAGATTCAAGGTTGCTTTTTTGAATAACGGTGCTCCCAGAACATATTGGTCACTTGCTGGACACACCGGATAAAATCCTAAAGCACTAAATACATACCATGCGGATGTTTGTCCATTATCCTCGTCGCCGCAATAACCATCGGGAGTGGGCAGGTAAAGCCGGTTCATTACTTCACGAAGCCAATATTGCGCCTTCCAGGGTTCACCGGAATAATTATAAAGATAAATCATGTGTTGTATGGGTTGGTTGCCATGCGCATAATTACCCATGTTCATAATTTGCATTTCACGAATTTCATGGATGACGGTACCGTAATAACTTTCGTCAAATAATGGCGGTACGTTGAAAACCGAATCAAGCATGGTATTGAATGTTTTTTGTCCGCCCATCAGATCGATCAGTCCTTGAACGTCGTGGAATACCGACCATGTGTAGTGCCAGCTGTTACCTTCGGTAAAAGCATCGCCCCATTTCAATGGGTTGAACGGCGACTGGAAGGTGCCGTCTTCATTGCGCCCGCGCATTAAGTTGGTTTCTTTATCAAACATATTACGATAGTTTTGGCAACGTTTGGCAAAAATATCTATTTCAGAAGCCGGACGATTCAATTTTTTACCCAATTGATAGATACACCAATCATCATAAGCATATTCAAGTGTACGGGCAGCACTTTCGTTGATTCTTACGTTATATGGAATGTAACCTATACTATTGTAATATTCGTAGCCTAACCTTCCTGTCGAACGTGATTTTGGATGAACATGATCCGTATCATATAAAACTCCTTCCCACAATTTTTGAATATCGTAGCCGCCGCGGACGCCTTTTAAGTAAGCATCGGCAACGATTGAGGCCGAATTGTTGCCCACCATGCAGTCGCGGTGTCCCGGACTTGCCCATTCGGGCAAAAATCCACTTTCAAGGTAGGTATTTAGCAATCCTTCCTGCATTTTTGCATTCATTGACGGATACATCAGGTTCAGGAATGGGAACAAACAACGGAAGGTATCCCAGAACCCAGTGTCGGTGAACATATATCCGGGCAACACTTGTCCATTGTATGGGCTGTAATGCATTACTTTTCCTTGTGCATCGATTTCGTATAGCATGCGTGGGAATAATACAGAACGGTAAAAACACGAATAAAACGTGCGGGTTTGGTCTACCGTACCGCCTTCAACGCTAATGGCGCCTAATACTTTATTCCAGGCAGCCTTGGCTTTGGCTTTCACTTGGTCAAAATTATCGGATCCCAACTCTTTCAGGTTGATTTCGGCTTGTGCATGGCTAATGAACGACGAAGCCACACGAGCGTGTACTTTCTCACCTTTGCGGGTATTAAACCCAATAACGGCGCCTGTATGTTCAGCCTGTTCTTCAAGTTGACCGGGTTTTAGGTCACTGTTGTTGAAAATAGCCTGGTAAGTAAATGGTTTATCGAATACAACAACAAAATAATTTTTGAAATTATCAGGTACTCCGCCACTGTTTTTGGTGGTGTAACCGATGATTTTATTTTCTTCGGGGATAATTTTAATATATGAACCTTTATCCAACGCATCAATGGTGACATAGGAGCGGTCGGTTTCAGGAAATGTAAAACGGAACATAGCTGCCCGTTCTGTGGGAGTTATTTCGGTGACTACATCGAAATCTGCTAAATAAACACTATAATAGTAAGGCTTGGCAGTTTCGGCTTTATGTGAGAACCAACTGGCGCGCAGGTCATCATCAAAAAGTGGCTTACCGGTTACAGGCATAATGGCACATTGCCCGTAATCGTTAATCCACGGACTGGGC
>JAVBSH010000173.1:0-20222 GCA_031547085.1 Bacteroidales bacterium
GTATCCTGTTCAAGGGCATCCGCTGGTAGGAGTCCAACAAACGGTCAATGGAACGCAGGTTCCTGCGCAGGAAAGCCAGTTGCTTGCCATTCGCCTTACGGATCGCTTTGGCCGTACTGCTCCTTTTCTGGGCCTCTCCCAAGTATAACTTGCGTGCCTTGCGCCTGTACGTCCGGGACTTTTCCCCCATGAAGGGACTTGTCATACAACAGGTCTATCAACTCTTCGGATTTCTCCCGGGCGTCATTCACAAGGGTCAGGTCGGTAGGATAGGCGATATCCTGTGGGCGGTAGATGCTTACCAGTAGATCCCACGGTAACTGGCCGGCCAGCACGACCCAACGGTTGTCGGGGGTCAATGACCGGGACAAGGGTGTCTCAAAACAGGGAAGGACTCCCTGCCCAGGACTGACATATTTTTGCTTGGATGCACGGGTTTTGGAGGATTTTGCCATTTCTTCTTGCACTTTTTATCCACAAATATAGGAAAAACGTAGACTGATCAACCTATTGCGAGTTTTTCAGCAGACCCTATTTAAGTGTATGAAAAACAGCGTAAAAGGGCGCAAAAGAACCATCCGAAAATGGGTAATGATTTGGAAATGGAACCCTTGCTTTTGGATGCTTTTTTCCTACTTTTGACTGTTTTACATTAAGTAAAACAATGCATTAAGATGAAGTCAATCTGAAAGTTACGCTCGTTTGCCCTTTTGGGGGTGAAAGGTGTATTGCTTTCGGTGAACTCGCAAGCTCGGTTCGCTAAGTTTTCCAATTTTGATTTTTGATTCAAGAATATGCTTCAATCAAAAATCAAAAATCGGTTAGACTTCTTCTTTTTTCTGGTCTAATATTTCAAGTCTTTTCACCGATTCAACACCCTTGAGGCCTTTCAATCTTCGCATCAGATTATCCAAGTCATTGGTATCGTGTACATATAGCTCGATGGTTCCTTCGAAGATTCCATCGTGGCTCGACATGTTAAAAGTGCGGATATTAACGTTCAGTTCTTCGGTGATCTGTGTGGTAATCTGCAAGTATATGTCGGGGCGATCGATGCCTTGTATGGCTATTTTGGCCAAGAATGAAAACATCTTGTAGGTTGTCCATTTCACCGGAACGATCAGGTCGCCACGGTTAGCCGACAGCTTAACTGCATTGGGGCAACGCGACTTGTGTATTAATATCATCTCGTTCCCTGGGTTCAGGTATCCAACCACATCGTCACCGGGGATCGGGTTACAGCATTTGGCAATCCGGTAGTTGAGCTTTGACTCGTCGATATTTTTTTTCGACGGATTAGCTACTACACCGCCATTGATCAATTGTTCCTTGTCGGGAGCCGGTTTCGCTTTGGGGCCGAAAAGTTGCAATTGCCAATAGCGTATCCATTTGTTTTTGCTGTTCCGTTTCAATATTTTGGGCAAATCGTCCAGCGTAATCAGGTCAGCACCTATTTTGCTGTATAGCTCGTCTTTGGTTGGCGTATCATAGGCTTCGAGCACCTTGCGCATTACGCGCGAATTCGGTGTCACGTTGTTTATTTTAAGTTTTTCCTCAAGAATGTTTTTTCCACGTTCCACGCGGTTCTTATTCTCGGCCTTGATATTGTTCTTGATACTCGTTTTGGCCTTCGTTGTGACTACTTCATCCAGCCATTCGCGTTGCGACCGTTTCTTGTCGGAAGTGATGATCTCCACCTGGTCACCGCTGTGCAACTCGTGGTTGAGCGGCATGAGTTTGTGGTTTATCTTGGCTGCAATGGCTGTATTCCCTACGCCGGAGTGTATTTCGTATGCAAAATCGAGCGCTGTGGCTTTTTGCGGCAGGGACTTAATTTGTCCCTTAGGTGTAAATACCTGTATTTCGTTGGCAAAAAGATTCATCTTGAAATCGTCGATGAACTCCATTGCATCAGCAGTTGGGTCTTGCAGCGATTCCTTGATTTTCCTGAGCCATTTATCCAGTTCCGATTCCGACGTAGCCACACCTTTATATTTCCAGTGCGCAGCAAAACCTTTCTCGGCTATATCGTCCATGCGCCGCGTACGTATCTGTACTTCTACCCATTTGCCATCAGCGCCCATTACCGTAATATGGAGTGCCTCGTAGCCATTAGCTTTAGGCGTGCTCACCCAATCGCGGATACGGTCATGCTTGGGCGTGTAGATATCGGTGATCAACGAATAGATATTCCAGCACTGTTTTTTCTCAGGCACGTCGGGATCCGGATCAAATACGATACGGATGGCCGACAGGTCGTATATTTCCTCGAACGGGACGCCCTTGTGCTGCATCTTGTAATAAATGGAGTAGATAGACTTCGACCGTCCGGTCATCTCGAAATGATAACCGTTTTCAATCAGCTTCGTCCGGATAGGCACCATGAATTCCTCAACAGATTTGTTCCGTTTTTCCTCACTATCTCTCAGTAAATTGACAATGTCCGAATAAATTTTCGGATGGCGGTATTTGAGGCTTAGGTCCTCAAGTTCCTGCTTGATGGAATAAAAACCCAGCCGGTGCGCCATCGGGGCATACAGGTAAATGGTTTCGCTCGCAATTTTGATCTGTTTCTCGGGCGAAAGAGCGTCGAGCGTACGCATGTTGTGCAGACGGTCGGCCAGTTTGATAAGGATTACCCTCAGGTCGTCCGAAATGGTGAGCAGCATCTTGCGGAAGTTTTCGGCCTGTAACGAAGAGTTGTTGTCGAAAACATCCGAAATCTTGGTTAATCCGTCCACAATGGTGGCTACTTTTGGGCCAAACTGGGTACGTATGAAGTCCAACGTGTAATCGGTATCTTCCACCACATCATGTAAAAGAGCCGCTACTACCGATGTCGTACCCAAACCTATTTCTTCCACTACGATACGTGCCACGCATATTGGGTGTATAATATACGGTTCACCCGATTTGCGGCGCATATTTCCATGCGCTTCGTGCGCCAAGTCAAATGCTTTGCGGATCAGGTTCCGGTCTTCTTCCGAACGGATAAACGTACAGGCATGAAGCAATTCCTGGAACTGATTCTGAATGGTAATTTCTTCCGCTTCGGTTAATACAGACATACAAAAATCAACAATTGACGGTTCAACTTTTTTGGAACTTACAAAGTTACAAGATAATTTTCAAAATCCCGCCAATTCGTCATACCTTTTCATGATACGGCGGATAGTGGCATTACCGGGATCGAATTGCCATTCGTCAACGAATGCAACAGGCAATATTTTTGGTGATGTGCCCGCAATGAAAACAGCATCCATGCCGGGCAATTGATTAACCACCACACGTGTCTCCATCAGCGGGACAGACAGGTCACGGCAAGCCTGCAATACGTATTTCCGGGTAATGCCGGGTAATACATCGGCTTCGGGTGCTGTGTACACCGCGCCGTCTTTCACCATGAAGATTGTGGAACGCGAACCTTCGGTAATATATCCCCCCGGGTGCACCAGGATCACCTCATATATTTTCTTTTCGGTAATGATCCGGTCAACCTGTTCCCGAAGTTCCGGTTGCATGATCTTGGCATTGGGATTTGTGCGTTCGGCAACGAAAAGGTTTGTGCGTACACCATTCTGGTAATCTTTTCCAGAAGGATAATGATGTTGAATGAAATATGCAGCTTGGTATTCCACCTTCCCTGCCCGGAAATAATATTCCATTTTGATGTTTCCGGTTTGTACCCCGTTCAGTTGCAACAGTTGTTCCAATTGACTCCGGACGTCGCCGGGAGACAATGCGAGGTGGATACCCGCCAAATGTGCTGAATGGTTCAACCGGTCGATATGATCGTTAAAGAACAGGAAAATACGATCGATTACACGGATGACTTCGTAAAGTACACCACAACCGGCTGGCGGTGCATAAGTTTCGGCAACAGTTGGTTGTCCGTTGATAATGATGGTATGGTAAAGCATAGGCAATTTTCGATTTTTGATGGATGAAAAGAAACATTTATTCAAAAACCCCGGTTCAAAAATACCAAAAAATCGTCATGGAATCATTAAAAAATAATCTAAGTCTTGTTATTCTCCGGTGTATCACTTATTTTTGGAGGAAAATCACGAAATGAAATCAACACATATCTTCCGGTATCTGATGCCGTTTGTCGTATTATGGATAATGGTCAGTTGCGGAAGCACGTCACCCGGGCAGAAACAATCATCACTTGTGGAAAATCCGGAAATATTAGCCGTTCCCGACGGATGGAAATCGCTTTTGGACAAGGAAACACTGGCCGGATGGGAGGTTGTCCGTTACGGAGGCGAAGGCGAACCGTATGTAAAAAACGGGGTATTGGTTTTACCAATGGCTATGAATGGCTTGATGACCGGTGTTTGCTGGGTAGGTGATTCCCTACCGGTTAATAGTTACACCATTTTCATGGAAGCAAGGCGAATGACGGGAAATGATATATTTGCCGGTTTGTCTTTTCCATACGGCGACACCTTTGCCACACTAATAGTTGGCGGGTGGGGCGGCGCTGTCTGTGGTCTGTCGAGCATTGACGGCTACGATGCTTCGGAGAATGAAACAACCAAACACCTCCGGTTTAAGGATGAACAATGGTACCCGGTGCAGTTGCGTGTCACGCCCGATAGCATCTGCGCTACGATTGATACAGTGCAAGTAGTTAATTTGGCTACTGCCGGAAAAAGAATACATCTCCGTTCGGGAATGTCTGTTTCGGGTCTTACCGTATCTACTTATCTCACAACCGGAGAAATACGGAATATGCGGATAAAAAGATTGTAATAAAGGCTTACCGGATGAAACATCTTCCACAAAAAAACGTATATGTAAGGGTAAGTGTGTAAAAATACAAATAGTAATAACAAAGTCATATTTAATTTATTACAGGTGAAAAGATATATTGTTTTTATTGCTTTTCTCTATGCCGGGTTGAACGTGCATGCGCAAGCCGTTCCTTCCGAAGTGGAAAACATCCCTTTCCTGATTACATTCGGCAATAAAGCTGAACTTCTTTGGGGCGATGATGATTTTTCGCAAACATTTTTTTTCGTAGTGCCTGAGTCATACAAGGGATTGGTATTCCTTCGTATATTCGATCCCGATATCGGCGGGTTGAATGACGAGATAAATGGTGTGTTCGACACCAAGATGCTGTATTCGGTATATGGAGGCAAAGAAGCCTACACCCATCCCGATGCACAAGGTGTTGACCCTGTGGGAAACTACAAAAGCGGTAACCTGCTGGCATCAAAAACATTCGGGGTCGACCCGAAGTATGACAACAAATGGTTCACTTTCGGGCCGTTTAATCCTACCCAGGGTGAATATTTTGCCGATTTCGGCGGATATGTTTTTAAACTTATCTGTGATGGTATCGCGGGTGATGACGGGAATATGTATCGTTACTTTATGAGTACATCGGGCAGCGAGAACATTCCCATTGAAGGGGGCAATGCTTTCTCTTATGAATATTCATTCCGGATGCACGACAATATTAACGAAGTGTCGCACATCTATCCGTATATAGATAAGGAATGTACTAAAGTGCTACAGAAGAATTTTGATTGGGATAATGATGGCCAGATCCGTGTAACTTCCGAAGTCCGGCGCGAACAACAATGTAATGTATCGGGCGATCAAGTATGGGCTGAAAGCGAATTTACCATATTGGAAGGAGAAAAAGGGAAATCACTTGATTTCCAGTTTATCAAAAAGAAAACACCTCCACCCGTAAATAATAACAACGTGGTGATCAATGTACGTAACCAACGGGGAGAACTTTTGAAATTCTATGGCGCACCCATTGGCGGTGTGCCCAAATACAAACCTTCTGGCGGAATGCGGAAAAGTACAGGATCCGACAAATAATTATCTAAAAACTATAATAACCGGCAATGAAGAATATATCCGTACTGTTGGTCGTATTGGCCATAGGGATATTGCCATGCTTCACTGGTAATGCCCAGGTATATAAGTTCAAGCAATATAACAGCGAAAAAAACAAACTTAGCCATGACTTCATATATGATATTGTTCAAGACAAGTATGGCTATATGTGGTTTGCTACGGGAATGGGGGTATGCCGGTACGACGGATTCCGTTTTTTAACGCCATCCGACGCTTGCCTGCCGGCCAATAATGCTACAACAGCTTTCAAGGACAGCACCGGTAATCTTTGGTTCGGCTACAACGATGGATTGGTGGTGAAATATAACGGGTTTAAATTCTCCATTGCCGACACCTCGCTCAGCAAGGCTTCCATCAACCAGATCATACAAGCGCCCGGGGGCGAAATATTGGTTGCTACGCAATCAAATGGTGTTACCCGCATCACCGGCAAACAAGTGGAATACTTGTCGCAAGGTTTAGAGGAAAAAATCATCTATTCCATGTGTTATGCCGGTAAAGATAAATTGTTGTTGGGTTGTCAGGATGGTTTATATCTGTATAATTACCAGCCGGACAAAAAAATATTAACTCCCGTTGCAAAAGCTGATTCTATAGGTGACGCTACCATAAATGCGATTGTCCCGCAGGCCAAGGGTAACGGATACTGGGTTGCTACGGAGGAGAACGGAATTTTTCATGTTTCTGTTCATGAAAATAATTTTGCGACACAACCGTTGAGTATTTCCCTTCTTGAGGATATACAAATAAAGTCAGTGTATGACGATGGCCAGAATTACCTCTGGATATCCACGTTTCTCAAAGGACTGTTCCGCATACACGTGTCCAATGATTTGACCATCGGAGAAATATTTAACTATAATAGCACCAATGGACTGGGAAGCGATTATGTCAAACGGATATTTTTTGACAATCAGCAAGACTTATGGGTTGGTACTTATGGACAAGGTGTAGCCAGTATCACCAATCTGGCTTTCTCATTTTTCGAATCTATTAATGCCATTGGTAATAACGCCATGGCCATCTCTTCCGTTGACAAATCGGAATATTGGGTTGCGGGAATAGGGACTATTGTCAGGTTTATCACCAAGCCAGAACCGTCAACTATTATTTTGGGACGCGCCAACGGTATTCCCAATGACAAGATCATTGCTTTACATCAGGATGAAAAAGGCAATTTGTGGATAGGTACGGAGAAAAACGGGTTATACAAATTACCCAAGGACGCCAATATGGCTGTACAATTTTTCTGGTCGCAAAATTCCCTGGCCAACAGCATACAAGCCATCACATCGCAGGATGGGAAAATTTGGTTTGCCTCGCGCGGTGGAGCGTTTGAAATTGATGCTCAGAACGGAAGCGTTGAACAACAATTCAATACCAATTCCGAACTCCGGTTGCCGCACAATAACATTCGCGATATTTATAAAGATTCGAAAGGTATCATCTGGATAGCGACCAACAGCAATTCTATTATTTCTGTTAATAGTAATAAAAAATACACGCTTGAAGATGCCGGAGAAATCGAATTCACATCCCTGACAGAAGATAGCAAAGGGCGTATCTGGGCCGGGACTAACGGCATGGGAGTATTCCTTTTCAACCAAAACGACTCGACCTACCATTTCACTGTAAAGGAAGGTTTGAAATCCGAATACTGTTATTCTATTATCGATGATGGTAACGGGAATGTGTGGGTAGGACACCGTCAGGGATTAAGCCGTATCAATACCAATCATTTTGGCATCACTACATTCGGTCCGGAAATGGGATTGTCGGGCGATGCGAATAACAATGCCATGCAGGTGAACCGCAGTGGTGAATTGCTGGTAGGTATGACCAATGGAGTGATGAAATACGACATCAATGCCGACCGGAAAAGGGATCAGGCGCCCATGCTTAACCTCTCGGAAGTGATGATTGGCGATGAAAAATATGATCCGTATAAACCAGCAGTCCTGCCCGCCGGATACCACAAAGTGCGATTCGATTTCATAGGTCTGCAATTTGCCGATCCCGAATCGGTGACTTACCAATATAAGCTGTTAGACTACGATACTGATTTTTCTTCACCTTCAACATCAAGATCAGTAACTTACTCGCGTTTGGAAGATGGCGAATATAAATTACTAGTAAAAGCCTGTGGTGTTGATAATTGCACCGAGGAGACCATGCTGTTCGTCATCAAGATAAAAAAACCATTCTGGAAAACATGGTGGTTTATTACGTTGGTTGTGGGCGCCGTTATTGGAGTGGTATACGTCATCATTATGATACGCGAACGTAACCATAGGATACAACAAGAATACCTCGAACGTGAACTGGCGGCACGGACAAAGGAAGTACGCGTGCAGAAGGAAGAAATCGAGGCCAAAAACCGCGATATCACCGATAGCATCAACTATGCGCAACGGATACAATTCAGTGTGCTGCCATCGACAAGTACTTTATTGGAACACTGTGCAGGAGCATTTATTTTCTACCGT
This sequence comes from Bacteroidales bacterium, assembly GCA_031547085.1. Lineage (GTDB taxonomy): Bacteria > Bacteroidota > Bacteroidia > Bacteroidales > UBA4181 > JAIRLS01. The sequence continues at coordinate 8,370 of JAVBSH010000173.1, forward strand.
CCGCGCGACATTGTAAGCGGCGACTTTTATTGGTTCGATTATTTCCCCGAAACCAATCGTTTGATGATTGTTTGTGCCGACTCGACGGGACACGGCGTGCCCGGGGCATTCATGTCGCTGATAGGTACTACACTGATCAAGGATATTGCATTACGTCCGGATGTTGAAAATCCGGCCGATATCCTGTACCGGTTGGATGAGAATATACAATCGACACTCAACCAAAACCAGGAATCGGAACATGCTAACGACGGGATGGATCTTGTAGTATGCGAAGTAAATACCGAAACAAAATTTGTAAGGATCGCTTCTGCCATGCGGCCCTTCATCATATACCATGACGGGGAACCTACTGTGTACAAAAGCAGCCGGGCATCTATAGGCGGACAGGCCACTAAGGGTAAGGTTTTCGAAGTTAATGAGATACAACTTTCCTCAGGCGATGAAATTTATATGTTTACTGATGGGTATGCCGACCAGTTTGGAGGGCCATCCGGTAAAAAATTCAAAATGAACCGCTTGCAGAGCATCCTCGACGACGTCCATACCCGCGATATGGAAGAGCAACACCGGGTAATCAAAGAAAATTTTGACCTTTGGAAAGGGTCGCTAAGCCAGATTGATGACGTGTTGATGATCGGGATAAGGCTTTAGTCAATGATTTTGCACATATTCTCACCGATTTAGATGCATTTTTCATGAAAATTGAGATATCAAACGACAACCATCCGAAAGAAGAAAAATACCGGAACTTACTTCTGCAAATTGATGCATTAGTTTCCGATGAACCCGATTGGGTTGCCAACCTGGCCAATGTGTCCGCAGCTTTAAAGCAAACATTTGATTTTTTCTGGGTAGGTTTCTATTTGGTGAAAGACGGTATGCTGGTCTTAGGCCCTTTCCAGGGGCCGGTAGCCTGTACCCGCATTGCCTTCGGTAAAGGGGTTTGCGGAACAGCATGGAAAGAAGCAAAAACGATCGTGGTACCCGATGTAGAAGTTTTTCCGGGACACATTGCCTGCAACAGCGAATCAAAATCGGAAATCGTAACGCCCATCATGTCGAATGGAAAAGTGCTTGGCATACTGGATATTGACAGTAACTGCTTGGCGCATTTCGATAGCACCGATGCCCGTTATCTTGAAATTATTGCCGGAAAATTAGCAAGCCTTCACGGATAAATACTATCTTTGTAAACAAAACAAACATTTATGAAGGTTATAGCAATCAACGGGAGTCCCCATCAAAAGGGGAACACATGGTTTGCCCTGAAAACAATGGGAGAGGTATTGAAAAAGGAAGGATTCGACTTTGAGATGGTTCACATCGGAAATAAGAACATACACGGATGCATTGCTTGCAGGCAGTGTATCAAGAATCAGGATAATAAATGCGCCGTACGTAATGACGACCTGAATAAATACCTTCCGGTGGTAAAAGACGCCGATGGAATTATCCTCGGTTCTCCTGTTTATTATTCGGGTATTGCAGGCACAATGAAATGCTTTCTGGACAGGGCTTTCTACGTTTCGGGAGCCAACGGCAACTGGATGCGGCACAAAGTAGGTGCTTCGGTGGTTGCTTTACGCCGTTCGGGCGGATCAATGACCTTGGATAGTCTGAATCATTATTTAACCATCTCCGAAATGGTAGTAGCTTCGTCCAATTACTGGAATATTATCCACGGAATGCAGGAAGGAGAAGCTGAGCAGGATGTCGAAGGTATACAAGTGATGGAATTGTTGGGTAAAAATATGGCATGGCTGTTAAATATGAAACAGAGAACATCCGATTTGCAACTACCTCCGCCAACCGGGAAGATATTCATGAATTTTATCCGTTAATGATATTTATCAGGCACGGATACAGATATTTACATTTTTAAATTTACTTTCAGGGAATAAACATTCCTGAAAAAAGATTACCTTTGGTTCTTTTTCAACCAAAAAATTTATTGTTATGCATATTGCCACAGCCGGAAATATCGGTTCGGGAAAAACAACCCTGACTGGTTTATTGGCCAAACATTACGGTTGGGAAGCGCATTACGAAAATGCTGATAACAACCCCTATCTATATGACTTTTATAATGACATGCAGCATTGGTCGTTCAATTTGCAAATATACTTCCTGAACGAACGGCTCGGACAGATACTGGAAATCAGGAACTCAGGTATTACAGTGGTACAAGACCGCACGATATACGAAGATGCACACATCTTTGCCGCCAACCTGAACTCTATGGGTTTGATGAGCATGCGCGACTATAATACCTACCGCTCGTTGTTCGACAAAATGACTACTTTCATTCAACCACCCGACTTGCTGATCTACCTCCGGGCATCGGTGCCGACATTGGTGCGTCAAATACAAAAAAGAGGCCGTGCTTATGAAAGCGGTATCCGCTTGGACTATCTCAGCAAACTCAACGAATGTTATGAGGACTGGATCAGCCAGTATACGCTGGGCAAAATATTGGTAGTTGATGTAGACAACGTGCATTTTGATGAAACACCGGAAGATTTGCGCACCATCATAAATCGTATTGATGCACAGCTACATGGACTGTTTGAACAAATTGAAAATTGAAAACTTAGCGAACCCCGCCTGATCAAGTTGGACAGGTGAGCTCAACAAAGTTAATAATCATAAACAAAATGAACCAAGCTTTATATATCCATAATAGTTTAACCCGTAACAGGGAATTGTTTGAACCTCTTAATCCGCCGCACGTAGGATTGTATGTCTGCGGCCCGACCGTATATGGTGATGCACACCTGGGACATGCCCGACCAGCCATTACTTTCGACCTGCTGTTCCGTTATCTTACCCATATCGGGTATAAAGTTCGTTATGTACGTAACATCACGGATGTGGGGCACTTGGAAAACGACGCCGATGCCGGTGAAGATAAGATTGCAAAGAAAGCGAGGCTGGAACAACTGGAACCGATGGAAGTGGTACAGTATTTTACCAACCGCTACCATCACAACATGGATCAGCTCAATGTGCTGCCGCCCAGCATCGAGCCACGTGCATCAGGGCACATCATCGAACAGATACAGATCATACAAAAGATCATTGATGCAGGCTTTGCATACGAAAGCAACGGTTCGGTGTATTTCGACCTTGAGAAATATGCTAAAAAATACCCTTACGGGGAACTTTCGGGCAGGATAATGGACGACCTGACGGCACAAACACGCGATTTGGACGGACAGGGCGAGAAGCATTTCCCTCTTGATTTTGCCCTGTGGAAAAAAGCAGCACCAGAGCACATTATGCAGTGGCCTTCGCCCTGGAGTGACGGATTTCCGGGATGGCACCTCGAATGTACCGCCATGAGCACCAAGTATCTGGGTGACACATTCGATATTCACGGTGGCGGAATGGACTTGCTTTTCCCGCACCATGAGTGCGAAATAGCGCAATCGACAGCCGCTTTAGGACACGAATCGGTACGCTATTGGATGCATAACAATATGATCACCATCAACGGGCAGAAAATGGGTAAGTCGCTGGGAAATTTCATCACGCTGGAAGAGTTTTTCACAGGTTCGCACAAGTTGCTTGAAAAAACATATAGTCCAATGGCCGTTCGTTTTTTCATCCTACAGGCACATTACCGCAGTACGGTTGATTTCGGCAACGAAGCACTCCAAGCTTCCGAAAAAGGCCTGCAACGCCTTTTAACCGGCATCCGGACGCTCGACAAGCTGAAGCCTTCGGAAAAAAGCACGATAGATTTGGGCGACATTGAACAAAAGTGCTATCAGGCAATGAATGATGACCTTAATAGCCCAATCGTGATTGCCCATCTGTTTGATGGACTACGGATCATCAATCTGGTACACGACGGAAAGGAAACACTTTCGGAATCCGATCTCGAACAATTAAAACGAACGTATCATCATTTTACTTTCGATATCCTTGGACTAAAAGATGAAAAACAAGCCGACAACCAAACAGAACTGGTAAATGGTCTGGTGAGTCACATCCTCGAAATACGCCAGCAAGCCAAAGCCAATAAGGACTTTGCTACTTCGGACAACATACGTAACATGCTTACCGCATTGGGAATCGAAGTGAAAGATCGCAAAGACGGATTTGACTGGAGTATTAAATAACACATATTATCACAATAGATCTGTTGTTAAATTTTCTTTGAAAATCAAGACTTTCCGATAAAAATAGCTAAGTAATGTGTAAAAAATAACATTCCGTTATGGAATTTTTCATGACGTTGCATCTATAGGATAAAATCAAGAAGTATTCATTTTATCTTAAATTCAAAAACGACATGAAAACCCAGTTATTGAGTCTGACTTTATGCATGTTGACGAGCGCGATGTTCCTCCATGCACAAACCCCGGTGATGAACATTGGCGGGAAGAAAGGGAGCACGGAAGTATACCTGCAAACACTCGATGTGCAGGTGGATGTTACCGGGAATATTGCTACCACGAAGTTTATCATGACTTTCAAGAACCGTACCGGCAAGATCCTCGAAGGCGAGCTGTTGTTTCCTTTGCCCGATGGTGTGACTGTGAGTCATTATGCATTGGACATCAACGGGAAGATGCGCGACGCTGTTCCCGTCGAAAAAGCCAAGGCTACACAGGTGTTTGAAGAGATAGAACAACGGCTGGTCGATCCCGGATTACTCGAACGGGTAGAGGGTAACAATTTCCGGACACGCATCTATCCAATCCCGGCCAACGGTACGCGTACCATCTCCATCGGTTACGAACAGGAGTTGTCGGCTGATAACAATATGCTGCGCTACCGCCTGCCGATGGATTACAAGGAGGCGATCGAAAGTTTTTCGGTAAAGGCTACTGTTTGGCAAAGCAAGGATATGCCCCGTGTTGAGGGAAAAGCGTCTGACGAATTACGCTTTGATGCACAGGGATCGAACTTCGTATCCACATTTTCACACAAGAATTATCAGCCTTCGCGGTTACTGGCGTTCTCATTGCCCGTGCCTGCCGATGTGCCGCAGGTATTTGTGCAACCTGCTTCAGGAAGTTGGTACTTCATGGCTTCGTGCTATCCCAAGGCCGAACAACGCCGGAAACATTGGAGCAGCCAATTGGGAATTATCTGGGATGCATCTTTGAGCGGTCTTCAGCGTGATACCAAACGGGAACTGGAATTGCTGGATATGATCATCCGTGAAAAGAGAGACATGACTGTGACACTGTATTTGCTTAACAACCGCTTTGCGAATGCCGGTACGTTCGCCATCAAAAATGGAGACTGGAGTTCCTTACGTTCTGCATTGGAAAAAAATGAGTATGACGGCGGCACTAATTATCATGCAGTGGAACTCCGCACGATGGCACAGGAATTCCTGTTTTTTTCCGACGGGTTGTCATCATTGAGCGAAGCCGACTTTACAGGATATGCCGGAAAACAGGTGCACTGTATCGTATCTTCGTCCCGTGCCGATTACAGCGCACTTAAATGGATTGCAGCCCAAACCGGTGGAAAGTTTATCAACCTCAATGCCATATCGCAGGATGAGGTGCGGAACGAATTGATGAATGAGACACTCTGCTTCCTCGGCGTGAAAAAACGGGATACGGTACGCGAGGTTTATCCTTCTGTAACGTCGCCTGTCCGGGGCAACTTCTCTGTAGCGGGAATCATGGATGCTGCGCAGGACGAAATTACGTTACTGTTTGGCTATGGCAACAAAGTCAGCATTGAGAAGACCGTTCGACTTGATGCCCGTAGTGCAGCCAGCCAAGGCAACATACACCGGGTGTGGGCGCAAAAGAAAATCAACGAGCTGGATATGCGTTACGAAAAGAATAAGGCCGAACTGACTGAACTTGGCGAACAATTCGGGATTGTTACCCGTAACACATCGCTTATTGTGCTCGAAACATTGCAGGATTATATTACTTACCGGATTACGCCTCCCGCCGAATTGCTCGAAGAGTACAACCGTTGGCAAAAAGGACAGTCGGAACAGATGCGCCAGCAACAGCAAAGCCTGTTGGCACAAGCCAAAAATGCGGCGTCGGTATTGAAAAAATGGTGGGATACGGATTTCAGACCAGCGAAACCTAAATATCCCAAACCAGACAATGATCAACGTGTAAGCGCAAACGCTTCTGTCCCGCCTTCTGTACGACAATCCGAAGCAATTGACCTAGCTGTTACGGAAGACATTGCGGTAGTAATGGAAGAAGCAACCGCAGAAACATCTAAATTAGATGAAGTAGTAGTGACCGCACTTGCGATACAGACACGTTCATCTTTAGCTGGTTCACTTGCCGGTAGGGTTATGGCGGAAGACCGTGCTGTGGCAAAGAAAGAAAAACTATCCCCGAACGAACGCCGTACCCCGGCAACGCCACAGCCTGTTATCAAATTGACACCGATCAAGCAGGATAATGAATACATGAAAGCCATGACTGGGAATGCCGATGTCGATTATAAAGAATATCTGCGGTTGCGCAAGGATTACATCAATACACCAGCATTCTATTTCGACATGTCCGACTGGTTTTTCCGGCACAACGACCGTGCCAGGGCATTGCGTATCCTCACCTCGATTGCCGATATGGAGTTGGAAAATGTCTCGCTTTACCGGTTGCTTGGCTATCGGCTGAAGGAGTATGCCGAATATGGACTCGAAGCATACGTTTGCCAAAAGGTAATCCAATGGCGGCCAATGGAACCGCAAAGCTACCGCGATTATGCGCTGGCATTGGCCGATGCAGGACGGCATCAGGAAGCGCTCGATACGTTGTATTCAGTACTTACCCAATCGTATGCACAAAATATCAACCGTCGCAGCTTTGGCATTGAAGAAGTGGTAGTAACCGAACTCAACCAAATGATCGTTGCCAACAAGAAGTTGAATACCTCGTCCATCGACAAGGAATTGGTAAAAGCGATGCCGGTGGATGTCCGCGTGGTGATCAACTGGAACATGAACAGCACCGATATTGACCTACATGTGACTGATCCCAACGGCGAAACCTGTTTCTACAGCCATAAAGAAACCGTCATCGGGGGACGCATCAGTCAAGATATCACACAAGGATACGGCCCCGAACAATTTATGCTCAAAAAAGCAGTGAAAGGAAAATACAAAGTATTTGTCAATTACTTCGGCGACTCGCAGGTGAAAGCCGAAGGCCCGTCAACCATTATGGTAGAGATTTATACCGGCTATTCCGGCGGTAGCCAACAACGTCAAGTTACTTGCCTGCAAATGTCGAAGGAAACCAAATCGGCAGGCAATGGGTTGATACAAGTAGCAGAGTTTGAGTTTTAGAGCAACACATAGACCTGCTGGGCCTTCCGGACCCGGCAGGTCTTTTTAAATTGCTAATCAAGGAACTTGAATGCAATTCATAAAATAGAGAAAAAATCAGATTGCGATGAAATATTTTCAACCTACACAGCTATCTCTCCTTTGATATGCGGATGCGGATCATATCCTTCGATGAAAAAATCCTCAAAATGGAAATCGAAGATTGATTTAATTTCGGGGTTTAGTTTCAATATGGGTAAAGGACGCGGGTCACGGGTAAGTTGTAACCTTACCTGATCGAGATGATTCAAGTATATATGCGCATCGCCTAAAGTATGCACAAACTCACCGGGTTGCAGGCCGGCCACCTGGGCCATCATCGATGTCAGCAGTGCGTAAGAAGCAATATTGAAAGGGACACCGAGGAAGATATCGCAACTACGCTGGTACAACTGGCATGAAAGCTTACCGTCGGCCACATAGAACTGGAACAACACATGGCAGGGCGGCAAAGCCATTTTGTTAATATCGCCTACGTTCCATGCACAAACGATATGACGCCGCGAGTTGGGATTGTTTTTGATGGAATCGACCACTTGGCTGATCTGGTCAATGTGACGGCCATCGGCTGTCGGCCACGAACGCCACTGGTAACCATATACAGGACCTAATTCACCTTGTTCGTCGGCCCATTCATCCCAAATAGTTACCTTGTTGTCGCGGAGGTATTTGATGTTGGTTGACCCTTGCAGGAACCACAACAGTTCGTGAATGATGGAACGGGTGTGCAGTTTTTTGGTGGTGAGCAATGGAAAACCTTCCGAAAGGTCAAAACGCATCTGGTAACCAAACACACTGATGGTGCCTGTTCCTGTGCGGTCGGACTTTTCAACACCTTTTTTCAACACATGCGATAATAAATCAAGATAAGCCTGCATGATAAAATTTAAAAATTCAACAATTTAAGGATTCAATATAGCCCTCAATACATTTCCGAAGAAAAAAAACATCAGCGAAAAAACCAATGCGGCAACAACAAATGACACGATGCTGAACACCATACGATTCTGCCCTTGCGCCAACGTCATGTATGGAATGCCACGCCAAAAAAGATAACAGGAATAGAACGTTAAAACGGACAATTCGCTGAAAAACGGGAACAATTCTACCACTGCAATCACTAAGTATGCCGTTCCGGAGGAATATGCCATCAGCGTGAATATCTTATCGTAATCTTTCGAACCAAGTTGCCTCGCCATGATTTCGGTGATGATGAATGTCGAAAGATATAAGCCCGAACACAGCGAACACCACAATTTGGTAATTCCGAACACCACATAACTAAAGGAAAAAACCGTCCGGGAAGCAAATAATAATGATCCGAGGATTGATGTAATAGTAATCAGGCACAGCAATGGAACAACAAACCGGATAAAAATTGTTTTCCGGTCCTTGTTTTCCGTCGAAATCACTAACCATTCCTTGCCGGGGGAAAGCAATAAGCCACTGATGCGTGAAACTATATCAATAATATGCATTTTTTGCTTTAGATAGGTAATCCAAAATCTGCGGCAAAGTTATCAAAAAGACAGTGCCGATAAAAATTTTAATCTATACCCTTGGGATTATCTTAAAAATAAAATATTCACAAAAAAAAGTTATATTTGAAGCCAAATTAGTTTTGGCAGGGGGACTAATTTTGGACTTACAATGCCTATTGTCGAATTTTATAAAAACAGATTGATTCATCTGGAATAAAATTACAGGGAATAAAACACAAATTCGAAAACAATTATCAACCAATTAAAATCAAAATCATGAAGCGTAGCGAAATCAACAAAATTATCGAAAATGCCAAATCATTTATGGCTGAAAGAAAGTTTTTCTTACCGCCGTGGGCATATTGGAGTGTAACCGATTGGAAAAAGAACAAAGTAAACGCCGTCGAAATTATCGAAAATATGTTGGGATGGGATATCACTGACTTCGGGTCCGGCGATTTCTACCAACGGGGGCTGTTTCTCTTTACCCTCCGCAACGGGAAATTCAATGTTGACAAAAAGCCTTACGCCGAAAAGATCATGATTGTGGAAGAAAATCAGGAAACGCCCATGCATTATCATTGGGCAAAGATGGAGGACATCATCAACCGCGGGGGAGGCAATCTTGTGATTGAGTTGTACAATACCACACCTGACAATCAGCTCGACAGTACTCCTGTGTGTTTGAAAACCGACGGAGTGTTGCGGACCGTCGAAGCCGGCGGGAAAGTGATTCTCTCGCCCGGCGAAAGTATTTGCCTGGAACAGGGTATGTACCACCGTTTTTACGGCGAACCGGGGAAAGGTACAGTGTTGGTAGGCGAAGTGAGTATGGTAAACGACGACAATTCGGATAATTGTTTCTTCGAACCTGTAGGACGGTTTCCCGTTATCGACGAGGATGTGGAACCGTTGCATCTCTTGGTTTCCGACTATCAAAAATTTGTGTAAACGATGGGAAACAGTATCTTTAAAATATCAGGAACCGGGTGTGCGCTTGTCGATTACCTCTACAAGCCTGTTTCCTTCAGCGATGCCGATTTTGGACGGTATATTTCACGAAAAGCAGGAGATGGCGGACTTTCGCCTGGAAAACTTGTTTTCAGGGAAGAGTTTGAAAGGTTTTCGGGAGAGGATTATATCACTGTCCGTGACAAGATAACCGGTGGAAAACAGCCGATAGCCATGAACATAGGAGGCCCTTCCATTGTGTCGTTGATACACGCCGCACAAATGTTGCAGGGTTTACCGGCAGAGGTTCGTTTCTATGGAAGTAAAGGACTGGATGAGGGCGCTGCTTTCCTTGCATCGAAAATTAAGCAAACCCCAATCCACATTGGAAAATATAAAACCGTAGATCTGCATACGCCTTTCACCGATGTGATGTCGGACCCCGATTATGACAACGGGAACGGCGAGCGTATCTTTATCAACAATATCGGCGCTGCATGGGAAATGTATCCCGACGATCTGGATGATTCTTTTTTTGAAAGCAATATCGTTGCTTTTGGCGGAACGGCTTTGGTACCGCACATGCATCAATCACTGCTGGAACTCCTGAAAAAATCGAAAGAAAAGGGTGCGGTCACTGTGGTAAATACAGTGTATGATTTTCTGAATGAGAAAAAGAATCCTTCGAAAGCCTGGCCATTGGGCGAATCTATCGAGACCTACAAGTATATCGACCTGTTGATCGCTGATATGGAAGAGGCATGTCGATTGAGCGGTATGGGTTCGATTGAAGCAGCAATGGCATTTTTCAAATCGACAGGAGTAGGTGCAGTTATTGTCACCCATGGCGCTAACGCTGTTCACTTCTTTTCGCGTGGACGCTTGTTTGGCAATATAGATGACAGCAATGTCCCCGTTTCGGAAAAAGTTAAGTCGGAAATCGCACTGTATCCTGTTAAAGTAGGGGATACTACCGGTTGCGGCGATAATTTTGCCGGAGGAGTTATTGCATCCATTGCCCGGCAAATGATGGCAAAGCCACAGGTGCAGGTCAATCTATTGGAAGCTATAGCAATGGGCGTGGTGTCAGGGGGATATGCCTGTTTTTACCACGGAGGTACTTTCTATGAAGAATATCCCCAGCAGAAAATAGAGTTAATTGATGCTTACTATCAGGATTATTTAATCCAGATAGGGCTTTAATCGCCTCAAATAATGAAGTTTTACAAGAATAACGAAGCAAAAGCATTAATTTTCAATTTTAAAAACCCGAAAAAAAAATATACCTTTGAGTTAAAATAGAGTTATTTGAGCAAGTAAATCAATGCATTGTAAAGCAAATCAGTCGTTACTATATCGTTACCCATTCAGATGTAATGGTGTTATTACGGATTAATATACAGATAGATATGCGTAAACAAAGCGATCTCACCGAAGGTAGATTGAAGAAGGATGAATATTATTCCGAAAATTGAGAAATATTGTACAAACGACGAACAAAGTTTAGTGTGATATCATATTATCAATCAACAATTAAGCGTCGTTTAGTCGAACTTCCGGCGTTTGGTCAAAATGCCGAAAACAGGGCAATCATACTCCGGACAAGACGAAGTGCAGATAAAAGAGCCTCAACTGTTAAGCCTTTTCGGGTAAACCTGTTTCATATTTCTCTAATTGCGGAATGGCGGTGTCGCTGCTTACTTTACGATTTTACAAAGAATTTCCAATCGTATAAAATAAATTAAACTCAGGATCATTGAAAATGAGGTAACGAGCATTTTCCAAACAAAAAAATTATCTTTGCGACCCAAACAAAAACCAAAAATCGAAAATGGAACTCCCTTCGAAGTACGATCCCAAAGCCACCGAGGACAAATGGTATGCCTGGTGGATGCAAAACAAAATGTTCGAGTCGAAACCCGACAATCGCGAGCCTTATACGATTGTGATCCCACCGCCGAACGTTACCGGTGTACTGCACATGGGGCACATGCTCAACAACACCATACAGGATGTGTTGGTTCGCCGCGCCCGTATGATGGGTAAGAATGCCTGCTGGGTTCCGGGTACCGATCATGCTTCCATTGC
>JAVBSH010000191.1:0-3081 GCA_031547085.1 Bacteroidales bacterium
GTTCTACGCAGGAGTTGGACCGTACATCGGTTGTGGGTTCAGTGCCAAGTACAAAACGGGTGATATTGACCTGTACGACACAGATTATCTGAAACGCCTGGATTTTGGCGGTGGAGCCACTGTCGGTTACGAATTCCGCAATGGTATTCAAATCAATGCAGGATATAAAATCGGCTTCCTGAACATGCTTGATATCGATGGCGATGCAAAAATGCTCCCGCAAACCGTTAGCTTGGGGATAGGATTTAGGTTTTAACGTAATATTTTTTTAATCATCTACATACCGTTTGGTATTTAATGTGGCGGGGATGTGAAATCTCATCCCCGCATTCATCAGGAAATCAAATTTATATGCCATCCATCGTCAAATAAATCCATCATGAAAAAGAGTATCATCATACCAGCCGTTATCTTCGCATTTGCAGTAAGCCCGAAAACATACGGACAAACTTCGCTTACGCTGCACGAATGTGTCCAAATGGCTGTAGAACAAAATATTAATGTGGATAAAGCCCGGTTAGAAAAGGAAAAAAGCGCCTATAAGATAACCGAAACACGTTCGTCGTACCTGCCGCAAGTGAGCGGTTCGGGGTCGTTCCAGAACAATGTGAAGTTGCCGGTAACCATGCTTCCGGGCGATTTCCTGGGGCAGCCCGGTTCGTTTATCCCGTTAAAGATGGGGATACGTTATAACACATCAGTGGGTGTGGCTGTCAACCAAGTGTTGTACAACCAAACAGTGATTGCAGGTGTGAAACTGTCGAAAAAGGCCGACGACCTGAACGCTTTGAACATCGAAAAGACGCGTGAAGACTTGGCACAGGAGATCGCTAAGCTATACTTCCTGGCGCAAACCACCGCCCGGCAGAAAGAGTTGGTCAACGATAACATCGAACGCCTCGAACGATTGGGCAACATTACCAAATTAGTGGTGGACAATGGCATGGGAAAACGTGTAGATTATGACCGCATACAGGTGAACCTCGAAAACCTGCACACCGAGTTGAGTAATACCGACGCAATGCACCAACAGCAATTGAATATGATCAAGTACATGATTGAAATGCCGCTCGAAACGGAGATTGTACTTACCGATACCGTATCGATTCCTTTGCTGGCTTCAACTCCTGTAAACATGTCGGATTTCTCGAGTCGTACGGACATCCGCATGCTGGCTATGCAACAGGATATGGCACAGATGAGCCTGAAGATGGAACAGAGTAAGTACCTGCCGTCATTAGCCGCTTTCGGACAGTGGAGCTATGCAGGGATGCGCAACAACTTCGGCGATTATTTCAAAAGTGGCCCCATGAGTAACTGGTATAGTTCGGCTGCTATTGGACTGAGTCTTAACATCCCAATCTTCAACGGATTGGAAAAACGTTCGAAAGTACAACAGGCCAAGATTGATTACCAACAATCGACCTTGATGCTTGACAATACGCAGGAATATTACCGTGTGAATTACAAAAATGCCATGAACAACTATTTCAACAACAAGAGCAACGTGGAGCGCCAGGCACAGAACATGGAGCTGGCCGAAAAGGTGTACCACGAAACAGCATTGAAATACCGCGAAGGAATGGCCACAATGAGCGACCTTTTGCAGGACGAAACGGGCCTTAGCAGCGCACAGGCCGGTTACCTGAACGCTCTCTACCAATTTAAAGTAGCTGAGCTGGAAATCATGCAGTTGAATGGCGAAATCGGGAGCCTGATGACAAAAGATACACAAGCCACCGCACAGGTGAAACAAGAAAAAACCGATTTGTTTTTAGCAGAGTCGTTAATGTATTAAAAAATAAATTTCGAAGTATAAGACCTGTTAGGTTTCTAAAACCTGATAGGTCTACAAAAATCTCAAAAATCCGTGCATATCCGTCACATCCGTGTTATCCGCGTTCCAAATCAAATTCAAATTCAAAAAATCTAAAAATTAATCATCCAATGAAAAAGTATATCATCATCGTAGCGCTCATCGCCGTTGGCGGGGCAATGTGTTGGAGGCTGCTGGCCAACAAAACTGAAATCGAAAGCCGCAAGGAAGTAAAAGTATCCGATGCAGGCATTGCTGTGGCTGTGGCGCAAGCCGAACGCCGTGCCGCGCAAAACGGCATGGAGCTGGTTGGGGCTACCGAAGCCAATCAGGAAGTGACCGTGGCATCGGAAGCCGCTGGGAAAATAACCGAATTGCATTTCAAACTGGGCGACTATGTGGAAAAAGGAACATTGTTGGCCCGCGTGGACGACCGTTATAAAAAGTTGGCTGTGGATAATGCACTTCTTGCTTATGATAAGTATCGCGAAGATTATCAGAAATACCAAACCTTACGTGAAGGCGACGCTATATCGGACTTGCAATTGCGCGAAATAAAGATGGCTTACGAAAATGCAACCATACAGTTGGAACAAGCCACCCGTCAGTTGGAAGATACACGGATTGTTGCCCCGTTCAACGGATACATCACTTCACGGGATATCGACCTGGGCGCTTATGTGAACCCATCGGCTCCGGTGGCCGGAATAGCTGATATTTCGCAACTGAAAGTGAAATTGTCGGTATCTGAAACAGAAGTATACGCTTTGCAGAAAGGCCAGAAGGTAAGCGTATCAACAGCTGTTTATCCCGGAGTTATATTTGACGGCGTAGTATCGCACATCAGCCCGAAAGGCGACAAGGCACACACTTATCCCATTGAAATTTCCATTACCAATTCATCGAAACATCCGCTCAAAACGGGAACCTACGTAAAAGTATCCGTAAATATGGGCGAAAGTCACCCTACATTAATGATACCACGCGATGCTATTGTAAGCAGCGTAAAAGAACCGTCGGTTTACGTGGTGAATAACGACCGTGCCCAATTGGTGAAAATCACCGCAGGCAGCGATAACGGCAGTTATCTCGAAGTACTGAACGGCCTGAACGAAGGCGATCAGGTAGTCGTCAACGGACAAATCAATCTGATGGACGGTGCGAAAGTTTCCATAATTAAGAATTAAAAATTAGGAATTAAGAATTGGGCTGACGCATGAAATCATTCTTAATTCCTAATTCTTAATTGCTTTCGTCGTTTTTAT
>JAVBSH010000149.1:0-16348 GCA_031547085.1 Bacteroidales bacterium
TTTTGTTTTTTTTTTTTGTGCCTGTGAGTGCCCTAGCCACAGCGAGAGAGCGAGAGAGAGAGAGCGAGAGAGAGAGAGAGAGAGAGAGAGAGAGAGAGAGAGAGAGACTGGCACTATAATCTTTTTTACTTCGCAAGCAAAGTCGAGGCATTGTTTTTCTACAATGTTAGTGTTTTTTATTGCTTGTATCTCGGAAACGACAAGGCGTATTATTGCTATTATCAACGATAAGTGAATCAGGTATGTTGTCCTTGTCGTATGTGTTGGAACAGTTTAAAGCGGGCGAACCATCGGCCTTCGAACAAATCTATTTGGATTATTCGCCGAAAATATACCGTTTTGCCAAACGTTACACCAACCATAACGAAGACGCGGAAGAAATTGTACAGGATGTATTCATCCGTTTGTGGGAAGCCCGGATGTCAGTCAATCCCGACCGAAATTTTGATAATTACCTGTTTACCATCACACGGAACCTGATTTTTAATCGGCATCGAGCAAAGGTCAATGAACAACATTTTCAAACCGCGGTGTTGGCAAGTGTCGAACAAGAATACGAACAGCCTGAAGAAGAAATTGTTGCACAAGACCTGTCGCAATATATCGACAATATTGTGGGACAATTTCCCCCCAAACAGCAGGAGGTTTTTAACCTGAGCCGGAAACAAATGCTAAGTCATAAGGAAATTGCTGAAAAACTAGGGATTGCCGAAAAAACCGTCAAAGCGCATATTTATCAGGTACTAAGTAAAATACGTGTATGCTTGGAAAAAAGTGGCACTGATTTTATATTTTTTTTATTTATGACTAAGCCCTAACCCTTTTTCATGTGTATACTTATAATAGATGCGGTTTTCTCATCTATCCTAAGTATTCATGAAACCATTTTTCTCAAAACATATTTTAGTCCGTCTTTTTTCGGAAAAACTATCGCCGAAAGAAGAACAGAATTTGTTGGAACGTAAGTCAGTGACGACACGGATGCAGCAGGAATGGAATCTTCCGGCTGACGATATTTCCGGATTCGACCAACGAAAAGCTTGGCAGAATATTAAGTCAGGGGTACAACGCGTTCCGCATAGGCGTATTGTTGTGGCATGGATATGGCCGGTTGCTGCATCTGTGCTGATATTACTGGGAGTCGGATATTTTTGGTTTTTTCCTGGGGAAAAATTCCAAAGCGAAGTACAGGTATTGGTTTTTGAAACCCGCAATGAAGAACGTCTTCAGGTAATTTTGCCTGATTCTACAAAAGTATGGCTCAACGCGGGAAGCCGGATCGAATATCCTGAAAAATTTGGCGTCGGAACCAGGCAGATCAAATTAAGCGGTGAAGCTTATTTTGATGTTACACGTAAAGGTAAGCAACCGTTTATCGTAACAACGGAAAAATTACAGGTACAGGTGTTGGGCACAAAATTTACGGTGAACGATTACCATAACAGTCCCTCTGCCGAAGCAATCCTTGTTTCCGGAAAGGTGAACGTAAATATTGCCGGGGATAGTCTTCAACGTTATTTTGAACTTTCACCCAACGAACAATTGATTTTTGACGAAAAACAACATGCCACGACCATACAATCCGTCAATGCAGCACAATATGCCGAATGGATCGATGGCCGGCTATCATTTGAGAATGCTGAACTGGGGCATATCGTAAGCAGGTTGGAGCGTTGGTATGGCCGGAGTATCGAATGTCCCCGTGATTTGGAAGTCCGTTACCGATTAACTTTTACGGTTCGTAAAGAAAGCTTGGAGCAAATTATCCAGATGATGCAAAGTGCAGCGCCTATCAAATTTCAACAAATGGGTGACGAATACAAAATAGTAAACTTTTCTGATTTATAAACAATGAATGACCATTAACCCAAACAGAATATGCCTATGATTCAATCCAAACATTAAAAAACAAAAGAGCGGCGGGTGATTCCAGCACCTGCCGCTCCATGCGACTTTATTAATCATGTGAGTTGCCTTTCCTTGATCATTCCAGGACAGGAAAAGGCGTTATCGTAGTAATAAAATCTTTCAAATGTATGAAAATATTTAAAACAAAACGGGTTTTACCACCGCTAAATTTACGAATAAAACGAATAATGAAAATTAGTTTCTTCCTGTTGTTTGCTGCATTATTTCAACTTTCGGCAAACAGCAATGCTCAAAATCAACGGTTGACCATCAAAGCCGATGATATGACGATCAAAGAAATATTGAAGTTCATAGAATCGCAAACGGAATATACCTTTTTTTACACCAACACACAAGTCGATGTAAATAAAAAAGTAACCGCTACATTCCGCAATACGCGTGTTGCCGATATTTTAGACCAAATACTGAAAGAAAACGGAATTGCTTACAAGGTACAGGGGCAACAGATTATTTTATCGCCTGTTCCTGCTGAAACAAAAGAGGCTGCACCCAAGCAAAAAGACAAAACCGTTAAAGGAAAAGTCGTTGATGAAAACGGTGAGGCATTGCCCGGTGCTACTGTCCAAGTGAAGGGTACTACCCGTGGGGTAATGACCGATATCGACGGTTCGTTTTCCATTGATGTGAAATCGACCGATCAATTGGATGTTTCTTTTGTCGGTTACCAAATTTACTCCATCATTGTTGGCGATCAGACAGAAGTCGCCGTAACACTGACTCCTAAGGTGAATGAGTTGGACGAAGTTACCGTGGTCGCTTTTGCCAAACAGAGGAAGGAAAGCGTAATCGCATCCGTCTCTACCATTAATACCAAAGACCTGAAGGTACCCAGCAGTAATCTTTCAACGGCATTAGCCGGTCGTATTTCAGGCTTGGTTTCTTATCAACGTAGTGGCGAACCGGGTCAGGATGACGCCAGTTTCTTTGTGAGGGGTGTTACTTCGTTGACTTATGCCAGCGGTCCGTTGATCCTGATTGATGGTGTTGAAATGTCCTCTTCTGATCTTTCGCGTATGCAACCGGACGATATTGCCAGTTTTTCCATTATGAAGGATGCGACGGCAACGGCATTGTATGGTGCGCGTGGTGCGAACGGAGTAATCGCAATTACCACCAAGGAAGGACGTGAAGGGCAGGCTACGGTATCTTTCAGGGCCGAAACTTCGTTGTCGAGGCCTACCAAAAAAGTGAAAATAGCCGATCCGATCACTTACATGCAACTAAACAACGAAGCCGTATTGACGCGGGATAAGAAAGGTACTGCACCGTATACTCAGGAAAAGATTGATAATACAATGAATCCAAACCGGAATGAATATGTATATCCATACAATGATTGGTACAATATGCTTTGTAATGATTATGCCGTTAATTACCGTGCAAACCTGAACGTAAGCGGAGGAGGAAAGATAGCCCGGTATTACGTAGCTGCTACCTTCAACCAGGATAATGGTATCCTGAAAGTGGACAAACAAAACAACTTCAATAATAATATTGACTTAAAGCGGTACCAGTTACGGTCGAATGTCAATATCAACATTACAAAAACTACTGAAGCTGTGGTACGTCTGTCGGGTAATTTTGACGATTACCAAGGCCCGCTGGATGGCGGGGAAGACCTTTATAAAAAGATCATGCGCTCTGATCCTGTGATGTTTGCGCCTAAATATGCACCGGATGAGGCAAATGCCTATACCGAACATATTCTGTTCGGGAACGCGGGGACAGCCAATTATATCAATCCTTACGCCGATATGGTGAAAGGATACAAGGATTACAATAAGTCGAAGATGACGGCCCAATTCGAGGTAAAACAAAAGCTTGATTTTGTTACCGATGGTTTGGCGCTTAGGGCATTGTATTCGACCAACCGGTATTCATACCTCAGTATAAGACGACAATATAAACCATATTATTATAACATAGCATCATACGATAAGAATGAGGATGCGTATATTCTGCAATGGTTGAATTCGGGAACGGGAGATGCCGAAGAATGGCTGAGGTCTATCGAAGAACCCAAACAGGTGCAAACGACCAATTATACGGAAGCTGCGCTTACTTATGACCAAGTGTTTGGCGGAAAACATACCGTAAGCGGATTGTTGGTCTTCACTATGCGGAATTATGCTGAATCCAACAATAACGATGCTGCATTTGAGTTGTCGTTGCCGCACCGGAATATCGGGTTGTCGGGTAGGGTCACTTATGCTTACGATGACAGGTATTTTACCGAGTTTAACTTTGGATATAACGGTTCGGAACGGTTTGCTAAGAATGAACGTTTTGGTTTTTTCCCTTCCATCGGATTGGGCTGGATTGTCTCGAATGAAAAATTCTGGGCGGATAATAACCTCAAGAAGGCCATTTCTAAATTGAAATTTAAAGGTACTTACGGCCTGGTAGGGAATGATGCGATTGGAAATGCGAACGACCGTTTCTTTTATTTGTCGAAAGTTCGCATGGGATTGGACGCGGCGAAATCATATACTTACGGATATGACTTTAACTACACCCGGAATGGAGTATCGGTCGACCGGTATGCCAACGATCAGATCACTTGGGAAACTGCCAAGAAGATGAATCTGGGGATCGAAATAGGATTGTTCAGCAAGGTGGAATTGATGGTTGATGTATATAATGAGTTGCGCAGCGGAATTCTCCTGAGTAGGTCGTATGTCCCGGCATCCATGGGATTGGCTGCCACACCGCAAGCTAACCTTGGGAAAGCAAAAGGCCGGGGTGTAGATATGTCGGTGGACTATCAATACAATTTTACTGCTGATTTTTGGCTGACCGGCCGGGCGAATTTCACTTATGCTACTACGGAATATACCGAATACGAAGAAGTCGACTATTCGGCTACACCATGGAGATCGATCGTAGGGCAACCGGTTTCGCAAAAATTCGGTTATGTCGCCGAACGATTGTTTGTAGATGATTATGAGGTGCTAAACTCGCCTTCTCAGAATTTTAATGATACCCGCCCTATTATGGGTGGCGATATCAAATATAAGGATATTGACGGGGATGGAAAAATCACCGATTTGGACAGGGTTCCTATTGGGTATCCTACGGAACCGCAGATCATTTATGGGTTTGGTTTGTCTGCCGGGTATAAGGGCTGGGATTTATCCTTTTTCTTCCAGGGGTTGGCGCAGGAATCATTTTGGATCAATGTAGCCACACAAGATAAAGTAGATTCCCAACCTTCCACTTTCCCATTTGCGGACACCGATGCCAATGGTTCCATCATTTCGAAGAATGCGTTGTTGCAAGTATATGCCGATAATCACTGGTCGGAAGACAACCGTAACTTGTATGCGTTGTGGCCGCGGCTTTCCGATGTGGTTATCAATAACAATACGGAAATGAGTACTTGGTTCATGCGTAATGGGGCGTTTTTACGCCTGAAATCAGTTGAATTGGGCTATACTGTACCGGAACGTATTACCAATAAGTTCAAAATGAAAACATTCCGTGTTTATTTCAGTGGAACCAATTTGCTTACATTCAGCAAATTTAAACTGTGGGATCCTGAAATGGCCGGTAACGGATTGGGGTATCCTGTTCAGCAGGTGTATAACCTTGGTTTACAATTCACATTCTAAAACTGGAAAAAATGAAAAATACATATTATTTGTTATTCCTTTTATTATTTTGTGCTTGCGATAGTTATCTGGATGTTGTCCCCGACGATATCGCAACCATCGAATACGCTTTCCGCGACAGGGCTGGGGCAGAATCCTATTTGGCCACCTGCTATTACTATATGCCCGGATTGGGTAATCCGCAATACGATCCTGCCATCATGGGCGCCGACGACACATGGTCGTTGTATGATACCTGGGCTAATGCAAAAACAGGAAACTATGCCAGTTTCAACATCAAACGGTCGCAGAATTCAAACGCCCCGTATGTTAATTGCTGGGAGGGACGGAACCAAGGTGCTTCATTGTACAAAGGGATCAGGGATTGTAATATTTTTCTTGAAAATGTTCATAAAGTTGGCCCTGATTTGATTGAACAAGACAGGAACAGGATGATTGCCGAGGTCAAATTCCTGAAAGCCTATTATCATTACTACCTGTTGAGGGCTTATGGGCCTATCCCCTTGGTAAAGGTGAATTTGCCGGTGGATGCGGGTATTAATGAAGCAAAAGTATACCGGGACAAATTCGATGATTGTGTCAATTACATTGTGCAATTGATCAATGAAGCTGTTCCCGATCTACCTTTGATCATTTTCGATACGCCCAACGAGTTAAGAAGGATCACACAACCGATTGCATTATCCATCAAGGCGGAAGCATTGGTTACGGCAGCAAGCCCGTTATTCAATAACAACCCGGATTATTCCCAGTTTGTCGACAAACGGGGTGTTAACCTGTTCGAAAGCGAATTAAGTAGCCGTGAAAAATGGGACAGGGCACGGGTTGCGTGTAAAAATGCGATTGATACTGTTGCAATGGCAGAACAATACGAGTTATATAATTTTAGCCAATCGACATATTACTCTGGGTATAGTAGTGTCTCTGATTCCAGCAAATTGCTGATGACCTTACGGACTGTTGCTACTGATAAATGGAATCGTGAAATTATTTGGGGTACGATTAATAATCTAACAACCTCCACTATGCCTCATTTTTTGGGAACACATGCCAATCTTGCAGCTACCGAGCCGGTTATCGCTCCTTCGATGAATATGGTGGAACTCTTTTATTCCAACAAGGGTGTACCAATTGATGAAGATGTCAATTACGATTATGCCAACCGCTTTACCATTGGACCGGCGCCTGAAGATCATAAATATTATGTACTTGTTGATGGTGAATACAAAATTGCAAAAATCAATTTGTACCGCGAGCCCCGCTTTTATGCAAACCTTGGTTTCGATGGCGGATATTGGCTAGGGAATGGAAGAAAGATTGATTTTGACCAATTGCCTGTAGACCAAAGGGCATGGGTGACCTATATGTTGAAAGGCAAACCTTCCGGAAATTATATGGGATTAAGGTATTCCATCACAGGATACATCACCAAAAAAGGGTCACACATTGAATCCCAAGTTAATACTGCTGGTACCGCATTAGCAACGGTACAAGGTTCTTTTCCGATCATGCGCTTGGCCGATTTGTATTTATTGTATGCTGAAGCGTTGAATGAATGTTCGGACGTCCCCACCCAGGAGGTTTACGATTATGTGGATATGATCAGGTACCGTGCCGGATTGGAAGGTGTAGTGGATAGCTGGAGGAAATATTCCAAATACCCTGAGAAGCCGACAACACAAACTGGCATGCGGGATATTATCCGTCGTGAACGTACTATCGAGCTGGCTTTCGAAGGGAAACGTTTTTGGGATGTGCGCCGTTGGCTGACGGCTGAAACCGAACTGAACAAGCCTGTCAAAGCATGGAACATCATGGGTGAGGTTCCCGAAGATTATTACAATGTGATCACCCTGTATTCTCTTCAGTTCAATAAAAAAGAATACTTGTGGCCGATCAGGTTAGATGAGATGTTAAGAAATACCAATCTAATCCAGAATCCGGGTTGGTAAATTGATGAATTTTAAAATGATCATAAATATGAAAAAGTATATCGTATTTTTTATCGGATGGCTTTTATTTTCGGCTTGTTCGGAAGACCCGATCGGACAATATCCGATTGACAGTGATCCTCCTCAACCGATCAGTAATCCGCAGGTAGTCAATTTTCCCGGTGGGGCAACCATTTCGTATGATTTGCCCGATGTAACCGACCTTTTGTATGTCAGGACAAAGTTTGTGCTTCCCAATGGAGAGTTGCAGGATATCAAAACTTCCGTCTTTTCCAGTTCAATTACTGTAAAAGGTTTTGCCCGGTCGCAGAAATATAAATTACAGTTAATTGCCGTAGACCGGAGTCAGAACGAATCCATACCCGTGGAAGTTGAAATTGAGCCCGGAGATGCCATCATTTACGACATCATCCGGAGCATGACCTATGTGAGGGCGCGTGGCGGATTTAAGGTATCCTGGGAAAATGCCATTCAGGATGAAGTGACCGTAGGTTTCCTGAAAAAAGATGCGGCAACCGGTAAACTTGTGCCGATTGAATCTATTTACACATCCGAAAAGAATGCCAATAGGGCTATTCGCGGCCAGGATGCCGTGATGACCACTTTCGCGGCATACGCAAAGGATACTTACAATAATTATAGCGATACGCTAACATTTGAACTGGAACCTTTGTTCGAGATGCTGATCGACAATAAAAACTTTGTGGCTATGCCCAAGTTACCGGCTTTTACATTACATGGCTGGAGCAATTCGAACCTTTCGGTGATATGGGATGACATATTGGTTGCCGGCAGTTCGACCGGACAGGTCTATTATATCCAGCCGACAGAGGGTATCAATGCATATTTCACGATGGATCTGGGTGTAAAAGTAAAGTTGTCCCGCTTTAGAATGTGGGGCAGGAACGATTATTACTTCAGGCTGCATAATCCGTACGATTTTTACCTGATGGGAACCAATGACTTGTCGGTGGCCCAGAATGCCGCAAGCACCGATGCGCAATGGATACATCTGATCAATTGCATATCGCACCGTCCGTCGGGTTTGGATTCGAGCCAACCTGCTACAGCCGACGATTATGCTTATGCTGCTGCCGGAGAAGAATTCGAATTTTCGGAAGATGATCCTGAAGTACGCTACATTCGTTTTAGAGTAAGGAAGGCATGGGGTGGCAGCAATGGTTTACATGTTGCCGAATTAAGGTATTGGGGCGAACCCGTTAAATGATAAATGAATGTTTATGAAAAATATAGCTTTATTATTTGCAATCATATTATTGGGCGCTTGCGCCAAAATGAATGACAAGCACGATGAATTTCTTGCCCGTGGCGAAACGATTTATATCGGAAAAGTCGATTCGGTCACAACTTTCCCCGGAAGGGAACGCCTTTTGTTGAAATACTGGCTAAGCGATCCCCGTGCCAAAAATGTAACTGTATATTGGGGTGTCAACAACAGTAAATCCAAGGTATTAAAAGTTACACCGCATGCAGCTACTGAGCCGCTTGAACTCTATTTTGGCGGCGATGAATACCTGACCGAAGGAAATTATACATTTAGCTGGATTTCAACGGATGACCATGGAAACAAATCAATGGTCTTCGAAAAAATCGCAAGTGTATATGGACCGCTCTACCAGGAAAAATTACTCAACAGGCGGGCTACCGAGGCCAAGGTAAACGATGCTGATAATGTTGAAATTACGTGGGCTGGAGCCACGTCGGATGAGGAAATTGGCATTGAGATGTACTATACGGACAAGTCCGGAAATGCTGTTGAGGTATATTATCCGACGCTTTCAACCTCACAGACATTGACCGATGTCGATTATCTCAAAGGCGTTACTTACCGTACGTTATACATACCTGAACCTACGGCCATTGATACTTTTTACACCGAGTTGACCCGATTGGACGTAAGCAAAGTTGTTAATATAACCCAAGGTAAACCCGTAACACATAGCGACTGTGATCCGGTAAACTATATCGGCGAATTGGCTGTCGACGGAATTACCGGAACCAGCGCATCAAGATGGGTATCGAATAACAGTAACACCGAGCATTGGATTGAAGTGGATTTGCAGGGTACGTATTCCATCAATGCATTCAGGATGTGGCGTGACGTGTCACAAGCTGCACAAAAAATGAAGCAGTTCAAATTGCAGGCTTATGTTAACGACCAGTGGAAAGACGTTGTTTCGGAAAGCAGCAATGAAGAAGCGCTGTACTATAAAGAGTTTGCAGCTGTTGAGACAAGCAAAGTAAGATTGTATGTTCCTGCATATACGGACAACCGCGCCCGTGTATATGAGATAGCTGTCTATAGCGTCATCAAGTATTGATTTGTTAACCCAACAGTAAAGAGGATGTTCAAAAAGTCGAAAAAACACGTCATTGCGAGGAGGGGCGACGAAGCAATTTGCTGTTATTCAAATAGATTGCTTCGCTATCGCTCGCAATGACGAACCGAAAACAGACTTTTTGAACAGCCTCTTTTTATTAAAAATATCACAATCCATGAATAATCGAAGAGAATTTCTGAAAAAAACAGGATTAATGGCTGTTGCAGCGGCAACAAGCACAGGATTAGTTGCCAACACTGTCGCTTCCGGAAAGGATAAATCAATATCTTTGAAAAGTAAAAAAATGCCGGTTGACGACCGTTGGGATGTCATCGTAGTGGGTGGTGGCCCCGGAGGCTGCACTGCTGCCATATCGGCGGCCCGTGAAGGAGCTAAAACATTGCTGATTGAAGCTATGGGACAACTCGGCGGCATGGGTACGGCAGGGATGGTTCCTGCATGGTGTCCGTTTTCCGATGGCGAAAAAATTATCTATCGCGGATTGGCCGAAAAGATATTTAACGAATCAAAAAAGGGTGTTCCCCACGAAAATAAGAACAAGTTGGATTGGGTACACATCAACCCCGAATACCTGATGACGATATACGACAAAATGGTGTCCGAATCAGGCGCTCAAGTCCTTTTCTTTTCGCGTTTAGCCGCTGTGGAAATGTCAGCAAACGACACGGTAGACGCCGTCATTGTTGCCAACAAAAATGGCCTCACTGCGTTTAAAGCCAAAGTGTACATTGATGCTACCGGAGACGGTGATCTGGCAGCCTGGGCAGGTGCTTCATTTAAACGGGGTGATGAAAACGGCGTAGTGCAAAGTTCCACCATGTGCTTCTCATTTGCCAATGTAGATACAATTACATCAACGGGCCGAGTCTACATACAGGCAATAAAAACAGCCCCGTATTTACAGCCATCGATTCAGGAAAATATCCTTTAATCGACAGCCATTTTTGTAACAACCTTGTTGGGCCGGATGTGGTACAATTTAATGCCGGGCACTTGGTGAACGTAGATAGTACCGACCCGTGGGCATTGTCACAAGCCATGATGACCGGCCGGCAGATCGCTGCGCAATACTTGCAAGCCTTGCGGGATGTACAGCCACAAACATTCGGCGGATCGTTTCTTATAAAGACAGGCAGCCTGCTCGGTGTTCGGGATAGCCGCCGTATTGAAGGCGATTATGTCTTTACAGTCGACGACTGGATGCAGCATAAATCGTTTGATGATGAGATCGGCCGTAACAGTTATTACATTGACATACATAAAGCGGGACATAAAGCAACCCGCTACGGGAAAGGCGAATCGCATGGAATTCCTTACCGTTGTTTGACCCCTAAAGGGCTGAAAAACATGTTGACAGCCGGGCGTTGCATTTCCACCGACGAAGAGGCTTTCGGAAGCCTGCGGGTGATGCCGCCATGCCTGGTTACCGGTGAGGCTGCGGGAATGGCGGCTGCTCATGCCGTCAAGCAGTCAAAGAACGATGTGCATAAAATTGATGTACAATACCTCCGGAAAAGATTGAAAGAGGAAGGACAGTATTTTATTTGAAAAATGATTTTACCTTAATTAAAATGTTCGTCTATTTTGGAAAAAACCAAAGTGGCTGTTCAAAAAGTCTGTTTTCGAGCGGAATTATAAATTCCGCTCAACGCTACCTGCCTATATTACAGACAATCACGTTCGGCTGAATTTGTAATTCAGCCGTGATTTTCGACTTTTTGAACAGCCCCTTTTTCATCTAGAAGCCATTATTTTGTAATTTTGGAAAAAATAAAAAATGATTATCGGGTACTATGCCTATTGATTGCGCGGCAGTGTTCGGCAGAGTCTCCAGACTCCGCCGTGCTGAAAGGAAAGCTCCTGCTTTCCATATTTGCAAGGTAAGAGCCTTGCTTTTAGCTTCGATATAGCGAGACGCTATGCCGAACCGTTCAGTCCACAAGCATTGGGTAAATATCCGACAATCATAAAATAAAAAATATGTTCAGGCGACGATTTATCAAAACCACGGCAGCATCAGCCATCTTGATGGGGATCCCTTTCCGGTGTGTTCTGGGTTCTTCCGGCGAATCGCTTTTTATAAATGCTGGCGTAGGCGGAAACAACACTGCCGATATGTTTGCAAGGATAGATAAGGATTGCTTGGGTCATCGCCCGGAACTAACGATTTTTATGGCGGGAACCAATGATATGAATAGTAAGAAACATATCCCGTTGCTCCAATACGAAAAGAACATGCGGACCATCATTTCCAAAATATTGGACATAAAAAGCAAGATCATCCTGATGACTATTCTTCCGGGATATGAACCATACCTGTTCACACGGCATGATAAAAAGTTTTATGAACCAGAAGGATACAAAGCCCGGATGACAGCCGTCAATGACCTGATCAAACGATTAGCTGTCGAATATAATCTCACATTGCTGGATATGCATCATATCTTCGATGCGGTGGGCGACATCGGCGAAAAGCCAAGCAGCCTGATCCAAAATGAAGCCAACAGTGGAAAAACCGATGGCATACATCCTACGCAGGATGGATACCGGGTAATGGCAGTGGCCATTTACGATTGTATCGTTCAAAATAGGTTACCAAGCAATCGGATTGCTTGTTTCGGCGACAGCATCACAGCCGGAGCATATCCGGGATATTTGAAAAGAATGTTGAATTTTAATAATTAACCAGGAATGTTTACCAGACGAGAATTTATCAAAACCGGCGCTCTTGGAGCCGGACTGATCAGTAGCAGCATACTACCCGCAGAGGTAGCCGCAAATACGGAGCAACAAGGAACATCATATTGCCTGATGCCTTCACATCAGGTTTCGCTGATCGCATCTGTGGATGTATTGGTGGTTGGCGGTAGTTCGGGTGCTGTAGCTGCTGCCTCCGAGGCTGTGCAGGGAGGATGTTCCGTATTCCTTGTTGCACCGATGTCCTATCTGGGCGAAGATATTTGCGGTACGCTTCGCTTATGGCCGGGTAGTAATGAACAATTACAGCATCCTTTGGCAAAAGCTATATATGAAGAGAATATACCTCCTTATCCCCTTCATGTAAAAACTGTGTTGGAAGATGAACTGCTCCGGCAAAACATTCCATTCCTTTACAGTACTTATTTTGGAGGCGTTTTATATGACAAAGCCGGTAACGTAGCGGGAGGGTTAATTGTCAACCGTTCGGGATGCCAGGCCATACAGGCTAAGGTTGTAGTGGATGCCACACTGGATGCCCAAGTAGTTCGCTGTGCCGGTATTTCTCTATCAGGCAACACTTCCGGTAAGCAACAGTATGAATTTACGGTAGTTGGTAATGCCGGAAAACAAGACAGCCACATTGTCGAGACCAACGAAATGACCTCCATGATCAAGGTGGGAAAAAAGGAATATACTACCCGCCGTTATATTTTCGAATTTCCCGATGCCGGAAATGATTATGCGGCATTGAGCGCTATCGAACAGCAGATACGCGATATTACTTGGGATCCCGATCAGGTGGATAGTTCCGATTTAATAACTTACATCCCGTCGCAACATATTCAAAGTGGCGCTGGTAGCCAACCGGCCGGCAACATTGCTGATATACCATTACAGGCATTCTGTCCGGCAAATATACAGGGCTTGTACGTACTGTCCGGTTATGCTGATATTTCCCGGAATACAGCCCGTGAATTACTTCGTCCTGCAACAATCATGGCAACCGGTCAACGTATCGGTAAAGAAGTTGCCCAACAGGCCCGGAAAATGGCCATGCCGCAATTATCCGGATTGGACGTCCGCCAACAAAATGCCGGTTACATTAAAGCCAGGGCGAAAGAGGTGAATGCGCCGCTGCGTCCGGCATATCACAAAGCAAATATCAAGATTTCAGGAATCTCCCTTCCAATATTGGGCGAGTATGATATGATCGTGTTGGGCGGTGGTACGGCAGGTGCACCGGTAGGAATCAGCGCAGCACGACA
The DNA here is from genome assembly GCA_031547085.1 of Bacteroidales bacterium. Taxonomy (GTDB): domain Bacteria; phylum Bacteroidota; class Bacteroidia; order Bacteroidales; family UBA4181; genus JAIRLS01. Next base: position 13,821 of record JAVBSH010000149.1, read on the forward strand.
AGGCATCAAAACTTTAACCCTCGAATACCTGCACGGTTTAGGTGGGTTGACGACCAACGGTCTGATTGGGCGCTATTGGGACGGTTTTCGTGAAGGATTTACCAGCGAGGTAGATAATGGAGTATGCGTTATGGCTCCGGCTGATCATCCGCGCCAGAAAAAGAAATGTAATGTGGAATGGCCCTCCGATTGGAAGATGGAATGGTTCCGGCGCGAAACCCGTAAAGTCGGAGGCGATATTTGGTTCGGTGTGATGGGATGCGGAGCTGTTACTGATGGAAATAAAGTGTGCGGTGTGGTTGTAGCTACTCCTTACGGGCGTGGCGTGGTACTTTCGAAGATCGTAGTTGATAGTACCGGCAGTGCCGATATTGCCATCGCTGCGGGCGCTGCTTACGACTATACCGGCAAGCATACCGTAGCCATACAAGGGGCAGGACTGGCACGGCGCAATCCCGATGATTTCTACAACAATACCGACTGGACATTTATCGATGATGCCGACGTGCTGGATATATCACGTGTGTTCGTTGCCGCCAAGGCTAAATACAAGGGTATGTACGACATCGGTAAATTACCGCAAACGCGGGAACGCCGCCGTGTCGTTGCCGAACACAATGTATCGGTACTCGATGTAATCAACGGTCGCCGTTATCCCGACACGATTTCGTACCATACCAGTTCCTTCGACACGCATGGTTATACCATCGATCCGTATTTCACCCTTAAACCGCCAGAAAAAAGGCACAAGATTTACAATGCCGATGTTCCATTGCGGACGTTGCTTCCCAAGGGACTCGACGGTATCCTTGTCACAGGACTTGGCACGGGCGCACACCGCGATGCCATGCCGGTGATCCGCATGCAACCTTGCCTGCAAAACCAGGGATATGCGGTGGGGTATCTGGTGGCAACGGCGGTCAGGGAAAAGAAAGACATCCGGAAAGTTGATATAAAGAAAATACAGCAGCATCTGGTGTCGATGGGTAACCTGCCCGGACGGGTGATCACCGACAAGGATAATTTTCCGTTTGCAGGCGCCCGCTTTGCCGAAGCCGCCGAAAGCCTGTCCAACAACATGGATGGGTTGGAAATATTACTCACCGATACCAAAAAGGCTATACCGCTTTTGAAACAGCAATTGCAAAAAAAGGCGGGTACGTCCGGTGCGGTCAACTATGCACAAACGTTGGCCATCCTGGGTGAAACAGCAGGTTTACAGGTATTGATTGACGAAGTGAACCGTTATACGGAATGGGACGAAGGCTGGCATTATACCGGAATGGGGCAATTCGGGCCTTGTATGAGCCGTTTGGACAGCTTATTGATGGCATTGGGAAATACACGGAAGAAAGAAGCATTGTCAGCCATTACGGCACATGCGCAACGGTTGAATGCGCAACGGACATTCTCGCATTTCCGGGCGGTATGTGTTGCTTTCGAAACCATTGGCGATAAAGGTTCAGCAGCGATTTTGTACGATATACTGAACCAGCCGGGCATCCGTACCGATGCCATTACCGGTTACCGTCAGGCGCGTAATACTGTCCCGTCAAATTGGGAAGATACATCTGTGCGCAACCGGGTTTTGAAAGAATTACACTTGGCACGTGCCTTATACCGTTGTGGTGATAAAGAACAGCTCGGCGTTTCCATTTTAAAAGTATACACCGACGATCTGCATAACCATTACGCTCGGCACGCAAAGGGAGTGATCGCATAATTTCTTATCCGTACTTAACCTGCTGGGTCTACCAGACCCGGTAGGTTTAATATATTATCAAGACCTACCGGGTCTCAACCCGCTTGACTGGACGGGCAGGAGACTCAGCAGGTTCGGTATGTTATACTTCGGCGCCTTCGGATTGTAACTGGATCACACCTTTGGTAAGCGGCACATCTTTACCATCGACTTTAATGCGCGAATTAGTATTGATCATGTTTACTTTGTTCGGAGTCATTTCCGTATCATTCAGGATAATTTCCGTATCATTCAGGATAATTTCCGTCTTATTCAGGGTGATTTCCGCTTCGTTCAGAATCATTTCTGACTCGTTTGGAAACATTTCTGTCTTGTTCAGGATCACTTCTGTTTTATTCGAAAGCTTTTCTGTTTCATTCAGAATCATTTCCGCCTCATTCGGAACCATTTTTGTCTTATTCAAAGGCTTTTCCGCCTCGTTCAGGATGATTTCCGTCTCGTCCGGAAACGATTCCGCACTTGCTGTTGTTTCATCGGTTATTTTCCGGGAGGTTGCGTTTTCGTTCTCGCGGAAGCTCCTTGCTGTATGGTCAGTTTTTCGAAACTGAATAAGGCTTTCTTCACAGTATCTTTCCTGAAAACCACTTTTCCGGCGCTGCATATATCTATTGCCCTGTCATATAACTCATTCAATGCTTCGTTTGTTCCGGCAGTAAGCACAGGAGTGGCGCTTTTGAGTGTTTCCTGTGCTACGTTGGCTTTATTCATCGTTTGCGCAAACTCTTTCATTTTGTCGATGTGTGCTGCTGCCACCTGGTGTGCGGTT
>JAVBSH010000254.1:0-41488 GCA_031547085.1 Bacteroidales bacterium
TGAGGTAAGTCCCGGCTTTGACTATATTCCCCTGATCTCGAAGTCCATAATCCTTGCAGCGCTCATTGGGACAAAAATATTCAGCAATACTTAACATAATCTCCATTTTTGACTACAAAGATAAAATATTTATATCAATAAATAATAGGCACTATCAAAATGCCTGATAGAAATGAAATTGGGCGAGAAAATAAAAAGTAAGAAACCGGATCGAAACTTTGGCCTCTTGTTTTAGGGTGCTTTTTTCATTACTTTTGACTGTTTTTCATCGAAGCGAAAATCCGAAAGATACTGATGAACAGTTTTTAGAAAGGATTTATGAATTACGAAATAACCAGTACATCAAAATCGGAATATCCCGAACTGATGCGAGTTTGGGAAGCATCTGTCAGGGCGACACATCACTTTTTAAAGGAAGAAGATATATTACTCTTCCGAAAACTGATTCCCGAAAAATACCTTGATGCCATACAATTATATGTTGTTCGTGATGTTGATAATAAAATACTTGGATTTTTGGGTGTTTCGGAAGATAACATTGAAATGTTATTTATCCATCCCGATGTTCATGGAAAAGGAATTGGCTCGGCATTGCTGAGTTATGCCGTGAATGAACTGCATTTACGTAAGGTAGACGTAAACGAACAGAATGAACAAGCGGTCGGATTTTACCTCCGTAAAGGATTTTCCGTCGTTAACCGCAGTGAACTGGATGGTACAGGAAAACCTTATCCTATTTTACATTTGGCAAAAATAGAGTGATTTGTGAATCAAAATCAACAATATAGTTTACAAATTCAATAAAGTTGATGAAAGCATCATGGATACTTTTTTGTCAACGGAGTAAGTGTTACCATACTGGTAAGCCCTGAAGGGGAAACAGCCCAGTTATTGAAACGAATGTCTTTATAGAAAACGCTTACGATATTGATATCCTTGAATATGCGCCAATTAACACCACGACGGTCATAATCGCGAATACGGTTAGCCGGGAGATTGGTCACATCAACTTCGAGGGTATTGGTGCCTTGTCGGAGAAACTGTCCGATATTGAGTGTATAGGGCAACGACCATACAATACCAGCATCCTGCCCGTTGATACGCACGCGGGCGCTTTCGCAAAGAGTGCCCAGATTAAGCAGCCAATCGTCAGCTTGAGCGCTTATTTCAAAATTGACAGTGTAACGACCTGTACCGGCATATACCACTGCACTGTCATGCTTCACTTCGGTCCATGAAACAGGTGAACCCTTCATCGCAAATTCTCCTTCGATGAACGGCATCTCATCAGTGAAACGGAAAGTCCAATCGCCAGTAACAGGTTTTGGTACACCTTTTTCATAGAAGGCATAACCAGGCATATCGGTTTCCTGCTTCGTGAACGTTTTTACAATCAACGACTGTCCCGGCTCCAGTTGTAAGTAGACCTCTGTTTGCCCGTTATTGTTGCGAATATTGGCTCTTCCGCTTGTGCCGGTAAGTGGATTGAAGATGAGGGCCGAACGGGCGCTAACCGACAATTTCACCCAGCCGTCCAGCGGCTTGTTCTGTAACAGGGTGATAAAGTAATGATATCCTTCTGCATGGCGGCGGCGAAGAATGTTGGTACCGTATTTGACCGATAATTCCTCCGGTTTGGCGGCTGTGGCCTGCAATAATTGGACGTAGTCCGTTCCGAAGAGGATCTGTCCTTTGCCTGAGGAGATGCGGTCAAAACTTTGAAAAGGTTGGGGTATAGACAATTTTGTCAATATCTTTTCCAGTTGTGCATGGCGTTTTTCTAAATTGTACAAGCCTGGTATGTCATTTGGAAGGCGGTCGGCAAAAATAACCGTTGCACCATCCTTGGCAAGTTGTACCAGTTTGGCTAGGCTTTCCACCGGGATATACTGTACGCCAGGTACAATAATTGCCTTGTATGCCGCGCCCGGTGCCTGCAACAAATGTCCTTTCGTTTTGGTTTGCTGCAAAAACTTATCGGAAATATAATCTGTATCAAAACCAAGCGATTGTATGTCAACCACCATCTTAAAAAATGCGGGCATCAGGCTCTTCATCTTATGAATGTCGAACAAAAGATAAAGGCCGTCGTGCTCCTGCCATATATCATAGATGGGCAGGTATACGAGGAAATCGTTGTCTGGCAGGCCATATTGCAGAAACGATTGTGTGCGTGTGATATAATCGTTCAAGCCTTGTACATCCCTGAAAATGGTATTGTTGGCATTCATGTTTACCGAGGCGTAAAATAGCCAGCCCGGCCATGCGACATCCTTGGGTGAATAAGGCGAACCATGGTAATACATATGGTTGACGCCCGAAGCAAACATCTGGTCAAGTTCCGGTTTCATCTGCGAAAGCGATGTGCGGAAATGCTCGGTAAGCCACGTGAAGGTTTCGGACGAAACGAACGGTTTGCCGGTAATGTGTGCAGCCGATGAAGCGTATTTCAGCATGGATGGATGCGCGTCGCTTTCCTTCATGCCACTGTCGACACGCAATCCCGGAATGTCAAAAAGTGTTCGTCCGAAAGATTCGCATTCGGGGATATCCACTGCTGCATAAAAGTCGATGAGGTTACCGGGCGATCCGTGTGCCTGGTTACGTATGGTAACACCATGCGAATGTGCCCATTCCGTCCAGGGAACGGTAAAGTCATTCATCAACAGGTCGGCGATGGTTTGGCGATAATCGCACACTACCCGTGCACAAGTACCAGGGTCGCCTTCCCGGTTGAGTTCCGGGAGATAGTCTTGGAGTCGGTATCCACGCCGTTTCTCAAATTCTGTAAAAAGATTTTCCGACCAGTTGGCGCCATATACTTCATATGAGTCATTGAAAAAACTATTGGGCCAAGGTGCTCCCGTTGAAGCAAAAGCCTCATCGAAACGTCCCAGGTAGCGTTGAACTACATCCTTCGAATAGTGGTTCATCACCCATCCTTCACCGCCTGGGGCTGCACGTTTCACTTTTTGCAGAGTCTTGCCGTTGAACACTACCCAAATGGCCCAGTCGCCATCAGGGACTTCCCACGAGAGCATCCTGTCTTTAGTCACCTTATCCGTCAGGTCAATTTTCCGGTCGGCAGAATAAGCTACTACAGCAGCCACTGTAGCAATATCGGTTTGTTTTGGATCGTTGGGTACTATCTTTTTTTCGAATCGAGAACCCCCTTTTACTGGGTATTTCTGGAAAATAACCTTGCAGGCAGCATCAGCTGTCGATATGGTGGGTCCACCGAAAGGCCAGCCGGTACCATTGTTCATGTCTATATTGATCCCCAGCCGCTTACCTTCGGCATAAGTATGCTTGTACATGTTCATCCAACGAGGCGACAAATAGTCTATATGGCGGTTTTCGGCGCCATTGATCCCATATATGGGCGTGATTTCAACAGCCCCGAATCCGGCTTGCTGCAAGTCTTCCATATTTGCTGTCAATCCGGCCGAATCGACCGAACTACCCAACCACCACCAACGTACACCTGGCTTGGCTTCGGTTTTTACCTCCGGCCATGAGGTGTCGGCCGGTACCGAACAAGCCAATATCCAACAACAAGCAAAAATGAAAAGGCATATATTTCTCATCACTAAAAAATTATTCATTTAACACGAACAAAATTATACAATGTTGGGAACAATTGGCAGAATAATAACTTCGTATGATACGATTTTACATAAGTTTGAACGATAATCCAGTTATCCGTTAGTAGAAAAAGACTGTAAAGTGTCACGTACGGCGTACGGAAAAAAGGCCTGCCAGTTTGTGAAGCTTGGCAGGCCTTTCGATCTATATCTTAGCCTTGGACAATATATCCGCTGGCAAATAAAATGTATCGTTCTTATCCACATAAACGGTTACCGAACCCAAATCGAAGGGTTTGTCATTGACGTATGCCACAGAGCTGAACGCACGCACAGTAAGCGTATTGTTCCCGTTTTTAACAGTCAGCGTTGGAAAATCGTCTTTGATGGCGATTTCATACTCCAATCCGGCCAATACCTCGGTATGTTTAGCAAAAATCTTCTTAGTAAGGTCGGGTAATGACATTTTGAATCCCAGTGCTTTACACAGATATTCGTTGATTTGCATATTGGTAACAAATCCCGTGGGACGATTACCCGAAGGATGGTAAGCCGCCAGGAATACCTCTTCGGCAGTGTGGCTACCCGAGGTAAAACCAAAACAAGTACGCGAATTCATGATCTGGATAATTGTGTATCGCATGTTCTGGCTGTTGCTCACTTGCGTATAATCACCCATTTTATAATCCTTTGACCCCAGGATGTCCTTCAGCTCCTCGTCAGTAAGGTCGATACCTGTGTATTGCTTGAAAACAGACTTGATCTGATCGGGCTGCGTCTTTTTTAATATATCCTCGATGGCATCGGATGTTTTTTTGTATTGCGACACCGGCCCGAATAGCTCTGCAAGGCTTGTCCGTGATCCGCCAGCCCCCCTGCGGCCTATGGACATACCAGCGTTACCATGGTCGGGTAGGATAATCACAGCCGTTTCGCCATTCTTGCGGGCAAATTCCATCACAGCGCCTACCGCATCGTCGAAAGCGATAAATTCGGTAATGCAACCAATGGCGTCATTGGCGTGGGCTGCATGGTCTACTTCACTACCTTCCACCATCAGGAAAAAACCGTTTTTGTTCTTCGACAATCGGTCGAGGGCTTTGCGCGTCATTTCTTCCAACGACGGTATTTTGGCTGGGTCGCGATCCAAATCGTACGGCATCCCCATCTTGCCAAACAATGCCCATAACTTACCGTCGCCCTGGTAATTGTGGAATTTTTTCACATCATCCTGAATCAGGGTGGTTCCGTTTCGTTCAAAATGTGCTTTCATATCGTCGGTGATCACGTCGTTACCGCCGCCAAACATCACATCTAAGTTGTTGTAAACCATCTGAGAGGCAATGTATTTATATTTGCCACGGTCGTAATAATGCGAAGAACAATCGGCAGGGGTGGCATGCGGAAATTCGCAGGTAACTACCAGCCCGGTGGCTTTTCCCTGGAGGATGCGGGCAGCTTCCAGCACCGTGGTCAAAGGCTGGTATGCCATTGCAGGATCAAGTGGGATGAGATCGGCATCGCCATCGGAAAGCGGATACGTAGCTACATTGCCTGCCTGTTGCGGAACGCCAGTCATATAACATGAAGTGGTGGGTGCAGAATCACCTATCGGCGCATTGGAACAGAATGTCGACACGGTGCCGCACATGTATGGGTCGAGGTATAATCCATTGCCCATTTTGTTGTATTGTTTGAACCAACGGGCTGACGACACTACGCCAATAGACGTACCGTCTGGAATCATTACAATCACATTTTTAACAGGTTTGACCTTCTCAGGGAATTGTCCATACGAATTAAAAATGATCACAATGATCAAACAAAAAACTGAAAAACTTCTCTTCATGATGATATAATTGAAATGATCGAACTTATTTTTATAACCTACAAAGTTAGCTTTTTTAATTATGCTGATATGTTAAAAAAACTTATCAGATCTCGGCGGACACATCCGGCGAGGTTTCCGGATAGAGGAAAAACCTGGAAATTAAGTATCGAGTTATTTATACTTTCTGTTCCATCCTCCGGATGATATCATCTACTGATAGATGGCTATTAGGCAGTATATCGGGAGGACATGACCCCGCCTTTAGGGCAACCTGGTACCTTTTGCATTTGGAACGACCTTCTTCCCCGTTTTCGCAATACAAATGTTTGTATGTCTGAATCAATACCGGATTCGACCCTAAAGCTCCCGCATATAGGGGACATTTAACCGACTTTTCGCAAATCATGCACTCTGACATTTTTCTAAATATTTTGTCCGAACCCTTTATGGGGATGCAAAGATGATACAATTTGGATTCATTTCCAAGAAAACCCTTAAGTGATATTTAAAAAACAAACCAATATCCGTGTCTGATAATCTATTAGATAAAAAATGTAATTTGATGATTCTCAATCTTGTTATAGATCAAAAAATGCACACGTATTCCTAATATTTTATCTAAATGATTGTCGGGCATTTTGCCCAATGCTTGTGAACTGAGCCGTTCGGCGTAGCGTCTCGCTTCGTCGAAGCTAAAAGCAAGGCTCCTGCCTTGCAAATATGGAAAGCAGGAGCTTCCCTTTTAGTATGGCGTAGTCTGGAGACTACGCCGAACATCACCTTGCAATCAATAGGCGTCGTATCCGACAATTATATATATCATAAAAAAATTATGAATTTTGGCATTTGTCAATGATCAATTCAATATCGTTTACTTAAGAGATGTCTCCATCATGATTCTTAAGTAAACAACGTGGTTTTGAAAATTCAATCATTCCAGATCTTTTCCTCTTGCTTCTGTGTATACCCTCCATTTGCGGATCACTTCCGCCATGTCCTGCGGCAGGGGCGATTCGAAATATATCTGCTGGCCTGTTTCGGGATGTTCGAATGCTAACGAGCGTGCATGCAGCGCCTGGCGAGGAAGTATGGCAAAACAGTTGTTGACGAACTGCTTATATTTGGTAAATGTTGTTCCACGCAATATCTGGTCGCCTCCATAACGGCTGTCGTTGAACAGCGGATGTCCTATATGGCGGAAGTGCGCCCTGATCTGATGCGTGCGTCCTGTCTCAAGCTGGCATTCTACCAAAGTGACATACCCCAAGCGTTCTACAACACGATAATGCGTAACGGCATGTTTCCCGTCCGAGCCATCTTCGAATACCCACATCTGCATGCGGTCTCGCGGGTTACGCCCGATATTTCCAATGATGGTTCCCGTATCATCAGCCAGGTTGCCCCACACCAACGCCAGGTATTTGCGTTCGATAGTATGTTCAAAAAATTGTTTTGCCAGATAATTGAGCGCCCGTTCGGTTTTTGCAACAACAATGATGCCTGAAGTATCCTTGTCGATACGGTGTACCAGTCCGGGGCGCATTTCGCCGCTTTGGAACAACGGTAAATCCTGTAAATGATAGGTAAGCGCGTTTACCAATGTGCCGGTATAATTACCGTGCCCGGGATGTACTACCATGCCGGCCTCCTTGTCGATCACGATCAGGTGGTCATCCTCAAACACAATATTAATAGGAATATCCTGCGGAATAATGGTTAGTTCGTATTTAGGGCGCGGCAACACGATCGAAATATCGTCCAGCGGTTTCACCTTGTAATTCGATTTCACCGTACGCTGATTCACAAGAATACAGCCAGCATCAGCGGCAGCCTGCACCTTCGAACGTGATATACCCTCAATCCTGTGGGTCAGGAATTTGTCGATACGAACCTGTGTTTGCCCTTTGTCGACTATCCAATGATGGTGTTCGTATAATTCGGTTACTTCGTCCTGCAAATCATCATCAGGCAATGATAAGGTTATGTCTTTTTCTGGAATATCGGTCATTTTAGGATGGTTCATCGACGCAAAAATACAACAAACCGTTCAAGTATTTAGTGGTAGTAGTAAATTTGTCTTCTAACATAGATTGTTGTATGGTCTTATTCTACGTGCTACCACAGTGACTTTTGTCATGATTCTATCAACGCAAGCGTTTTCTGAAGTTCGCTGATGAATGGGGCTCGGGCAGCAACAAACTCTTCCCACGTTTTGCGTCCTCCACCTCTTTGTCGCATAATCATGTCTCGATCAATTTTTTCAATGGACCAATCAAGATTGAAACTATTTACTATTATTCTGTATAAGCGGGTACTGATCCGGGCTTTATCTAAAAAATCTCTTAAAGTGACTTTTGTAACACTATTAATTTTGTTTATAACGCATTCTACTTGACGGTGATAGCGGTAAACCACTTCAATGGCTTGCAGATATTCTTGTTCGGTTACAATTTCCGACATCATCAAAATTTTTATCCACAAATAAACACAAATTTTCACTAAGAAACAATGACAAAATAATATTCTTATCTTTTTTTGACAAGATTGCCTGCGACGAGAAAAGTTACCTTAGTTATTACTCGCTTCGCTTTGTGGACCCGCTTACGCTAAGTTCGCTCATGAGATCGGCTATCGCCTAAGTTCGGTGAGGTTTGGGATTGTCGGCAAGATCCTGAAAAAATGAGAAAGTCTTTAACCGGTTAATTATTGATCACTGTAGTAATTGTATTTTATCAAAAATCGTGTTTGTAAACTTCTTTTACAAAACTGGTCGGGGTGACAAGACTCGAACTTGCGGCCTCTACGTCCCGAACGTAGCGCGCTACCAACTGCGCCACACCCCGAGTGAAAACGTCCGCAAAGGTATACTTTTTTTTATTTCCAACTACATTGAGTATTCTTTTTTATCAAAATGTTGCGATTTATGACATAACATATTTATAGTATGGTATTTATACAATATGTTTTAATACGAAAGAGTACAGAGTCAGGTATTAATTTTCAAAGTCCAATAACTTTTTGTAATCGGGTATCTCGTTGAGGAAATAAGCGGGTGCAACATCCGTAGCCGCAGACAGGCAATAGTGTTGCAAGCCATTGGTTACCATCAGGAAGGGTGCATGTATGGTTGTATTATAAATGGCTATTTGTTCGAAAACTTTTTGCGTGATGATCACTTCCGGTGCCTTGCATTCCACGAGCATCAGCGGTTGTCCGTTACGGTTGTTCACCAGTACATCGCTGCGTTTATCCCAACGGACATATTTCAATGGCATCTCTACCGAAATAAGCGTGGACGGGCAGCCTTTTTCTGTTATTAAATAATTGATCACATGCTGCCGTACCCACTCTTCTGGCGTTAGGGCAACATATTTTTTCCGGATGCCGTCGAAAATGAGCATCCTGTTTCTGTCCGCCTTGGTGCGAGCCCCGTATGCAGGTAAATTGAGTGGAATCAACGCGTAGGTTACTGATGATGAAATAACCTGCAAGGTAACAAAAAAATGAAAAATACATCATTTGTTGTCGAAAAACTACCTGTGACGAAACGATGCAGGTAAATTCTGCGCTTCTAATTCCTGAAAATGCATTATATTTGTTCTTTTTTTCCGGGTGCACAATTGGGATTGAATCGTTCCATGGTGTGTTAATAATTGTGTACCCGGTTTTTTATTTGTAATCAGATCATAAAGAACACATTATATGCAAATATCCTATCGTTGGTTGCGGAATTATATTCAAACCGCCTTATTGCCTGAAAAAATAGCAGATATATTGACCTCCATAGGTTTGGAAGTTGAATTGGTAGATGAATTTTGTTCCGTGAAGGGCGGCCTCGAAGGCTTTGTGATCGGTGAAGTGTTGACTTGTGAGAAGCATCCTGATGCCGATAAGCTGAGTGTTACTACCGTAAATGTTGGCGGGGACGAGCCGCTTGGCATTGTTTGTGGTGCGCCCAATGTGGCAGCCGGGCAAAAAGTGGTGGTAGCAACCGTAGGAACGATTATTTATGCTGGTGATGATAATTTTAAAATCAAAAAAGCAAAGATACGCGGTGTGGAATCGGCCGGGATGATTTGTTCCGAGGATGAAATGGGGCTTGGTGCGTCACATGACGGCATTATGGTATTGGATGCATCGGCGGTACCCGGTACTCCTGCTGCCGAATATTTCAAGATTGAAACTGATTATATTTTCGAAATAGGGCTGACACCCAACCGTATTGATGCGGCGTCGCACATTGGTGTGGCGCGCGATCTTGCGGCTTACCTGGCTGTGAATACAAATGACTTTGTCAAAGACCGCGATTTTTCTATTCCATCCGTTGAGGCTTTTGTGGTGGACAATCATGACCGCCATATAGATATTGTGGTGGAAAATACTGATGCTTGTCCCCGTTATGCCGGGTTGACCATCAGTGGTGTCACTGTGGGGCCGTCGCCCGAATGGTTGCAGAACAGGTTGCGTAGCATAGGCCTGTCGCCGGTCAACAATGTGGTGGATGTTACCAATTATGTACTGCACGAGATGGCACAACCCCTGCATGCATTCGATGCCGACAAAGTTTCGGGCGGCAAGGTGGTGGTGAAGACTCTTCCCGCAGGAACATCTTTCGTAACACTTGATAGCGTGGAACGTAAATTGGCCGCTGACGACCTGATGATATGTAATGCTTCGGCAGGTATGTGTATCGGTGGTGTATTTGGCGGACAAGAATCGGGCATTTCCGACCAGACTACCAGCATATTCTTAGAAAGCGCTTATTTCAATCCGATTTATATCCGCCGTACGGCCAAGCGTCACGGTTTGAATACCGATGCGTCGTTCCGTTTCGAACGTGGTATCGACCCCAACAATACGGTGTATGCACTTAAACGTGCAGCGATGTTGATCAAGGAAGTGGCCGGGGGGCAAATTAGTTCCAATATTATCGATATTTATCCAAACCCGGTAAAGCCATTCAAAATAGAGTTGAATTTCAGGCATGTGAATAAATTCATCGGACAGGAAATAGATCCGAAAACCATTAAGAAAATCCTTGAAGCGCTCGGTATATACATTGAGAGCCATACTGCTTATGCAATGGTGATCGAAGTGCCGCCATACCGTGTGGATGTGCAGCGCGAAGCCGATGTGGTAGAGGAAATCCTCCGTATTTTTGGCTACAACAACATTGATTTCAATGATGAGCAGCATTCAACCTTGTCTTATTCGCAGAAGCCGGATCGTGAAAAGGTGAACAATACCATCAGCGATTTTCTCAGCAGTTGCGGATTCAATGAAATGATGTCCAACTCGCTTACCAAGACATCTTATTACCAGGATTTAGAAAGTTTCAAGGCGGAGCAATGTGTCAATATTCTCAACCCGTTGAGTCAGGACTTGGGATGTATGCGCCAGACCTTGTTATTTGGCGGATTGGAAGCGGTGTTGTATAACATCAACCATAAAAGTTCCGATTTGAAGTTGTATGAATTCGGTAACTGCTATTTCTTAGAGACAGCCCGCGATGGACATGCTTTGAAGGGATACAGTGAACATCAACATCTGGCGTTGTTCATTGCTGGCGATCAAGCGCCGGCGAACTGGAATACACCCGGGAAATCTTCCGATTTTTATACCCTAAAGGCGTATGCGGAAAACATTTTCAGGCGTCTGGGGATTTATGTCGCATCACTTAAAACAACTGAAGCCGGTGGTAATGATATTTTTGCCGAAAGGTTGTCTTATTCCGCCGGGAGCGAATTGTTGGCCGAAGCCGGATGCGTCCATCCGAAGCTGTTGAAGCAGTTTGATATCAAGATCCCCGTATATTATGCCGATTTCCATTGGGATACTGTGATGCAGCTATTGAAAAAGCAGAACATTATCTTTACGGAGCTTCCACGTTTTCCGGAAGTGCGCCGTGATCTGTCGTTGCTGGCGGATAAGAATGTCCGTTTCGCCGAAATTTGTGAAGCAGCCAAGCGTACGGAGCGTAAGTTACTGAAAAATATCAACCTGTTCGATGTGTACGTAGGCGATAAGATCGGGAACGGTAAAAAGTCGTATGCCGTAAGTTTCACTTTACAAGACCCGGAGCAAACGCTCACCGATAAACAAATCGAAAAGACAATGCAACGCATAGCGGAAGCAATCGGAAGAGAGACGGGAGCGCAGGTTAGGCAGTAAAATTTCGGGTTTTGAGTCCACGAACTGCCACGAATTAGGACAAATTTCACGAATTAAGGTTGAAGTTTGAAGTTCACAGACAATGTTCTGTACCCGTACGTTTTGGCCGTTCAACCCAGGGAAAAAGCGATAACGATAACGTTAACTAAACGTAACTTGTAACTAATATCACACCATGATCGAATTTGACGATTTTATTTACCACGAGTCGCGTGTACCCAAAGCGGAAGAAGAAAAGACGGAATTTTTCAAAGACCTTGAGCAGAAGTTTTCGGACGAAATTACCCAATCGCCTAAGGCAAAGGTGTATTTCGAAAAGTTCAAGGCATTTGATGTCGAATACTTTATCCATAGTTATGCCCGGGCAAAAACGAATCTTGTAAGGTTCTACAAGTCTTACAATTCCGAGTACCGCGAACACGAGGAGTATGAATATAACTTCCATGAAAGGGCTGAAAATGCTTTGCATCTCATCCTGCAAAAGAAATTATTCAACATGCAGTTGAAATGGCGTGCAGGCCTGTTGAAATTCGAATCGAATCTCGAGGATTTGAGTACTCCGGGGTTGGACGTTTGCTTCGATTTCACTGTTTGGGAACGGAATGTTGCTTCATGTCCGTTCATCGAGTTGATCAGCGAACATGAGAAGGATATCATGAAGGAATACCTGCTGACGGTGGTTCCCGATCGGTATGGGTCGGATATTGATGACGGGTATGGAGAATGGCAGGATTATCATACGATTATGGAAAAGGATGAGGATGGCGATCTTTGCAATATGCCCGACTGGTACGAGTTTTACGATCTGAGGACAGGTACCGGGTCGCTGCTGATCCTACCTAACCTGAAAGAAGATAAGGAGGATTTTTACCTGCAAAAAAATCGTGAAGGACAAACGAGTAGTACGCCGTCGATGCCCTTGGAAACGGATGACAGACCAGGGTTGTTTGGCTACGGGCAGGATATCATCGATTTTGCCAAAGCGTTTGAAACGGATAAATATTTCGTACAACTGTTCAAGGGTTACGAGGTCGACTATCGTAAAAAGAACCGGCTGGTGGCGCCCGAAGAAATAGAGTATGCCATAGAAGACCTGTCCATGGCTGACCGAAAAGTAACTTTCCCTGCGCATCTCAACTGGGACGAAGCCATCGTGTATGCAGCAAAGAAATACGTCAATACCAAAACAGCCGAAGCATTGGATAATGTGTACGAAGAGTACCTGATGCGCCACGAGTTGGGTATAACAACAATCGTTGAAGATACTTTCAAACTGTCTGAAACATACTTAGACATATCCCTGCAAATCAAAAAAAACATCCTCAACGGGCGGGTTAAAAACGGTGAACCGGCAAATTTCGATTATTAAAAGTTTCGGGTTTGTATCGTTATTTTTTTACTTTTTGCAGTAATTCCTTAAACTCTTTCCTATATTCATGCGGATCAAATGTGGCGCTGTTGGAACTAAGATCTTGAACCATCTTTAGTGTTATTGTCCCTTTGTATTGAGATTCTTTAATCAACATACCGAATGCGGCTACTGATGATACAAAACGCATATTTTCCGATGCCATAGAGATATCATTTGGGTTTGAATCAATTTCTTGCGATAATAATCGACTTTCCTCCTGCCCGGGTTTCTTATAACGAAAATCCAATCTTGCATATCGCGATGAAGGAATCGTGCTTTTCAATCCAACTTCGTATAATGCAGTAATCGTTTGGTTAACGCCGATCTCACCTGCGTCTTTCTTGTCGTCTTCAAAATCTTCTTCTTTCAAAGCTCTATTTTCATATCCGATCAATCGATATGCCTCCACCATTTCAGGATTGAAATGGACTTGTATTTTACAATCCTTGGCAATGGTATAAAGCTTGGATTTTTCATGGATAAAGACTTTTTCAATTTGCGATACATTGTCAATATATTCGTAGGTACCGTTTCCGTTATTGGCTAATTGTTCCATCATGTGGTCATTCAGATTACCGCCACCTACGCCTAATACTGTCAGGTATATACCATTATCTCGTTTTTCTTCGATCAATTTTACTAAGTCTTCCGTAGATGAAGGTCCTACATTATAATCACCGTCAGAGCCTAATATAATCCGATTATTCCCTTCAGGTATATAATTTTGTTGTGCTATTTCATAAGCTGTAATTATTCCGGCAGCCCCGGCTGTAGAACCTCCTGCTCCCAACCCGTTAATGACAGCATGTATTTTCTCCCGTTGATCACAACTCGTTGACGGGAGCGCAACGGCAGCATACCCGGCATAGGTAACGACAGCAACCTTGTCGAGGTCGCCTAATTGATCGACTAATGTGTTAAAACCTGTTTTGAGGATACCTAATTTGTCCGGCGAATTCATCGAGCCGGAGACATCAATCAAAAAAACATAATTGGACGCAGGCAGTTCTTTATCGGGAATACTTTTACCTTTGATCCCTATTCGCATCAGGTGATGTTCCAAATTCCACGGGCAAGCGGAAAGTTCTGTATTGAGTGATATGTATTCTTCACCATCAGGCTCGGGATAGTCGAAAGTAAAATAATTGATGTACTCTTCAACCCGTACCGATTCTTTGGGTGGGTTTTGTCCTAAATTGATGTAACGACGCATGTTAGTGTAAGATCCGCCGTCAGCATCGACCGAAAATGTCGATATAGGTTGTTCTATCACATTCACAAACGGATTTTCACCATAATCTTTATATTTCTCATTGTATGATTGATCATAAGAATATGATTCATCCAAACCTCCGGGATCGCCTTGTGCACAAGCGCTGACAATAAACAAAAATATAAATGGTTTTAAAAATCTTAATATTTTCATGGCGTTATTGTTTTGTATAGCGTTTTATAAAATAGACGTGAAAACAATTAATCGTTGCGTCAAAATTTGAAATAATTTCATGGTGACATTTTATACTGGAGCCATATCGCCGAAAACGAAAAAGCCCTATCTTTGAAACTTTCTTTTATACCAAATGGACAGTGAAGTTTTATAACTTCTTGGTTATTGATAAGTTTTAGTTCAAAAAGATATGCAATTTACAGTCACAGGGTTGGGTCCTATCAAAGAGGCTTCCATCGACATGGGCAGAAAGCTCACTGTTTTCTGTGGGCCTAACAATACGGGAAAGACGTATTTATCGTATATTGTATATGCTTTGGTTCGTTTGAGGAATGTTGTTCCCAATGCAGGTATATTATCTTTTAATCCAGATAAATTGCTCGAACAAGACCATGTTGAGGTACCTGCTGATAAGGATAGATTATGGCAATATTATCAAATTTGTATTAAAACATTAGCCAGCAATTTAAGTACCATTTTTGGAACTTCACACGAAAAAGCCAAAGACTTTTTTCCGGACTTTTCGATACATCTTGAAACAGATATTGATAGTTTTGAAAAACGTATTATTGACGAAGAATTTAGTTATGTAAAAAACAACCTGTGTATTACTAAAAAAGCAGGTGACCATTTTGTGCTCGTTAAGATGGATCAAAATACTGGCGATATTGAAAAAAAGTATAGTATTTCAGAACAAATCGCCGCATATTTAACTTTTTATCCTATTTCGGCAGCATATATTTTGCCGGTAGAACGAAACTCAATCAATACGTTTAGCAAAGAATTGTCAATAAAACGGAATGCTTTGATTGACAAAATGTATGATCTTTCCTCAAAAGAAATCGATCCGACTGATTATTTACTAAAGCGAACAACCAGATACCCTTTGCCAATTAGGGATGGTTTGGAAGTTGCAGAAGATTTGGGAAATTTGCAAAACTGGAAAAGTGATTATTTTTCATTTGCCGAAGAAATTGAAAACGAATTATTGCATGGTAAAATAAAGATTTCTACGGATGGAGAAATGCAATTTGTTTCTGACAACGCCAAAACAAAGCAACTGCCGATTCATTTAACCGCTTCCATCATCAAAACATTATCGAGCCTTGTCTTTTATTTGAAACATCAAGCAAAGCAAAATGATTTGGTGATTATCGACGAACCCGAATTAAATTTGCATCCCGATAACCAGATAATACTGGCACGTATCTTTGCGCGTATGATCAATCATGGTCTTCGACTTCTTATCAGCACCCACAGTGATTACATGATCCGTGAAATCAACAATTTGATCATGCTGTCGTCGAATAAGGAAGAAATTAGAAAATTGTCGACTGAACTTGGGTATAAAAAAGATGAATATATTTTGCCTGGCGATATCAATGCATACTTGTTCAATTATAAAACCAAAACAAAAGTTGAAGTCAAACAAATTCCTTTAACAGTGGGTGGTTTTGACGTCGAAACCATTGACAGAACCATCAACGACCTGAATGCAAGATCAGAAGAATTGTATTACACATTGACTTATGGAAACGAATAGGTTGGGGATCATCTCTGAGATATTGAACGAAAAATTTGATTTCACTGATGATGGAGTACTGGAAGAGGACGGCTTTGATGATAGGGGGAGAAGGTTCAGTATGGTCAGAAAAATTGTTTGTAATCCCAGAACAATTAGATATAAATTGTATCGAATAGATCAACCGGGAATCAATCTTTTCCCTTACTTTAAAGAGACAAGTGAATTAAGACGAATTTGTGATTACATTTTATTTGCTGAAGATGATGAGCAAATATACGTCTTTGCTATTGAATTAAAAAAAGGAGCAAGTAGGAGCAGAAAGCAATTGCAAGCCGCAAAAATATTTATAAAATATGTAATTGAAAGCGCTCAACGGATAGGATATGAATTTGATAAATTTAATATCCGAACAATTCGTATTTGTGAAGCCGCAAAATATAAAAAAGGAACAAGGGAAAATCCGATAGAATATATTGATGATCACATGGATTATAGATATCATCACTTTCGATTGGAACCATTAATGTGTTGAATTATAAAAACAATATGACCGAATCAACCAACATTCCGGCCGAAGAGCCGAAACAGGGCACGAATTTTATTCATGCCATAATTGAAGAAGACATCCGTAACGGGAAGAATGGAGGACGCGTATTAACGCGATTTCCGCCCGAGCCAAACGGCTATCTGCACATTGGGCATGCCAAATCCATCTGCCTGAATTTCGGAACGGCACGTAAATACAACGGCAAGTGTAACCTCCGTTTCGACGATACCAATCCCGTAAAGGAGGATACTGAATATGTGGACGCCATCAAAGAAGATATCAATTGGCTGGGATTCCAGTGGGATGCAGAGTTTTATGCATCCGATTACTTCGAACAGCTGTACCAGTGGGCGGTTGAGTTGATCCGAAAAGGAAAGGCTTATGTGTGCGATCTCACGCAGGAAGAAATCAGCCGTGACCGTGGCACACCGCAAAAACCGGCCACGCCAAGCCCGTACCGCAATCGTCCGGTGGAGGAAAGTCTCGACCTGTTCGAACGGATGCGCAAAGGCGAGTTTCCTGATGGCGCAAAGACCCTGCGTGCCAAGATTGACCTTGCCTCACCCAACATGCATATGCGCGATCCTGTGATGTACCGCATCCTGCATGCCGATCATCACCGTACAGGCGACAAGTGGTGTATCTATCCGATGTACGATTATGCGCATGGTGAAAGCGATTCCATTGAGAAAATAACGCATTCTATCTGTACGCTTGAATTTGAGGTACATCGTCCGCTTTACGATTGGTTTGTCAAGGAATTGGGCATACATGCACCGCAACAGATCGAGTTTGCACGCCTGAACATCGACTATACCGTGATGAGCAAACGTAAGTTGCTCGAATTGGTGAAGAATAATTATGTGTCAGGATGGAATGATCCACGGATGCCGACTATCTGCGGGTTACGTCGTCGTGGTTATACACCCGGAGCGATCCGTAACTTTGCCGAAAGGGTAGGGGTGGCTAAACGCGATAATGTGATTGAGCTGTCGTTGCTGGAATTTTGTATCCGTGAAGACCTCAACAAACGGGCAACCCGTGTAATGAGCGTGCTCAATCCCTTGAAAGTTGTCATCACCAATTTTCCCGAGGATAAGACAGATATACTCGAAGCGATCAACAATCCCGAGGACGAAACAACAGGCACACGTCAGGTTCCGTTTACGCGCGAAATCTATATCGAACGCGACGATTTCATGGAAGACCCGCCAAAGAAATATTTCCGTTTGGCCCCGGGCACTGAGGTACGACTTCGTTACGCTTATTTGATTACTTGCGACGAAGTGGTCAAGGATGCCAATGGCGAAGTTATCGAATTGCGTTGTACCTGCGACCTTGCTTCACGTGGCGGACAGTCACCCGACGGACGTAAGGTAAAAGGCACGATCCACTGGGTGTCGGCGCAACATGCTGTTCCTGCCGAGGTACGTCTCTACGACCGCCTGTTCAGTGTGCCTGATCCCGATGATGTACCCGAAGGAACGGATTACAAAGACAACCTGAATCCCGATTCGTTGAAAACGGTTACTGCGATGGTGGAACCTTACCTGAAAGGTGCCAAAGCGGGAACAAACTACCAGTTCGAAAGGTTGGGGTACTTTTGTGTTGACCTTGATACGACCGACGACAAGTTAGTGTTCAACCGTACGGTGACACTGAAGGATTCCTGGACAAAACAGAATCAGTAGTAATCATTCATATCATCCCTCTTGCCTTAAATTCAAGATATTGGTTAATGGTATTAACCGTAAGGTCAGCCGGGCGGGTCAAGACAGTGTAGATGCCATGCTGGTTGAGTTCCTTGGCCATCAGTTTTTTGTTGTATGCAAATTGTTCGGCTACCGTCTTCGTGTAGATTTCTTCCAAGCTGGTCGGCTTGTGGTCGGTCACCTGTTTCAGTTCGGTATTTTCGAAAATCACGACCAATACCAGGTGCTTTAGTCCCAGTCGTTTCAGGAATGGTAACTGGCGATGCATGGCTTGAATTGTTTCGAAATTAGTATAAAGGATCAGCAGGCTGCGTTGTGTGATCCTATGACAAATAGTGGCATAAAGCATTTCGAAATCGCTCTCGAGGTAAAGTGTTTTCTGGTTATACAGCGTGTCCAGTATCTTGTGGATGTGTGTCCGCCGGCGTTCGGCAGGCAGGATATTGCCGATCTTGTTCGAGAAAGTAATCAACCCGGCCTTATCCTCTTTGATCAGGGCGATATTGGAAATCACCAGCGAGGTATTGATCGCATAATCGAGCAGGCTCAACCCGTCGAAAGGCATCTGCATGGTGCGCCCCTTGTCGATCAGGCAATAAACCTGTTGCGATTTTTCGTCCTGATAGTTGTTCACCATCAATTCTGCTCGCCGTGCTGTGGCGCGTGCATTCACTGTGCGCGGGTCGTCGCCTTCCATATACGGACGGATGTGCTCGAACTCCGAACTGTGGCCGATCTTGCGGATGCGTTTCACACCATATTCGGTTAACCGGTTCGAAATCGCCATCAGTTCATACCTGCGCATCTCGATGTACGACGGGTATACAGGCACCAATTGCTCCTTCCCAAACGTATACCGCCTCGAAATAAAACCCAATACATTCGTTGCAAAAATATTGATATGTCCGAAGCTGTATTCGCCGCGTTTCACCGGACGCAACAGGTAACGTATGGCCTTTGTTTGTGCCGGGTTCAGCTTTTCGCGGAAAGATACGTCCCGTTTCTGGAACTGGAACGGAATCTCATCAATTGCCTCAATGCTGACTGTGAACGGGTAATGATTCTCTACGTGGAGAAAAACTTCGTTGTCGCTACCATTTGACAGGCGTTCGGCAACACTGCGTACTGCGTAGATGCCTTTCCGGTTGTTATACAGAACGATCAGGTCTGTCAAAACAATTACCAGCCATATATAGAACGCGATTTGCACCGCCAACAACAAAGCCGGTAGCAGGTATGCAGCAACAAACAAGACAACCAATATACCTGCGGCTACAAAAAAACGTTGCGTCAAATAGAAAGATTTGAACCTCAATTTCATGATCAATATCAGCTTGCGAAGCGACAAAGATAATCGAATAATTAAATGTGTATGTCACTATAAAAACTGTAATTACATCTTTTTCTATGATCATATTTTTTTTTTGAGAAAATATCATGTAGGTTTGTGTTTCGATTTTGGAAAGATAAATCAAATCATCAAACAATAACAACCGGCAGATGTTGAATGTCTATTTAGGTATCGTTCAGATGGTTTTAAAATATTAATATATGAAGTTCAAAAAAGAAGCCAAAATAGCAGTTATCGTCACCTTGATAATACTTCTTTTCTTTTGGGGATACAATTTTCTGAAAGGCCGGAATTTGTTTTCATCTTACAATTATTATTATGCAAATTTCGAAAAAATAGATGGCTTGCAGAAATCAGGTTCGGTAACAGTCAATGGCTTTGTGGTTGGTTTGGTAAGCGACATACAATTTGCTACGGACAAGCTGGATCAATTGGTCGTCGAAATAGGTGTAAAAAAGAGTTTCAAGATACCCGACAACAGCGTGATGATGATTACCGGCGACCTACTCGGTTCCAAATCTATTGTTCTGACGCTGGGCGATAGTAAAACAATGGTGGCCAACGGAGGAACATTACCCGGCAGCATGGCTCCCGATCTCATGGGCGCCATTACCGACAAGTTGATGCCGATAGCCGAAAACGCCGATAAACTGATCGTTTCCATCGATTCGCTGTTGCAGATCATACAACATACTTTCGATGACAATACGCAAAAGAACATCCAAAGCATCGTTGCCAATGTGGAACGGCTGGTAGCCAACGAACGCCAGAAAATCAGCGCAATACTGAGCAATTTCGAATCGGTATCGGGCAACCTGAAAAAGAGCAATGAGGACATTTCGAAAGTGATCACCAACCTGAACACTTTTTCGGAAACATTGGCCGCTTCAGACGTGAAAAATACTGTGGACAATGCCAACCGCAGCCTGACACAATTGAATACTCTTCTTTCCGGTATCAACGATGGACAGGGCACATTGGGAAAATTGGCCAAGAACGATTCCGCTTACGTATACTTGTCCAGATCACTCAACGATTTGGATAAATTACTTATTGATCTGCGCGAGAACCCCAAGGATTATGTACACTTTTCGTTATTCGGGGGAAAGAATAAATCGAAAGAAAAAAAATAACCATCAAGTATTTTCAACTTATGGGGCAACTTTAACGTTTTACATTCGTATAATTGATCGTGTCAATGTATGAAGCGTTTTGACGCTTTTGAATTTAAACTATATGTGCCATGGAAAAGCAAGTGGAAGTGACATTGAATAATGGCGTGAAAATGCCAATGTTAGGTTTCGGGACATTTAAGGTGCCCGATGGCGAAACGACCGTACAATCGGTACGGACTGCATTGAACCTGGGATACCGTCATGTCGACACGGCCGCTATATACCAGAACGAGCGTGGCGTGGGTGAAGGTATCCGTCAAAGTGGTGTCAATCGTAAGGATATTTTCCTTACCAGCAAGGTGTGGAACAGCGACCAGGGATACGACTCAACGCTCCGGGCCTTCGATGAAACCATGCAACGATTAGGGTTTGATTACCTCGACCTTTACCTGATCCATTGGCCTAAGCCACTGAACAAGGATACCTGGCGTGCCATGGAGAAATTGTATAAGGAAAAACGTATCCGCGCCATTGGTGTATCCAATTTCCATATCCACCACCTCGAAGACCTTTTTACAACCTGCGAAATAAAACCGGTTGTCAATCAGATTGAGTTTCACCCGCGCCTGGTGCAACCACACCTGCTCGATTTCTGTAGAAAGCATCAAATACAATTCGAAGCCTGGAGCCCATTGATGCAGGGTAAAATATTTGATATCATCCTATTGAAGGAACTTTCCGTGAAATACCAACGAAGCATTTCGCAAATTGTCCTCCGTTGGGATATCCAGATGGGCGTGGTCACCATTCCCAAATCGACACATCCCGAAAGAATCAAGGAAAATATGGGAATCTTCGATTTCGAAATCAACGATGAAGATATGCGTGCCATTACAGCGCTTGATAAAGGGCAACGGGTTGGTTCCGACCCCGACAATTTTAATTTCTAAACAGTCTATTGCAGATTCGATCAAAATTTGAAGAATATTAAACCTATCAGGCTTTAATCTGCCCAACCAGACAGGCAGGAAACCTGATAGGTTTTCACCAGAGATACCATTTCTATTAACATAATGTAAATTCTATGCACACCAGTTTTACCACGATCTTTAAAAATTATTATTCAGATATTAAAAAATATATTCCCGTACTGTTGCTCGTCATAACTTCGTCATGTGCCAAGGAAGTGTACACCAACGAAGACGCGACCAATTCGAAACGCGAAGCGCAGAAGGTAGGCCTTACTGTGATGGTACGTGATATAGGTAACCAGGCAACGGATATGA
The DNA here is from genome assembly GCA_031547085.1 of Bacteroidales bacterium. GTDB lineage: Bacteria > Bacteroidota > Bacteroidia > Bacteroidales > UBA4181 > JAIRLS01. The sequence goes on from JAVBSH010000254.1 coordinate 21,981, forward strand.
GCGGCTTTACAGTCAGTACTTCGCAATGCGGCGAAGAAGTGAAGGGAATTACATCCGCTGACGGAACTACAGACCTGAAGCTCATCAAAGGCGATGCCGTGCTTACGGTGAAAAAGGACGGCTATGTGGTTACTACGGCAGTGGTAACAACCAATGAAACAGATAAGGAACGGAACAATACGGTAGTGATCGTTCCTGTGTTTGCCGATACGGAAATGTCGGGAGTGCTCAAAGGAATGGTAGCTATTAAAATAGAATCGTCGGCCGAAGAACCGGTCGCTGATGCTTTGGTGAGTATTGATGTGAATATGGATGAATTGATCCGGCTGGCTTTTCCTGGCCTGGGAGCTAATATCGATAAATACCGCCCAGGGGCATTATCCTATTCGGCCACCAACCTGATGCAACCGGTACGTACCAGCGCTTCCGGCGCATTCCAATTTGCCATCCCGGCCACTATTTCCGATCTCACATATACGGTCAACGTACACGAAACAGCGCTGACACAGGGTACTTTTTGCTCAGCCAATCAAACAGTGACCACCAATGGACGGAATACACCAATAGTGTTGTTTCAGTTGACACCATACGAAAAATGAGGAAGGAGCCCCACCTCCTAAAAGGCTGTTCAATAAGTCGACAATCACAGCTGAATTACAAATTACTTCCTGTGAACTCGCAAGCTCGGTTCAGCCGAACGATACTGCTTGGCTTATTGTTGATATCACATCTTTTTATGAACGTCAGTGCAGCCGAAAACGATACAACGGGTTTCCGTTTTGGTGCAAAGATTGGGGCCGGCACTACTTATCTGACACATCACCATCTCTACATGTTAGGCGATAACCGCATTACTTTTACGATGGGCGCTATGGGCGAATACTGGTTCAAACCGTGGTTTGCCGCACGCCTGGCTGTAGAATACACACACAAGGGCGGCTCCATGCTCAATCCACGCCTCTTCTATGCCAAAGACGACCCGATGCTGGCCATTCCCGAATTAGACAAAACTTTGTATGCTACCAACCTTACCATTCACACCATCGAAATACCGGTAACAGCATGTTTTGCCATCCCCTTGAAAGGAAGCGCCTTCAAGCCATTCCTACTGGTTGGGCCTTCGTTCGGACACAATTTCTACGCACGCGCCGACAATTATTACCTTTGGGAGTTCGACGGTGCACCCAATGATCTGCTCGACGAAACATCCGATTTTATTATCAACAAGATTGAGCCTTGGAACATATCCGTTTATACCGGGTTGGGGACAGAAATCCGTACCAAAAAACGGCCGGTCTTTGAAGTCGGTGTCACTTTCCGCCTGGGAATGACTTATGAGGATAATTTTTACTATACGCTATATCACAAGTACAGTACTATATCGACATTGGCGTATATCGGGGTGAAGTTTTAAATATTAGAACGAGACAAACATACCTATGGACGCAAGTACATTTTTATGTTTGAAACCCATCTTGTCAGACTGTATCGTTTCAGTTGGATAATGGTAATCTTTGTTTGTTGATGTCCAACAAGATGTCGCATTAAACCTATCGTATTGGACATTGATCACTATACCCCAATACTGGATTAAATGAAAACACAAATCGACGCCAAAAGTAAAATCGAATTTACCCGAACTAATATCTGAAGTAGTGCTAACGGTCCTGATATTGTTCGAGTTTTGCTCCTTGAGCATGTAGGAATTTAGAGATGATGTTGTATGTGTAATGAGTCCGACATCTATGAATGGCATGACTACAAGTTGTTTAAAGCAGAATCTATATGCTCCTCCTGCCAACAAGGAAATTTTTACATTTCCATAATGGATGTCGCTATATATGTCGTTATCTATAACATAAAATCCTGGATTACTTGATTGGATGAACTCTTTGTTGAAGTTATACCAATATCCTGTCCCTAAAATATTCAAGTGTAATCCGAAGTTATTTTTAATTTCAAAGTATGCAGAACCTTTTAAAGAAATAAATAATCATAGTCCAATGCGCTGACACCTATTCCTTCGGTTGCACGGGTGAGTGGAAGACCAATCCCAATAAGGGGTCCCATAAAGTAATATTTATTTTGAGAAAAGCAACAAATACTAAGACTAATGAGACACAAGGTAAAACATATCTTCTTCATTTTAATATAGTTCTACTATTTCTGTTTGTTTTGTAAACACACTTCCATCCGATAATATAAAACTGATCTCAAACTGTTGTTGTCCTCCTATACAACTTGTATCCATCAGATAAAGATCAAAATCAGGCATTTGTTTAGAGTGATTATATCCGTTGTTGATTTCAGCAACTATGTCATTAATAGGTATATATTCCTTGTTTATGTCTGTAGCGAGCCTTGCTCTGAAAAGCGATGTAATATTAGTCTCCGCTGGAATGTGATCGGAATAGTCATTCAATGTTATGATAAAAATTGAATTCAGATCGTGAAGCCTTGTGTAACTTTCCCCGCACGAAGTAGCATAACATGTATTAATGATTTTAAAATTCCGGGCGATAAAAAAGACGGTATCAAGCATCGAGATCCTTAATCCTAAAGCTTTTTTAGGTATGTGCTTGTTCTCTGAAATGGTTGGTTCTATTCCGGAATTATCAATCATTTGAACACGAAAACCTGTCCATTTATAGGTGTAGTCTTCAGAACAACAGCTTTGAAAAGTCGAGATAAGATTAACCACAATAACTATTAACAATGCCTTCTTGATCATAATTGCAAATTTTGTTTTATGTAAATAAGATGTGTTTTAATGAAAACGTTGCGTATGGTTCTCAAATAAATCCCGTAAGGCAACTATCTCCGGTACTCATCGTTATCTTTTAACCCGCTCTACCTAATCTTTTAATTATTTTATCACTATATACTAACTTTTTCATAAAGAAGAAGTATATTTGTGACCTACATCACAATTTAATATGACCTACATCTTATCATCATGTGACCTACATCACAGTACAATAAAATGTAGGATATAAGATAAATATATAGTGAAATAACGGTTAGATCATTGATATATAAAGATTAATAGATCGGAACAAAGATCTTAAAAGATAATGTTGATATGAGCATTCAGTACAGGATGGAGGGGCAAACGGATAACCTGAACCCCGAAGGCAGTAAAAAGCAAGGATTATACCCGCGGGTGGTGAGCCGGGATACGCTCACATTGAAACAATTGGCCGAAAGGGCTGCCGATGGTACCACATTTAACTCTTTCGAGGTGGAAATGTCGGCCAGGCTATTGATCGCACAGATTGTAAAAGAATTGAAAGCAGGAAACAACGCCTGTTTAGATGAGTTCGGGACGTTTTCGTTCAGTGCCGAAAGCACCCGTAAGGTACAGGACGAACATGAAATCAGGGCGGAATCTATCCGGGTAAAGAGAGTAGTATTCAAAACATCGAGCTACCTGATGAAGAGCCTGCAATACTCGAAATTCGAACGGATACCCAAAAAATAGCTGAAATATTGCCACGAAGACACAAAGTAAGTACCCAGCAATAATTAGTTTAGATTATTTTTTACGAGTATTGCGTTCGGCGGAGTCTCTAGACTCCGTCATGTTAAAAGGAAAGCTCCAGCTTTCCATATATGCAAGGCAGGAGCCTTGCTTTTAGCTGCGACATAGCGAGACGCTACGCCGAACAATTCTGTCAACAACGCTTTGGACATAGTGTATGGCTATTTTTAAAAGTATAAAATATTTTTTGATGTGTACTTATAAACAATTAGAACGCTTCGTTGAAATTAAAATAAAATCCCCTCGTATTCTTTCCTAATCCGAAATCGAGACGCAGGTTCATGCGGGGCTGCACTTCCAGACGGTAGCCGATACCGCCGTTGGGTAGCCAATCCTTGAATGCGGCATCGGGAGCGATAGATCCCCCGGCAATCCAACCCACCAACCCGTGTTTGCTGGGTTTACCATCCTTCTTGTAGAACATATGCCGGTATTCGGCAATACCGAATAACATGGACTTGTCGCGGTATTGTCCCCACAGGTATCCCCTTAAATCGAACGGAGTTCCCAGTTGCGACATTTCGCCGTATGGCACATCGTTCACGGCAAAGCGCGACCTGAGTTGCAAGGCCAGCGTATGCCCAAGCTTTACGATTTTGATATAATGGCGCACATCAAGATTATATACCTGGTAATTGTTTTTTCCACCCAGATAGTGTCCATAAAACGTCGCATCCACATCCAAAAACCATCCTTTCCACGCATTCACCGCAATGTCGCGGCTATCGATCTGCATCATGATGCCCAAACCAGCATTAAAAGGCCGGTCATTATATTTCATGTAATAAGAGTCATTCGCCACCTGTTCGCAAGGGTCCTTTCCTTTCGTGTAATTGAGATCGAGAATGCCACCAATGAAATAATTCTTTTTGAACTGCCACAAAATCTGTGGTTTCAGCTGGAACCACTGTCGTTTGTATTGGGTAGTACTGTCGGATTTGGGTGTATGCTCGCCTGCATCGTATCCGATACCGAAATAATTGTCGGTCATGTTCTTATACCACACATCGGCATTTGCCCTTATCTTGTCGTGGTTCCAGAACGTAGTGATCTTACTGGAAACAAACATCGCCCCCACAGATCCCCAACCTACATTAATCGGTGCCGACGAGCGTTGCAGGGTGCTATCGGTTTTGTCTGTACGCCACGAAGTAAGTATACCGCCCGCAATGGTAAAACCTAACTCGGGTGTGTAGGCTGGTCCTACCAGAGGAGTGATCAGGAATTTTCCTTCGCGAACCTTCTCAGCACGTTTCAGTTTGCGTAACTCTCTTTTGGTCAACGTGTCACTTGGTGTTGGGATAGTCTGGGCTTGCAGAACCGATGCAACCATGATGGAGATCAGGAACAACAAAAATTTTCTCATGGCTTTGTCCGTTATATTATTGGAAACGATAATTGAGGCTCAGCATCAGTTGCGAACGCTCACCAACTCCACCCAGTTCCAGGCGTACCTGCCAATGCTTGTTGTACTGGTATTGTGCACCGAGAATCATATTCCAGGGCCCGGCCACTTTTTTGTCCAGTTGGTAATCAACCGTGGTGTTTTCCAGGTTATCCAACGCATCGTCTATTTTTGTTTTGGCATCCTGCGGCAATTTACTGGCATCCACCTGATTTTTCAGGTCGTCTATCGTTCCAGCGGCTAGGACGTCGCTCATGGCAATATGCCCTATGGTGCTCGAGCGTATGCTTTGCATGAAAACTCCTACCCAAATGGTGATGCTTTGCTCGGGATGGCGGGGGCTCACAAAACAATGCCCTACACGCGCATCGAGGTTGTAGGCCGGGATAGCCTTGTCCACCACTGTTGACTTTGCCCAGTTCAGGTTATTATCAACGGTCAGGAACACGGGGCCGATACCTCCGGCAAGCGTCACGCCGAAACCCAGGGAACTGACGCCAAAATCCTGAGTGGTCGAGATATCCACCGGCTGTCCGGCAACCGACATAATAGGCACTACTATTTCGGAAGAACCATAGCCCAATACACCGTATACATTCAAGAAGGGAAATATCCAGATATCGGGGCGGAAAGTCAACACGTTGGTAGTGTTCACCACATCGCCGTATTGCAGGGCGTCGTTCAGGTTAATGGGAGTGCCGCCGTTGAACCCGATCTGCGTGTTGGTAATGTCAATACCCTGTTTCATATAGAAATAATTCACACCAATGCCGTAGGGTAAAGGAACATCGAACCCTTTCTTATAAGCCTTTCTTGCCCAAATGGGAAATATGGGTTTATAATCCATGGTTTTCAAACTATCGGCGTATCGCTCGTGGAATGGGTTTACTTGCTTGTAACCGGCCGGTTGGGCCAGTAGCGAATTGATAAAAACGAAGCTTATGATGATAAAGATACCGGAAACTATAATTTTCTTTGACATGATTAAAAAATATATTAGATGGAATAATCATTATTTTAACAGACAATACCAGTCAAATGTTTCGAAATATTCAACAAAATACTACCAAAGATGAGATTGGAAAACTTTTAGTAATTGACAGTGTTTTTGTTAAAGGTAAATATTCTTAAATCATTTCAGAGTCAGCGGTATAAATAAAATAACTTTACGGTGTGTTCTATTTTAGGAACACACCGTTTTTACTTTAGCTACAATGTAGCGAAACATTGTGCCGAACACGATCAGTATGTCATATTTCTTTTGTGATATCCTCGCTCATCGGGGTTACTCTTGAAGAGTAAAATTTTTGCAGGTTCCCATTTTCATCTACCAGGTATTTGCAAAAGTTCCAACTGGGTTCCTCGGTGTTCCAGCCGTTCTTGTCCTTATTGGTAAGCCATTGGTACACCACATTTTTGTCTTTACCTTTCACATCCGACTTTTCCATCATCAGGAAGGTGACACCATAGTTTACCTGGCAAAAGTTGGCGATCTCCTCATTTGTACCTGGTTCCTGCTTACCGAAATCATTGGAGGGGAAACCGACCACCACTAGTTTGTCCTTATACTGGTCCGACAGTTTTTGCAAGTCGGCATATTGCGGGGTAAATCCGCATTTCGATGCAGTATTGACAATCAATACTTTTTTCCCTTTAAACGTAGAAAAATCGACTTTCTTCCCGTCAAGCGAAGTAAAACTTAACTGGTAAAAACTTGTTTTTGCTTTTTTATCCTGGGCATTCGATTTGGTGGTGGTTCCAAAAAACAAGAAAGAAAAAAGGCAAACCGGAAATAATGTATAACGCTTCATGATATGATGATTATTGATATTGAGAAATATGTCCTTATGATGGTAAAACGCGGTATAACAATTTTAGTTCATCGGTATTAACAAATCGTCAGGTGCTTATGACCAACTTTGTTACCGGAAAACATGCAAATGTACGAATTTCATTTATCGCTTGCGGGTTTTCGGAATATAACGGATATTTGCCGCATGAAATTCTTCTCTTTCACAACACTGGAATACTTCAGATTTTCAGTCAGTTCATTTTATTTTATCCAGGGATTAGTTTTTTCGAGCTGGGCAAGCCGTATTCCCGACATCAAGGAATCGTTGCACATGAATGATGCCCAACTGGGTAGTGTCCTTTTTGCATTGCCGGTAGGACAGTTGGCCACGATGACCCTGGCAGGTTATATGGTCAGCCGTTTCGGAAGTAAGAAAACCTTATCATTTGCTGTGTTTTTTTATCCGTTGGCCCTGGTGTGTTTGGGAAGCACTGTATCCATCTGGCAATTACTGTTCAGCCTGACCCTTTTCGGCATTGCAGGCAACATGTGTAATATTTCCGTTAATACACAGGGGGTTGGTGTCGAGCGACTGTACCGGAGTAGTATCATGGCTTCGTTTCATGGTTTGTGGAGCCTGGCCGGTTTCGTAGGCGGACTCATTGGCGTCTGGATGGTCGGGATACATGTCTCGCCGTTCTATCATTTTTGTATGATTGCCGTATTGGCCTGGTGCACCTTGCTGTTGATGCGTGGGTCGATGCTGCCGCGCGACAGCCGCCTTGCCGGAAATGTGGAAAAGCAAACGGTCAAGAATCAACCCGGTTTCTTTGTCAAGCCCGATCGTTATATTATGATGTTGGGTATCATAGCCTTTGGTAGTATGGTTTGCGAAGGCTCGATGTTCGACTGGAGCGGCGTTTATTTCGAACAGGTGATCCACCCGCCGCAGGAACTGGTACGTCTTGGCTACATTGCATTTATGTTTGCGATGGCCTGTGGACGTTTCACAGCCGACCGTTTTGTTTCGCGTTTTGGCGCTATTCACGTGGTTCAGGTCAGTGGTGTAATGATCGCCCTGGGATTATTGCTGGCAGTTATCTTTCCGTATCTTGCCACAGCCACTATCGGGTTCCTGCTCGTCGGTTTCGGTACATCCTCTATTGTGCCGCTGTGCTACAGCATGGCCGGTAAATCGGAAACAATGCAACCTGGTCCGGCATTGGCGGCAGTATCTACCATCGGGTTCCTGGGTTTTCTTATTGGTCCTCCGGTCATCGGGTTTGTGGCGCAAGCGCTTAATCTGCGATGGTCACTGGGAATCATTGCATTCATCGGGTTGGTTGCTACCGGGATTGCTCCTTTGCTGAAGAGGTTTCAAAATTGATATTCATCAATTGTCAATTACTTAAAGTAACCTCTATCACTTGTTTTGTTTCATCACTAATCTTGAACCGGTCGTCGATCCGTCGTCCGACGATCCATGCAATTTGTCCGCCCGATACCAATACCCAGCACTGTTCCTTTTCAAAGATTGATAACTTGTTATCAATGAAAAAATCGCTGAGTTTCTTCATATTTTTCATACCCAACGGACAGAACGAGTCGCCGTGTTGCCATTTGCGTAACAGCAAAGGAAAGTGTAGTTTCCGGTAATCCAGGCAGGCAATAGCGGGATCTGCTGCCGGTTTGTACCCTTGTGTTTTTTTTAATATGTGAAAGGTCATACCGATAGGAACCTGTATCTCGGATGTTTGATCGTCAATCAAATATTCCTGTGGTGTGTTCTCTTCCAGTTTTTGAATTACAAGCGATTGTCTGTCGCAAAGCAGACGGTGGGTGGAGCTGAAGAACTGCCGCCCGGATGGATGCACGGTTTCATGCAGGATATCGGTAACAGCAGAACCGGAGAACCCGAATGGTTTGATGATTTCGTACAATAGGGTAGGAGGGGAGGGGCTTTTGATCAGGCTTTGTAGGTCAATATACACCAAATCGTCTTTTTCACTGACCACTTCCTTTGTGTAGCCTTGCACCGCATCATTGTAGAACGCTTCAACACCCGAAAAATATTCCATGTCACGTTCGATGGTCTGTTGCAGGCTGGGAAAAAATTGTTCCAAACCCGGAATCACATGATGACGGATGTAATTACGGGCATATTTATCACTGGCATTACTTGAATCTTCACGGAATTCGATTCCATTTTCTTTTGCATGATCTATTATATCCTGGCGCGAAGCAAAAAGCAACGGACGGATCAACCTTCCGTTCCTCGGCTTGATACCGGTTAATCCCCGTATTCCGGTTCCTCGTGCAAGATTGATGACCATGGTTTCGATACGGTCATCGCGATGATGGGCAATAGCAATGGACTCATAACCAAACTGACCGGCCAGCTCATTGAACCATTGATAACGCAATTCCCGTGCAGCCATTTGTATGGAAAGCCCTTTCTGGGAAGCATAATCCATTGTTTCAAAATATTTTGTATGCAAGCGAAAGCCATATTCGACAACTTTCTCACAAACAAAACGCTCATCGTTATCCGACTCGTTACCCCGCAAACCGAAATTACAGTGTGCTACGGCACAATCGACGTTGCTCGCATGTAATAGATGGAGCATCACCATGGAGTCGATTCCGCCGCTCACTGCAACAAGTACCTTGCAACCCGGTGTCAGAAGCCGGTGTTGCCGGGCATATTGCATGAATAATGATTGCAGGTCGTTGATCAATTCTTCAGGATATTGATTTTTATTTTATCGCATGAATATTCAAAGTCAATGATCGATCATCAATTTAGCTGTGATGATATGACTCGCCACGTATGATGGTAAATGCCCTGTATACTTGCTCGCAAACCAGCAGGCGGATCATTTGATGTGAAAAGGTCAATTTCGAAAAGGATAGTTGTCCGTTGGCCCGTTGATACACCTTGTCCGAAAAACCGAATGGTCCGCCGATTATCAAAACCAAGTGTTTCACGCTTGCCGACATCTTTTTTTGCAGGAAATCGGCCAGTCCTTCCGACGAATAATCTGTTCCCCGTTCGTCCAACAGGTATACCTCATCGGTTGATGAGATCCGGCTGAGGATGGCTTCTCCTTCCATATCCTTCTGTTTTGCAATATCCTGTTTCGGCAGGTTTTTGGGCGCCGGGATCATATCAACCGACAAGGATACATAATGTTTCAGGCGTTTGATATACACATCAATACCTTCCTGTAACCACGAGTCGGTAGTTTTACCTATCCAGAGGAATGTTATTTTCATTCTTTACTCGTAATAATCCGGGTGATTTTCATACGGATACCGCAGCGAGTGTATTTTTCGTACCTCCTGGTATAAAATGCTTTTTAGTTGTTCAACATTATGTTTTTGCTTGGCCGAAATGAACACATTCAATTGATTATTCCGTGCCATCCAGGTTTGTTCCAACTCTTCCAGGCTGATGTTGGCATCCGTCATGGGCGTGAGGTCATCCTCATCTTTTTGGATGTATTGGTATTGATCGATCTTATTGAAAATCATGATGGTTGGTTTTTCCTGAGCATTGAGGTCGTGCAACGTCTGTTGTACAATCTCTATCTGCTCTTCGAACCGAGGGTGCGAAATATCGATCACATGTGCCAGGATATCGGCCTCGCGCACTTCATCCAGTGTCGACTTGAACGATTCCACCAGGTGGTGCGGCAGTTTGCGGATGAAACCTACCGTGTCGGTCAGCAGGAACGGTAAAGTGTTGATGACTACTTTACGTACCGTAGTATCAAGTGTTGCAAAAAGTTTGTCCTCGGCAAAAACATCCGATTTACTCAACAGGTTCATCAGGGTCGATTTGCCTACATTGGTGTACCCGACCAAAGCTACACGGACAACATTGCCCCGATTCTTCCGCTGGATCACCATTTGCTGGTCAATCTTCTTCAACTGTTCTTTCAACCGGGCAATCTTATCGCGGATAATACGGCGGTCGGTTTCTATTTCCGATTCTCCTGGTCCACGGCTACCGATACCGCCCTGTTGCCGTTCGAGGTGCGTCCACATGCGGGTGAGCCGTGGCAGCAGGTATTGGTATTGCGCCAACTCTACTTGTGTTTTGGCATAAGAAGTTTGCGCCCGCTTTGCAAAAATATCAAGGATCAGGTTGGTCCGGTCGAGAATCTTACATTCCAGCGATTTCTCAATATTGCGCAACTGCGACGGGGATAGGTCATCATCGAAAATCACCAGGTCGATGTCATTTTCCTTGACATATCCGCGGATCTCCTCTAACTTGCCAGCTCCTACGAACGTAGCTGGGTTGGGTGTATCCAGGCGTTGTGTGAATCGTTTTACCGGCACTCCGCCAGCCGTATCCGTCAGGAAAGCCAGCTCTTTCAAATATTCTTCGGCTTCAGCTTCCTTTTGTCCGGAGGTGATGATCCCTACCAACACTGCTTTTTCGGGTTCTCTTGCTGTTATTAAATCTTGGGGCATACAAAACTAATTGATAATTGATAATTGAAAATTAGCACAAAGCGCATCAAAACAAAATCAACTTGGCATCATTCTTCTCCCTCCCTTTGGGAGGGTTGGGGGTGGGCTTCTTTATATAAAAAAAGCCCTGACCTCCAAAGTGAAGCCAGAGCTTTTCATTTTATGAAACAATGTTAATTATTCAGTTTAAATACAACAGGGAAGAAGTATTTAACTTTTACTGTTTTCCCACGTTGTTTTCCCGGTGTCCATTTGGGTGACGACCGGATCACACGTAATGCTTCAGCATCCAATAACGGGTCAATAGGTCGCATTATTTTTGCATCAACCAATTCACCTTTCTGATTGATGGTAAATTCTACGATTACTTTTCCTGAGATTCCGTTTTCCTGTGCAACAGAAGGATATTTAGTATTACTTCCTACATAATCACGAAATCCTTCTTCTGCAGGCTTACCATTAAACATAGGCATGTCTTCAACAATGGTAAACACTTCTTCTTCAACTTCTTCTACAACTTCTGCCGCTTTAAATTCAACGATCTCAATTTCCGTATTTTGGTCGGTATCAACGTTGATTTCAATATTGCTATCAACATGCACGTCATCAGAAACGATGTCCAAAAAGTCGGTCGGTTTTGGTGGTTCCGGAGGAGGTGGTGGCGGTTCTTCCTGACGGGTAATCGGCACTATTTCTTCCTCAATTGCCACTTGAGCAGGGCCTTCGTCTGACTTCTCAACTTTCGGGGCAACTTGCCATTCGAAAGCGAGAAGAACGAATCCCAACGCGATCAAGATACCTATCTCCATAAAGAGACCGCGTTTTTTGTCTAAATTCGCTTTATCACTTTTCTTCAGTTCCATAACGATTTTTAATTTTTTTAGGTTCGTAAAAATATATATTATTTTATTAACTCACAATAAAAAAACGTTTTTTTTACGATTTTGTTTTTAACAAATCGCTTTGCATTTGTAAATCAAATTATTGCAATTTAAACGTGATCGGAAAAGTATACCGTACCTTCACCGGCTTTTCACGTTGTTTACCAGGTGTCCACATCCCAGAGGACGATTTGATCAATCGTATTGCTTCATTGTCCAACGATGGATCGGCACCGCGTACAACCTGTACATCGATTACGTTACCTTTTTGGTCAACAACAAATTGTACAAATACTTTACCAAAGACACCATTGTCAATAGCTACCTGGGGATATTTCAGATTTTGGCTGATATAATTCCTGAAAGCTTCGTCGGCCGGTTTTCCGTTGAACAATGCATTTGATTCTACTATGTCAAAGATAATGTCTTCATCTTCCTCGATTACAATTGCTTTCGTAAAAAGATCAGCAGGAAGAATATTATTACCATTTTCAATGTCAAAGGTAAAATCTGTTGCATCGCCAAGGTCCACTGTATTGTCTACAATTTCCAGTTCGAAACTGGGTTGGGGTGGCGCTGGAGGTGGAGGTGGAGGCTCGGATGGGAAGGTTCGAACCACATCAATTTCTATAATATCTGTCGTGGAAACAGGATTCCACGTGATATCCGAAATACGAGGGGCTACTTGCCACTCAAATGCTACGAAGGCAAAGCCTAAGGCTATCAACAATCCCATTTGAAAAAACACGCTGCGTTTTTTCTCGAGATTCGCTCGGTCGCTTTTTTTCGTTTCCATTAAAAAAAGTTTTAAACGTTTTTTGTTACCGGTTGTACTCCGGCAACCATGTAAAGAAAATTTTACGTATCCATAGCTGCCAGTCTTCGACAGCTAAGCAAAAAACATCGGCGCCTGATAAGAACATTTAGGGTTTCAGTCCTGAGACCCTACCTCTGTTAAACAAAAAATCAAAAAGCGTGCCTAATTTGTGAATAAATGTTAAAATATTCCGGTTAGGGTATTTCAAAAAATCTTAAAGCCTTGATTATAAAAAAAATGTGTGAAGAAGAAATCTTCACACATTCAAAATTTTATAAAAGTGATAAAATCGTTTCCTCTTTTAATCTATTTTTGAGAAACCCGTGTATGAATGTAATGCCTTGGGAAGCTGTATTCCCCCAACGGTTTGTCCGTTTTCGAGCAGAGCGGCTACAATGCGGGGTAATGCCAAAGCGCTTCCATTAAGCGTATGCGCCAACTGCGGTTTCTTGCTTTGTTCGTCGCGGTAACGTAACTTGAGGCGGTTAGCCTGAAAGGACTCGAAATTGGATACGGAACTTACTTCGAGCCACATTTTCTGGGCGGCCGAATATACTTCGAAATCATACGTCAGGGCCGACGTGAAGCTCATATCGCCACCACACAGCCTTAAGATGCGGTATGGTAATTCCAGTTTCTGTACCAGCGATTCCACGTGGGCGACCATTTCGTCGAGCGCCTGGTACGAATGGTTGGGGTGTTCGAGACGAACGATCTCGACCTTGTCGAACTGATGCAAGCGGTTCAATCCGCGTACATCCTTGCCATACGAACCGGCTTCGCGACGGAAACAGGGCGTGTAAGCGGTCATCTTTACCGGAAAATCGGCAGATTCTAGGATTACATCGCGGTAGATATTTGTAACGGGAACTTCCGCCGTAGGGATCAGGTAAAAGTTATCCACTGTCACATGATACATTTGTCCTTCTTTGTCAGGCAACTGTCCTGTACCGAATCCCGAATCCTCATTCACCATCAGCGGAGGAATGAATTCCCGGTATCCCGCAGCAACAGCTTGATCGAGAAAGAAGCTGATAAGGGCGCGTTGCAGGCGTGCACCTTTATTCTTGTATACAGGAAATCCTGCACCGGTAAGTTTTACACCTAATTCGAAATCAATCAGGTCGTATTTTTTTGCCAGTTCCCAATGAGGTTGGGCATCGGCAGGTAATGTTGGTGTAACGCCGCCCGTGTGCACTACCACATTATCGGTAGCCGTTTTTCCATGTGGCACTGATTCATGCGGGAGATTTGGCAGTAATACCAGCAGATCTTTCAATTTTTGTTCCGCTGCTTCCTGTTCGCGCACCAAGTTTGCAGCGTGTTCTTTTATCCCGGCAATTTCCTGTTTTGTTGCTTCGGCCGTTTCTTTTTGTCCCGATTTAATCAATATGCCTATTTCCTTTGATTTGGCATTGAGTTCGGCTTGCAGGTTATCTGCCTGTGTTTGTGTTTTTTTGCGTTGCGTATCGATATCAAGCAATTGCCCGATGATTTCTTCGGCGTGGAATCCTTTGACAGCCAACCGACTGATAACTTCCTCCTTATGCTCTTCGATAAATTTGATGGTCAACATATTATTAATAAATTTCGAGTTTCGGGTTTCGAGTTTGGGTTTCAGGGCTTTGCTTAACCCGAAACTAAAAACTCGAAACCAAAAAAGGCCTCCGCGTGGAGACCTTTTTTATATAATGGTGCCTGCGGTTACTCAGCAAAAGGAACAACCGACACGAATGATTTGTTGTCTGCTTTTTTACGGAATTGGATGGTTCCATCGATTAATGCATAAAGCGTATGATCGCGTCCCATACCTACATTTTCGCCCGGATTATGTTGGGTGCCACGTTGGCGTACCAAAATATTACCAGCCTTGCATACTTGGCCTCCAAACAGTTTAACACCTAATCGTTTACTTTCGGATTCACGTCCGTTTCTCGAACTACCGACGCCTTTTTTATGTGCCATTTTTCTTCAGTTTATCTTATCTTCAATAATATGCTTATACAGTAATGCCTTCAATCAGAAGTTGCGTAAAGTCCTGGCGATGGCCATTCATTTTCTGATAGCCTTTTCTTCTTTTCTTTTTGAAAACCAAAACTTTGTCACCTCTAACGTGCGAAACGATCGAAGTACTCACCGTTGCGCCTTCTACAACAGGTGTACCTACCGTGACGTTTTTTTCATCATCGATCAGATAAACCTGGTCGAATGACAATTTATCTCCCACTTCTCCAGCTTGACGATGGACAAATATTTTTTGGTCTTTATTGACTTTAAACTGCTGACCTGCTATTTCTACGATTGCGTACATTATAAAATTCTTATGATTTTTCGGCTTGCAAAAGTAGATACTTTTTGCGGAATAACAAATAAATTTTCAATTATTTTACCCACAAACAATTGAGAATTGAGAATTGGGAATTGAAAATTGACACAAAGTGCATTAAATCAACGCATCAACGTTATAAATGTTATAACGTTATAAACGTTTACAACGTTTTTTGTACTTTTGCGGCTTAAACGATAGAGGTATTTTTGTTGTGAAATATTTAATTGCAGGTTTAGGAAATATCGGCGACGAATATGCCGACACACGCCACAATATTGGTTTCCGGATGTTGGATTGGTTGGCTGTGGAAGAAAAGCTCGAATTCGCCGATAAACGTTACGGATTCGTTACGGAGTACAAATATAAAGGACGTACGTTTATACTTTTAAAACCATCCACATACATGAACCTGAGCGGACGGGCTGTAAATTATTGGTTGCAAAAGGAAAAAGTGGAACTTGATCATTTGTTGGTTTTGGTTGACGATCTTGCTTTGCCTTTCGGGGCGCTTCGTTTAAAAGCGAAAGGCAGCGATGGCGGGCACAACGGATTGAAAAACATCAACGATGTGCTGGGTACCCAGGATTATGCACGTTTGCGTTTTGGGGTAGGTAACGGTTTCGCACAAGGCCGCCAAATTGATTATGTGCTGGGCGAGTGGACGGAAGAAGAGGAAAAAGCATTGTCTGACAGGCTCAAATTGACTTCAGATATTGTACGGAGTTTTGGGACCATCGGCCTCGAACGAACCATGAATTTTTTCAATAATAAGTAATAGGTACGAGTTACAAGTTACAAGTTACAAGTTACAAGTAAATCGGGTTCCATTTAATCAAAAGTCGAAAATCATAAATCAAAAATGTTCAATGGATACTGTTCGGATAGATAAGTTTTTGTGGTCGGTAAGGATTTACAAAACACGCAGTATAGCTGCCGAAGAATGTGAGAAGCACCGGGTGTTGGTGAACGGGGCGGAAGTTAAGCCCTCGCGGAATGTAAAAGTAGGTGATAAGTTGACCGTGAAGAAACTGCCGATTGTATATACCTACGAAGTAATTCAATTATTGGACAAAAGGCAATCAGCTTCCTTGGTGAAAAATTATATTGTCGATACCACGCCACTGGATGAGCTGGATAAAGCAGAAGTGTCACGGCTGACGGCTTTTGTTCAACGTGACCGTGGCGCAGGACGTCCTACCAAAAAAGAACGCAGGGATATTGAAAAATTAACTTCGCTATGATTATTGCTACACAGAAGAAAAAGGAAAATATTGTTGAATACATATTATATATGTGGCATATTGAGGATCTGTTGCGTGCCAATGATCTCAATATGGAACAGGTTAAGACGAATATACTCAGCCGCTTCGAGCAGCCCGGAGATGTGTTGCAACAAATGACTCAATGGTATCAAAGCCTTATTGATCAAATGAAAGGCGAAGAAATTGAAGCGAGTGGGCATCTTGGTTTCTTGGTAGAGCAGGTACATCAACTGAACGATTTGCACCTGACCCTGATCAATGACCTGAACGAACCACAATACCGGGAAGCATATTACATGGCACAACCATATATTGCCGAATTGAAAAAGAAATCGGCGCCGGGAGCCACGGAGATGGAGGTTTGCCTGAATGCCTTATATATGTTAATGATGATGCGGATCAAAGGTATTGCGCCATCAGCTGAAACAACTGCGGCTATCGAAACATTCAGCCATATGCTGGCATTGCTAAGCGTCAAGTATAAGGATTACTCGCTGCACAAATAAACACAAAATTTGTTTTTCTGAACAACCACCATCCATAAAAATGGTTATTTTTGCATGACCTTGTTATGCGATTAAACACAAAGTATCGCTAAGGAATGTCACAAAGGCGCACTAAGGTAGCATTTCGGTGGTTTTCAAACCGATGTGTCGTGTGTCGTAAATCTTTTGTATAACTTCGTGATCGTCCATTGTGTGCTTTTGTGTTAAAATTAAACAACATCTTAGAAAGTTGAATTGTTATATAAATAATATTGTATGAAAAAGTTTTTTGGATGTCTCATGTTGGCCATTAGTTTGACATCGGTTATTACATCGGCACAGGAAAACCCGAACGTTTTTACTTATAAGGTCGGTGCGTTCGAAGTATGCCTTCTTTCGGAAGGACAAAACACGGGCAAAAGCAGTATTTTTGTCGGAGCTACACCAGAAATGCTCCAGAAATGTGTTCCCGACGGTACTTTTCCAAATTCGTGTAATACTTTCCTGGTGCGGATGCCTGGTAAAACCATATTAGTGGATACCGGTTACGGGCGTAATCTTTTCGATAACCTGAAATCGTTTGGTGTTACTCCCGAACAAATAGACGTCATCCTGTTAACCCACATGCACGGCGATCATATCGGAGGGATGCTTAAGGACGGACAAGCTACCTTTTCCAAGGCCGAAGTATACTTGGCCAAGCCGGAACACGATTACTGGATGAGTGATGAAGCCAAGAATCCGAACGCCCGTAAGGTGATCGAAACCTACCAATCGAAGTTGCATCTTTTTCAACCGGCTGAGATTGACAAAAAGCCGAATGCTCTATTTACCGGAATGCAAGCAGTTGCAAGCTACGGACACACTCCTGGTCACACGTCGTTCATGGTGGTATCCGGCAAAGATAAATTCCTTATCTGGGGCGACTTGACACATGCTATGGCCATTCAAATAACCTATCCGCAGGTGGCGATGACCTACGATGTGAATCCTGACATGGCCATTGCTTCGCGCAAAAAGGTACTGGAATATGTCGCCCAAAATAATATTCCTATTGCCGGAATGCACATTGCCTTCCCTGGTATGGGTAAGATAGCGAAGGCATCAGCCGGTGGATATTCCTATACGCCATTTGTAAAGTAAAAAAAAAAAATTTCCTTTGGGTTATTTTTGTTTCTGAAAAATAATTACCTTTGCGCCGCAATTGCCCTGTTGTGTAATGGTAGCACCGCAGATTCTGGTTCTGTATGTCTGGGTTCGAATCCTAGCGGGGCAACAATAAATAATAATAAATGCCTGATTTTCAAAGTAGAGAGTCGGGCGTTTATCGTTTGGGAGGAGAATATTTAAAACGTTGAAACATCTTGTCTGGACAAATCAAAAAAACCTTACAAATTCATTGAATTTATAAGGTCTATCTTACTTTTGACGGCTTTGTCTTAGCCTTTTCTGGGTGGAAGATGGGACTCTGCCACACTCTATAACCGCTTGTTAAACAAATTTTTATAACTGTATATTTTGTACATAATGTACAGTTTATATTTTTTTGTACATTATGTTTTTTACAAAAATACTAAAAGCCCTCGGATAAACAGCAATATTAGGAGAAATAGAGATAAGTATTTGGTAATTAGGTTTGTTTAGCGTCGTTTCGCTATGTTCTTCTTAGGGCTAAAATGGAAGAATAAAGCGTAGTTAAGCGAGAGTTTAGCCCCTTATCCGTTGCCCTTTTCAATTGCAAAACGGATGCAGCTTAACCTCCGGGACAACACCTTGAACATCACCAAAACCAACAAAGAACGCTCGTTTTTCTTCTAATTGCCAGTCAAAGATACCGCTTTTTTCCCAAGCAAACGGGGAAATATGGTTTTTAGGCTGAAAAACGGGTTTTCTTTCCCCGTTCCGCTATGTTTTTCATGGCTTCAAATCGCTCTGTATCAATTAATTTTGTAATTAAAAGAACAGAGGCATGAAACAAGAAGTAAAGGTGTCGTTCTACCTCAAAAGGAACGAGTTGAAAGAGGACGGCAAGTGTCCCGTCATGGCTCGGCTTACCGTCGGTAATTCCGAAACAAAATTCAGTGCGAAAATGACCGTGCCGGTAGCATTATGGGCTGCTGGTCGTGCTGCCGGGAAAAGTCAGGCGGCAATCGAAATCAATCAGGAGTTGGACGAGATCAGAGCGTCCGCCCTTTCATACTACCGTGAACTGTCCGCAGTCAGGGATAAGGTTACAGCCGAAGAAGTGAAAGTCGTTCTACTCGGTATGGCCTACGGACAGGAAACATTGCTGGCCTATTTCCGCACCCACAATGAGAATTTTGAACAGCGCGTCGGTGTGAACCGAAAAGAAGGGTCGGCAAAGTCCTATTGGTACGCCTTCAATCACCTGACAAAGTTTATAAACGATAACTATAAACTTTCTGATATTCCCTTTACGGCATTGGACAGGTCGTTCATCGAGAAATACGATCTCCATTTGCGGGTGGAATGCAGGATTGCACCGGGTACAAT
>JAVBSH010000152.1:0-8164 GCA_031547085.1 Bacteroidales bacterium
TTATTCTTCTTGGGAGTCACTCAAAATGGCTCTGGATAATATTTTGACTTCTGTGGGACAGGAATATAAAATAGAGTTTGAGGAACTGGTGAACTTCAAAAATTTTAAAGCGGCGTTTATTTAATGCAGAGTACTTATTAAGTGGCTTATCAATTGTGATTTTACATTTATTGCATTGGATTGTTGAAATGGTGCAACCCCATTATTCATATCTCTATCTCATTATCCCGATACTGTATAATATTTTTAATATACTTATTTTGATTGTCTTATGGACAATTATTGTAAAAGTATATCAACAAATCAAGTTCTCCAACATCTTAAAAACAATAATTGTTCTTTCAACGGTAATCGCTTCGTTATCGTTGATTTTTGATTTTCATAAAGTACAACTGATACTTATCGCATTGATCGTGTTTTTGTTACTGAATACGATTTTTTATTTTATATTCATTTTTCGGATAATGGATGTCGACAATTCCGAAATTCGTCATGTCAATCAATTGAAAAACTACGGAGTAGCCTTTGTTATCTGCTTGTTCCTGCAATTTATTTTAAATTTGGTAACCGAAATCGGCAGAAACAAGGATTTGATCGATTTGAAACATTTATTGGCAATTGTACCTATGGTATTTCTTGTTTTGTTTTTTCGAAAAACGAAAAATGGAATCCTCTAATTCCAATTGTTTTTCAGACTTTTATCACAGTTTCCGTTTTCGGGATTCATTTTCTTACATCAGATACACTACTCGTTATCGTATATTTTTCAGTCTTTTTTCAGTTTTTAATCCGTAATTTGCGAAAAAATCGGAACCGTAATGAAAATATTGATTGTAGAAGACGAACCGTCGTTGCGGGAAATCATGACACAATTCCTCGAAAAGGAACGATACGTGGTGGAAACGGCGGCAACATTCCGCGAAGCGTTCGAAAAGGTGTCGTTGTACGATTACGATTGTATCCTACTTGACATCATGTTGCCCGACGGCGACGGGTTGACGCTTTTGCGCGAACTTAAAAAGCTGCACAAACAGGAAAACGTGATCATCATATCGGCAAAAGATTCGGTCGACGATAAAATCGAAGGATTGGAAACCGGCGCCGACGATTATCTCGCGAAACCTTTCCATCTGTCGGAACTCAACGCCCGCATCAAAAGCCTCATTCGGCGGAATCGTAACCAGGGCGAAATATTCATCGGCTTGGGCAATGTAAAAGTGGTTCCCGACAAGTTCGTAGTATATGTTAATGATAAGCCTCTCGAGCTGAACCGGAAGGAATATGATATTCTGAATTATTTCATCGCCCGTCCGAACCGGTTGGTCGAGAAAACGACATTGGCCGAAGCTGTTTGGGGCGATCACATTGATCAGGCGGACAACTATGATTTCATCTACGCACAGATCAAGAACCTGCGCAGGAAGATGAGCGACGCGGGTGCAAATATCGAGATCAAAGCCGTGTACGGTTTCGGGTATAAACTGATTGCCGAAGAATCATGAATTTATCTTTCCGCATCACATCGCGCGTGTCGCTCGCCCTGCTGGTACTGATGGCAGCGTGGGCGGGGTTGTTCTATTTCATCATCATCGAGGAGATCAACGATGAAACGGACGATTCGCTGGAGGATTATTCGGAAAACATCATCCGGCGGGCGTTGACAGGGGAAGCGTTGCCCGCGGAGGACAACGGGACGAACAACAGTTATTATATCGAAGAGGTAACGCCCGAATATGCTGCCCAAAACCCTGCCATACAATATTATGACGAAACGGTATACATCGCGTCGAAGAAAGAAACCGAACCCGCACGTGTTCTCAAAACGATCTTCACCGATACGGATGACCGATATTACGAGTTGACGGTTTCCATCCCGACCATCGAGAAGGAGGATTTGCGGGAAGCCATTCTGCATTGGATCGTGTTTCTCTATCTGGCGTTGCTGTTCGTGATTATCGGCATCAATTGGTGGATCCTGCATCGGAACTTCAAGCCGTTGTATGTCCTGTTGAAGTGGATGGACAATTTCGGCGTGGAAAAGAAAAACGTTGAACTCGTTAATCCCACAAACGTAACCGAATTCCGCAAGCTGAACGAAGCGGTTGTTCGCAGCGCTCGTCGAAACATCGAAACATACGAACAACAAAAATCGTTTATCGGACACGCCTCGCACGAGTTGCAGACGCCGTTGGCCGCTTCTGTCAACCGATTGGAAATGTTGGCGGAAGACCCGCAACTCACCGAAAACCAATTGGGTGAAATCCTAAAAATAAAACATTCGCTTGATCAACTCGTCAAACTCAATAAAACCCTGCTGCTACTCACCAAGATCGAGAACAACCAATTTCCCAACAGGAAGGAAATATCGGTGAACGGCTTGATTAAAAAGTTGACGGAAGATTATTCGGAAGTCTACGAAGAACGTCATATTTCGGTATCGATGCGCGAAGAAGCCGATCCGAAAATATATATGAACGATGCGCTTGCCACGGCGTTGTTCGGTAACCTGCTGAAAAACGCATACATTCACAACCGCATCGGCGGCTCCATCGACATTTTTGTTACGGCTTCGCGCGTTTCGATCGCCAATAGCGGTTTGCCTGAAACTTTAGACACAACCGTCATTTTCAATCGATTCTATCGGAGCACGGAAAAAGAAGGTTCTACCGGGCTTGGGCTTGCGCTCTGCAAATCGATATGTAACCTCTACAAAATGGATATTCGATACGAATTCTCGGACGGAAAACACATATTTACCGTCTTTTTCTGAGATATATTTATCTGACACCTAACAGGTTGTGAAAACCTGTTAGGTCTTTACTCTGCACTACAAAAACAAAATACACATTTTTACTCTTTTTTCTGAAATTTCATATTCTTTTCAGTTTTGCTCCGGAACTTTGCTTCGTAAATATTTAATAATTAAAAATTGAAAGTCATGAAAAGAATAATTTTATTATCGGTTAGTCTGGTGATGATGACAACCGCAGTGTTTGCCGATAACGACAAACCCATCACCGTAGATCAATTGCCGACGAATGCCAAGCAGTTCATCGAAAAATATTTTTCGAACGTGAAAGTCTCTTTCGCCAAAATGGAAACGGAAATGTTCGACAAAAGCTACGAAGTGGTTTTTGCGGACGGGAGCAAGGTGGAATTCGATAAAAAAGGGGAGTGGAAAGATGTGGATTGCAAATTCACGCAAGTTCCCGACGGAATTGTTCCGCAACAAATCAAGGATTACGTTGCGGCCAATTACGCAGGCGCTAAAATCCTCGACATCGACCGCGACAGCCGCGATTACGAAGTTTCGTTGAGCAACAAACTTGAACTGAAATTCGACTTGAAGTTTAACCTGATTGATATTGACAATTAACAAATTTTAAAAAGGAAAGATCATGAAGCGATTTTTTTTGATACTTGTACCTGTTATCGGTACATTTGTACTATCGGGTTGTGGAGATGACGACCTTCGCCATCCCGATAACCCAACTGTGGAAGATGCCTTCACGGCAAAATACGCCGGCGCCACCGGGATCGATTGGGAAAAGAAAGGCGATTATTGGGTAGCCAATTTCCGTAAAGACGCCAAAGATATGGAAGCCTGGTTCGGAAATGACGGCGAGTGGTACCTCACCGAAACGGATATTCCGTTCGATGCGCTTCCCGAAGCGGTGAAAACGGCCTTTTCGGCAAGTGAATACCAAGCGTGGCACATCGACGATATCGATATGGTTGAACGCAAAGGCATGGAAACCGTATACGTGCTGGAAGTGGAGAAAGGCGACCGGGAATACGACCTGTATTATTCGTCCGACGGAACACTACTCAAAGCCGTTGGCGATTCGAACGACGATGACGATAACGGGAAATACCTTCCGACGGAGCTTTCCGAAAAGATAAAGGTCTATATTTCCGCAAATTATCCACAAGCAAAGATATTAGAAATCGAATCGGAAAAAGGCATGATCGAAGTGGATATTCTCGATGGAACCGTTCATCGCGAACTGCTTTTTGATGCCAGTGGAGAATGGACACGTACAGAGACGGAAATCAGGAAAAACGATATTCCCCAAAACATCATGAGTGCGCTTAATGCATCGGAATACGCATCGTATACCATAGACGACGTATATTATTGCAAAACGCCACAGCGAAACTATTATTATTTCGAGTTGGAATCGCAATCACAGGATGTCGAACTGATCATCACGCTTGATGGAACCATTGAAGTCGTGAAAGTAGAAAAAGATTGATAACCCGGTGTATGATATCGAATACATTTCTTTTTCAATAATCATATCTTTGATAATCAAAAATATACATTACGGCATGCATTTTGCAATATATGCCGTAATGTAAATTAAATAAGTATGAGACCTTTAGTATCATCTTCAGTAAGAACACGTTTGCGTAGACCGCTGAATTATTCAAGGTTTTTTGTCTCGATCGTGAAAGTCGGACACACTTGGTATAAAGGTACCAATCTCCCGTAAGACTCGGGATTAAACATCTGATAGACCTGTAAAGGGTTGAGTAGCAGGAATGGTAGAAGTCATCATTCCTGTTTTATTTTTCCGACAATAAGTATAGAATTCGTATAATTTCTCAAGAAGGTCAAAAGGGCTACAAAATTGATCAAAAGGTCGAATTAACTTTCTTTTTGATCCTTTCCGATGTACTTTTGTAAGAAAAACGGACATGAAAAAGAAGATCACGCCTTTGAATTGGGAAGCGATGCTGGAGGATCTTTCCGAAGTACATTCGATCGATAAGGATTTCATCTTGATCAACAACATCAGTATCATGCCTGTATTCGACTTTCCGTTTAAGCTCGATGTCACGGCTGCCATGATTTGCGCGACAGGAACCATCAAAGGTTCTATCAACCTGACACCGTATTCAGCTGAGGCACCCTGTCTCGTGGTGATTCTCCCCGACCAGATTTTACAATACGAATATGTCAGCGACGATTTTTCGGGACACATCATCCTGATGTCGAAACGATTTTCGGATAGTTTACTTTTGAACCTGCAAGAACGGATGCCCCTGTTCTTTTCCATCAGTAGCAATCCGTTCATGCCCTTGAATTCGGAACAATTGGATATTCTGACGCATTACTATCAAATGTTGCAAAGTACGGTGCTGATGAAAGATAATCCATATCGTTCGGAAATTGTAAAACACTTGACGCAAGCGTTTTTCTACGGGACATATCATATCTTTCAAGGTTTTCTCCATAATTCCCGAATATCGGGAAAAGACAAGAAATCAAAACACGAATTGCTCCTGGAACGATTCCTGAACGAAGTACAAATGCATTACAAACAACAACGGGGCATCGAGTTTTACGCCGGTAAATTATGCCTCACGCCCAAATACCTGTCGAAAGTGGTGAAAGAAACAGGTGGATTGTCTGCCGGAGAATGGATCGACAATTATGTGATGCTCGAAGCCAAAGCGCTCCTCAAATCCACAAACATGACCATCCAACAAATCAGCGACGAACTGAACTTTGCCTCGCAGTCTTTCTTCGGGAAATATTTTAAAAGGCATGCGGGCGTATCACCGAAAGAGTACAGGATAGGGTAAAAATTTGCCGGGGCATAGATGCTTTTATTGAAAATGAAAAATTCCATTGGGAAAAATGAAAAACCTTCACCGGAATACCTTATTATCCATTGTCGGGGGATAAATATCATCATCAATTGGTTCATTCCGATGAAGGAGTATGTAGCGAATCTCTGTGTGAAAAGAGAAAATTTATTGTATACCCTTAACGGTTAACAAAAACAACGGATGAACCGTTTTGTATTTTGGTAGCAAGTGATAAAACTTGCTTTCCATCCTGATTGTATGCATATACATTTTGTCCCATTTGGTTGGTAAAATATATATCACCATTGGTAGGATTAACAAAGACACTGTAACCCAGATAGAATTTTTTGTCCAAGTCAAATGTACTTGCAGCATCTGTTGTTAGGCTTACCTTGTTAACAATGCTTCCATATGTATTCCAGTCGGTATCAACAGTGTATACATAGTCTTTTCCAATAGCCAACCGGGTTGCCCGGATATCAAAAGAAGCAATATTTTTAGTATTTGAAACATTGAATTTATGGAGGTTTGACAATGCGCCGCCTCCCCAAGAACGATCGGCTGTGGTAAAATAGATATTCCCGGTAGGTGCGGCTTCTATCATCGAAGGATTTTCCGGAACATCAATCGTTGCTTCTTCGGCAAAGGATGTCATATTGACGATCGAAATGGTATTTCCAGGGCCTTGTCCCGAATTGCAGACGTAGAGATTGTCTCCGTAAGCACAAATCCCTTCGGGATATGTTCCGCTGAGTTTTACACGTCCGGTAATTTCTAATGTCGTTGTGTCAATACGCGCCACCGATCCAGAGTACATAGTAACATAGACCTTACCGCCAGCTAATGCTATGCGGCGTGGCATATCGGGTTTGCCATCGGCATCGGTAGCTGTGATACTTTTAACAAGCTTGCCTGTTTTCGGGTCTATTATTTTAATATATCCCCCAATAGTGATATCTATCCCGCTTATAGCACAATACATTTTTGATCCATATAGTTTCAGATCGTTTCCGGTATCGCCTAAGGGTGTATCCGGATTTTGTGTATGATAGTATTTAGTGGTAAGGGCTTTTGTAACCATATCATAATATGCAAGGTCACTGTCACCTTTCCCCATTGTGCCTTCGCTCAGGATATACAACGCAACGGTTTCTATTTTATGCATTTTAATAACCGTTCCATCACTCAGGGTAAAGTATACTTCGCCGTTTAGTTCCTCCACTTTCACAATAGCTGTACCAAAAACTACCGAACTGCCATCCGAAAACACAATCTGCGTTCCATTCATTGTCGGTGTCACCGAAACCACCGTCAACTTTTTATCCAACGCATTGAGCAAAACTTGTATCTGTTCGGCCTGGGACTGTTGTTCCTGTTTGAGCTTATCCACTTCGTCGCGGAGATCATTGATATCATCCTTGTAACATCCATTCGCAAGCAATATCACTGCTGCTATACACATTAATAAAACTTTCTTCATTGTTGATTATTGATTTGTTGATTAATAAGTTTCAAACAGTCAATACATAAGCATTCGTCAGGATAGTGCACATGCAAATCCGCGTCGGTAAGGTTCACCAACAGGCAGTCACAGTTCAGTATGTCATGGTTACGGCATACGAATGACTTACCACAATGTGGACAAACTTTTTTCATTTTATTGTGGGTTTTTCACCCACAGCAAACGAAACTGAATAACAGAAATGGAAATACTTTTTTAACATTGGTATCTTCATTACAGCTCCAATCCGCGAAAGCTATGAATCGTCAATGTTTTGGCAGGTCTTCTGACTTACTCCCCTCGGCCTTGTCTTCCCGTCTTCCCTTACATTTGTGGTAAGATTCAACAGTGACTTTGAGATCAGGCCTTGGCTCATGGAGCTTACAGCAGCGGGTCTGTCCAGGAATTACACCTGGTTCCCTTTTCTTGAGTCCCTCCGGACGGAAAGACTCAAACCAAAACTTAGGACAAAGGTAATTCCTTTTTCCAATACATTCCAAATAAGAAATCAATGATTTTTTATCCTGTTTGTATGTTGTTCATTTTCTGATATTTCAAAAAAAGATTAATATTTCTCCAAAAAATTATCAAAATCTATTGTTAATAAAAAAAAACAACATACCTTTGCGGACTCGTTTTTGAAAGCTTTTCATCGACGATATGAGCAACGCCGATGTAGCTCAGTTGGCCAGAGCAGCTGATTTGTAATCAGCTGGTCGGGGGTTCGAATCCCTCCATCGGCTCAAAAACATTTTCGATTTTTAATTGATCATTTTCGATTGAAAATCAATGAATAAAAGTTCTTTACTTGTTGTACCAGTTTTTGAAATCATCATCCATTTTTTGATTGATTATTTTTGATTACTTACTTAGTTTGTAATCATAACAAAATCATCAATCAAAAATTGAAAATCAAAAATAATTCCGGGGAGATTCCAGAGCGGCCAAATGGGGCAGACTGTAAATCTGTTGTCTTACGACTTCGGAGGTTCGAATCCTCCTCTCCCCACAGCGATTTCAAAAACGTATTACAAGCGGGAGTAGCTCAGTTGGTAGAGCATGACC
>JAVBSH010000203.1:0-7249 GCA_031547085.1 Bacteroidales bacterium
ATCTTGGCTTCTGTGTCGCCTTTCAATTTGGCGGCTATGATGCGCTTGCGAAGATCAAGGGATAAGGGGGCGGGCATAAACTGAGGATTTACGGGATTAGCTGCGCAAAGATAGTATATAATTTATTCAATTGCTATAACTCCTGCCATTGCAGCGTTTGCGCGGGCAAGGCAAAGGATAAAAAGGACAATAATAAGATAACGGTTGTTTTCTTCATGATATAAAACATGTTTTTTGATGATACAAAATAACATGTTTTATATGGATGCGGATGTCAATTTTGTCCCGAAAAGTTGTAAAATTGTGTCAGAACCTATTTCCACGACTTCTACTGTCAATCATCTATCATCTCCGGTTGTCCCGGGAGATACTTCAGGCCGGTTATCCTATCAGTTTGGTCGGGTCTACGGCGCTTCCAATACGGATGGTCTCCTGTTTTTTCCTGCCAGTCGACCAGTAGACGGGTTAATTTTTCCGCTTCGGTCCGATGTTGGGGTAAATCTCCTACATTATCCAATTCGTCAGGATCATTTTCCAGATCATACACCTCAATCATTGCACGAGGCGATGTAAATACCTGCTGTTGCTGTGGCTCAAGTAATCCTTTGCGTTGCATGCGTTTCAACGAATACCAGCTTGGACTGGTGCTGAGATCGTAGGCTGTGCCATGAGGCAGCTCGTAATAGGCGTTGTAGATCACTTTGTATCGTTCGGAACGGATACAACGTATGTATTCGTCGCAATTGTGCCAGTTACGTTCCGAAAAAATGTAATCGCGTCCCCTCTCTGTGGGATGTTTGATAAGCGGTAGTGTGGACGCTCCGTACATGTCGGCCGGAGTGCTTATCCCGGCCATGTCGAGGATAGTGGGGGCAAGGTCGATGGTGCTTATCAGTCCGTTACTGTGAACGGTACCTTTCGGGGTATTGTTCTTCCAGTAAACAACCAGAGGCGTTTGTATTCCCGAATCGTACAGGGTCCCTTTTGCCCTTGGGAATGGCATCCCGTTATCACTCAGAAAAATAATGACGGTATTGTCCATCAATCCTTTCCGTTCAAGAACTTCGATCATGCGCCCTATATCACTGTCCATTCTTGAAATCTCATTGTAATAATCGGCCAGGTCATCACGTGTTTCCGGGTCGTCGACTAAGTAAGCCGGTACCGTTGTATCCTGAGGACGATTGATCTGCGGAGTGGTAGCCTTGTTGTAAGGGCGGTGCGGATCCATAAATCCTACCCAAAGGAAAAAAGGATTTGTTTTGTTCTTTTCTATAAAAGAAGTGTAATTATTGAAAAAAACATCGGTCAGACCTCCCTGATTGGGCTTATAGCTGCCTTTGATGGATGTGTTGAACTTCCTGTTATTTTGATCGCCCCAATGCGTTTTTAAGGCATACGCGGTAGTATACCCGGCTTTACGAAGATATTCGGGCAGCATGGTAATCGATGTGTCAAGCGGCACATGCAGGTCTTCCGTACCAATGGTATGCGCAAATTTTCCTGTGAGCATGGAGGTTCGCGAAGGACTTGACTGCGGTGATGTCAGGAAAGCATGTTCAAACCTGACACCAAGTGTAGCCAAGCGGTCTATATGAGGCGTTTTGATGCCTTTGTTACCATAGCAACCGAAATCCATACCTGCATCGTCGGCAAGGAAAACGATGATATTGGGCGCCTTGGCCAAAGTATCCTGGCAAGGATAGACCAACGGAGCGGTCAATAATAAAGGAATAATCTTCTTTTTCATCAGTTATTTTACTTATTTCCCGCAGATTGCGCAGATCATCGCAGAAAAACAAATCTGCGTCATTCTGCGGGAACCGGATTAACGGCCTGAGAGGTGAAAGTAAATCATTTTAATTTAATTGTCTTTCCCGACGCCGCACTTTTACGTGCCGCTTCCAATATCTCAACTACCACTAAATTATTTTCCAATGACGACAGATCGTTTTTATCGACTTTGGTATCTCCCTTCAATACCGATACGAAATACCGGAAGGGATCGTCATCGGGAGCCGGCAACGCTGGAAGCTTTTCACTTCTTTCGGGCTGTCGAGATGACAAACGGTAGCAGATATCGGTTGAGTTAAGTGCTTTTACATATCCCGTAGCGCCGTATACTTCCATATCTTTCCGGCTTAACGGCCAGTTCCATGATGCCTGTATGATCGCCTGCGCATGTGGATAAGTCAGCACAATAGTTGCTTCATCGTCTACTTTCGGGTAAATATCCGGCTTGATCTGCTGTAAAGTAGCAGAAATTTTCAACGGACGTTGATTCTGCATCAACCAGGTCATCAGGTTGGCTCCATAGCAACCGAAATCGACCACCGCACCGCCTCCATTCAGCTTTGGATCAGTAAGCCATGCAAGGAATTCGGCATTACACCCTATTTCCTTAGGTCCCTGGTGTCCGTCGCAAATGATTACTTTGCGGATATCACCAAGTTCTTGCTGCGTCACAACCATACTGTATGCCTTGTGGTTGGTCGGATACCAGGTTGTTTCGTAGTTTGTCAACACCAGTATATTGTATTGATGTGAGAGTTTGACCATACGTTCGGCATGAGCGACACTAACAGCCAATGGTTTTTCCACCATCACATGAATACCACGTGGGGCACATGCCTCCACTGTCCGTAAATGGTCGTAGATGGAATTAAACGCCATCACTCCTTCCGGCTTGGTCTTTTCAACCATCTCCTCCACGGTGTTATATACTATATTTAAGTCAAATCCGTAACGTTCCGCATAACGCTTAGCCAAATCCCTGTCACTCTCGGCAATACCAACTATCTGTATTTCAGGATGCGACATGGCGTTCAATATACCATGCACATGGCTATGCGACAATCCATCGATACCGATACGCACAGGATTCTGTGCAACAGCGGTTGTGTCAAAAAATCCTAAAATGACACAGAAAAAGAAATGTATGAATTTCATGACATTAAAAATTGTATGACAACACCCAGCGATTTACCATCGTACTTCTCGTAATAAAACATCCGAGAAATAGCAGGTTTCAAGTATATCCGCCTCATGCGAACAAATAAACAGCCCGACATAGCAAGTCTCGGGCATTTTAATTGAAAGTACTGCGCTTGGATGTTCATAATACTCACCAATGCCGGCCCTTACAATGATAGCATCGGCTGTACGCTCCACTTCAAGATGGTCTGCATGGATGTGGCCCAGGCTCATTTCGTCCGTAATGTCGCCCTTATGATATCGGAACTGCAAAGATGTCAACCCGTCGCCGTGTACAGCCAGGTCGCTGTACTTTGCATCCGGCTCCAACGACTCCCGGATGATCAGACCCATTTTTCGGTGCGGATTAACGCCTTTTCCTTCAAATGCTACTTTTGCAGAAATGATAAAATTACCGGTCATCTTTTTCCACACCATGAAGAATTCGTCTTTTTTTCCCCACATATTGGTTCCCGCTCCTGTGAGCGTATATACGCCGCTATCCTTGTTATAAACCATTTTGCCGGGCAGTTTGCAACTACCCACGTCACAAGTACCCTCGAACAGTTTGCCGGAACAGGCCGGCAATAAAATAATAGCCGCGATGACAGTACATATCTGCCGCACTGACATAGATTGCAAAAGATGCAGTAATCTTTTCATGAACCGGTTATTTTATTTCAAATACATCCCCGCTGTTTAGCAGATCGTCTACGCACCGGATGGATGATTGGTTTTTTTGCGACTCAATCTGTTCTTCCATCAAACGGTCGAATGTTTCGGTTTTGGCCGAACGAATCACACCGATGGCCATAGGTAATTCAGGAGGGGTCATCTTGGCCAGCAATAGCTGTATGGTAGGGTCCTGTTCGTACTGGTCGTGTACCAGAATATCGTCGATGGTAACACCATTTTTACCAAGTTCCACAACTTCCAGTTTGCATTTATTAATCCGGATGCCTTTTGTTTTGTCTTTCCCGAAAAGGATCGGTTCTCCATGTTTCAGGTACACTTGGTTATCTTCGCGGTTTTCTTTCCCGGTAACCATTGCATGTGTCTTGTCAGCGAAAATGATACAGTTCTGGAGTATTTCCACCACCGAAGTTCCTTTGTGCAATGCCGCTTCTTCCATAATTTCCGACATTACCTTGGGATTGGTGTCAGCAACCCTGGCAAAAAACGTACCCTGCGCACCCAAAACCAATTCGGCCGGTTTAAACGGTGCTTCAAGCGTTCCGTAGGGAGATGTTTTGGTAACGGATCCCATAGGTGTGGTTGGCGAATATTGGCCCTTGGTAAGGCCATATATCTGGTTGTTGAATAACATAATGGTCATATCGACATTGCGGCGGATGGCATGGATGAAATGGTTACCACCAATGGCCATGGAGTCGCCGTCGCCGGTATTGACCCAGATACTGAGCGAAGGATTAGCGATCTTCATTCCCGATGCAATGGCGGCCGCACGTCCATGTATACCATGAAACCCATAAGTGTCGACATAATACGGAAACCGTGATGAACACCCGATACCCGACACCATGACAAAATTTTCCTTACGATAGCCGAGACGCGGAAATAATTGTGCAACAGCATTCAAAATGGCATGATTGCCGCATCCGGGACACCATTTCACCATCTGGTCGCTGATAAAATCGTTTTTGGTCAGTTCGGCGTCGCTGAGGGGAATTCTTTCGTCTAATGTTTTTTGCATGATATTAATATATTTTGAGATGTTATGTTTTGCATGATACGGATCACGACGGCATGTCGATGAACCTGTTGAGTATCGGCTGGTAAGTATCGATACGACGATCGCGCAGGAATGGCCACACTTCTCGGTATTTCCGGCCAAGTCCCAGGTCTAACTCCACAACGCGTGTTTCGGAAGTGAGGTGTGGCGCTTGGTAAAGTACCGAACCAAAGGGATTGGCCACAAATGATCCTCCCCAAAACTGTGTTCCTGCTTCGACACCCGTGCGATTGACGGCAACTACGTGTACCCCATTGGCTATGGCGTGACTGCGTTGTATGGTTTGCCATGCACTGTATTGCTCCTTGTTGATGGCTTCAGAAGGTTCGGATGTATCCCAGCCAATGGCTGTCGGATAAAAAAGGATGTCGGCTCCCATCAGCGAAGTGATGCGTGCAGCCTCGGGATACCATTGGTCCCAGCAAATGAGCACCCCAATACGGGCATATTTCGTATCGAACACACGGTAATCGGTATCACCGGGTGTGAAATAGAACTTTTCATAAAAACCAGGGTCGTCGGGGATATGACTTTTGCGGTATTTGCCTAAGTATGTGCCATCAGCGTCTATCACGGCGGCAGTATTGTGGTAAAGTCCCGGAGCACGTTCTTCGAACAACGATGCTATGATTACGATACCCAGTTCGGCAGCTACCGGTTGTAACAAAGCTGTCGATGGGCCTGGTATCGGCTCGGCCAACCGGAAATGGCTGTGGTTTTCGGTATCGCAGAAATACAATGTGCGGAATAGTTCCTGTAAGCATACAATCTGTGCACCTTGCTGTGCAGCACGCCGTATTTCCTCCACGGTTGCTGTTATGTTACGTTCAGGATCATCGCACGATACGGTCTGTATCAACCCGACTCGTACAAGTTGTTGGTCTTTAAAATTATTCACGCAACAAAAATAATGATTATTCGGATATGCTGTTCCCAAATTCTGTTTTATACTTTTCGCGGGGTGATTTTATCCTTTGCGTCTTAGTGACTTTGCATGATTTATTGCTCGCAAAGACGCTAAGGCGCAAAGAGAAATATCACAAAACTTGACTGACCGTTCGCATGCGTGCATACGAACTTCTCGCACGCCTACATATAAGCCTCTTGCATACCCGCATACTAAACTTCGCATGCTACCTTGCGAAGCTCTCGCATGCCTGTATACGAATTGTTTGCATGCAGGCATACTAACCATTCGCATGCATGCTTACTAAAAAACTTGATAAGTCAGTCGCGTCTTTTATGGTATTACCTGTTTAAGAAGCATCCGATATTATTCAAATGGTTGTTTTTCTGTAAACTTTGGACGAAAATGTTGTGCGCTTCCCATGTCCTGTATCCATCCCCGATAAAATCCCAGGCGGTAAAACTCATCCACCACTTGTTCGTATTCCCATGCGTAGAGCGTGCGGTTTAATTCAGGAAATCCGGCAATCTCAAATGGCGGATAATATTGCGACATCAACGATATATGAATGGATACAGACAATTCATCGGCAATCATACGAAGTACATCCTTGCTTTGTTCCACTAAACCAGGCAAAACCAAATGACGGATAATCAGGCCCGACTCTGTCATAGCAGTATCATCATCCAACAATACAGTCGAACCTTTCTGTCGATACATTTCTTTAATAGCTTTCATGGCAATGCCAGGATAATCGGCAATACCTGATATTTGTTGTCCCAACGAAGCATCACTGTATTTGAAATCCGGAAGGTAAACATCTATTCTCCCTTCCAGGAGTTTCAACGTTTCAGGATGGTCATATCCATTGCTGTTATATACAAATACAGGATTGGCTTCCGACGATCTGATAATGTCGATGATTTCAATCATTTGAGGCACAAAATGCGATGCGGATACAAATCCCACCCTGTTTTCACAATCGGGTAGCATCCGAATGATTTCTCCGGCTGCATCATCCGGGGTCATCTGTTGCGAAAGCACAGACCTTTTGTTCCGGCTGATTTCATAATTTTGACAATAGATGCATTGCATGTTACAGTGTGCGAAAAATACATTGCAGATCCCGCGTTTCCCGCTGATTGCCGATTCTTCTCCCTTATGACAACAAATGGAAGCGATGGAGCAGGATACTCCGGAACGGCAAAACCCAGCCGGACTGATGCTACGATCAACCCCACAACCGTGAGGACAGATATTACAGGATTGTAACCCCATTTATTATCACATTAACAAGTTATTTTCATGCACAAAAGCAGTACAAATATAAGTGCATTTTCGAATCTGTTTGTTCCTCTACCTAACCGTCGGGTAGTAGAAAGGACTTTTGTATCATAGAATTGATATACTAAAGTGAATCTGGTTTTTGGAAGATACCTACCGGGTCTGAAAGACCCAGCAGGTATATACGACATACCTGCTGGGTGGGGTGTAAAAAATTTGATAATATTAATAATAAAACTCGTTCCATATTTGTAACTTTGTATCCATAAATTGTAGATATGGACTCAACCGATTGGAAAGGAAAAGCGATCACCCGTTCCAAGGTGACTAAG
>JAVBSH010000166.1:0-28252 GCA_031547085.1 Bacteroidales bacterium
TGTTTTTTATATTTAAAATATTTTATTGTGACTGTCTCTCTCTCTCTCTCTCTCTCTCTCTCTCTCTCTCTCTCTCTCTCTCTCTCTCTCTCTCTCTCTCTCTCTCTCTCTCTCTCTCTCTCTCTGCAAGAGGCATGCCAAACCAGCAACCAACAAGGCTCTCAGAATACAATTGATGAGAAAACAGATTCATTTTTTTCCTGATTTATAATCCGGTCACATGCAAAAATATACATTTTGCATAAAATAACAAATTCTATTCACCGATCATCAATTCGTTCAATGCCACATTAACTGTATCAAACGTAAATCCCTGAAGTACAACATCCATTTTTTCTTTTATTTTGTTGTTACAAAGATTTCCGATACTTCCTTCGTGGGTGTGTTTTGTCTTTTGCACAGGATTGAAACGGCCTTCGTTGATTGCCATTCCGATTTCTTTGTAGGCATCGCGAAAAGGAACACCTTGCAACACCAGTTCGTTGAGCGCCTCCACGCTGAACAGGTAACGGTAGCGGTCATCGTCGAGGATATCGCGCCGAACAGTAATTTGTCCGACCATGTATGCCAGCATCCTGATACAGTCTTTCATATCCGTAAATACCGGGAAAA
This sequence comes from Bacteroidales bacterium, assembly GCA_031547085.1. GTDB lineage: Bacteria > Bacteroidota > Bacteroidia > Bacteroidales > UBA4181 > JAIRLS01. The sequence goes on from JAVBSH010000166.1 coordinate 613, forward strand.
GTACTTCCTTCAATATCTGCATATCGCGGAAATAGCCGGACGGCAGATTATTTACCAACAGTGTGATATCGGTGGGTAAGGCTTGTACCTTATTACATTTGGCGCGGATCAGCTCAAAAACGTCGGGATTCTTCTTGTGCGGCATGATACTCGATCCCGTGGTCAGCTCATCGGGTAGAGTGATGAAACCGAAGTTCTGACTCATATACAAACAAGCATCCATGCTGAAACGAGCTAAGGTAGCCGCAATAGAAGCCATGGCAAAAGCAACTGTTTTTTCGGTTTTGCCGCGCCCCATCTGTGCATACACCACATTGTAATTCAGATCGTCGAAACCTAGTAATTGTGTCGTCATGGTACGATTAAGCGGAAAGGACGAACCATATCCGGCAGCCGATCCAAGTGGGTTCTGATTGGCTACCTGCCAGGCAGCCAACATCAGGCGGAGGTCGTCGGTGAGACTTTCGGCATAAGCGCCAAACCACAAACCAAAAGACGAAGGCATAGCCACTTGCAAGTGGGTATAACCCGGCATCAAAACATCTTTATATTGCTCGCTTTGAGCCATTAATTCATCAAACAAATGACTGACACCTTTCACAATTTCTTCGATCTCGTGGCGAAGGTATAACTTAATGTCCACCAACACCTGGTCGTTACGCGAACGCCCGCTGTGCACTTTTTTACCGGCATCACCCAGTTTGTGCGTAAGCATCAGTTCTACCTGGGAATGTACGTCTTCAGCGCCATCTTCGATATAAAAGTCATTCTTTTGTATCCGTTCGTATATGTTACGCAATTCCTTTTCAAGTGCCGGCAACTCATCGTGTGTCAGCAAGCCGATACTTTCCAGCATGCGGATATGCGCCATGGTTCCTATCACATCGAATTGTGCCAGGTACATATCCATTTCCCTGTCGCGTCCCACGGTGAAACGTTCGATTTCCTGATCTACATCAATACCTTTATACCAGATTGCTTTGTTTTCGGTCTTCATTTTATTTTTCTTAATGGTCAATATTATTGCTTTTCAATCATTAACGAGCAGCCACTCGATGTTCATCCATCACTATACTTCCCGCAACATGAATTTGTATTTTGCGTCTTCGCGCCTTTGCGAGAGAATAATCACGCAAAGGCGCGAAGACGCAAAGCAATAAAAAATACAAATGCACAAGACTTGGCAGTGTGAGATATAAATACCTGGCTTGTCATTAAAAATACAAAAGTATGGATTTTTATAGAAAACCATTTTGTATTTTTGCATCATACAAAATACAATATCTATGAATCTGCTCGTTTCCAATATCATCGAGGGTTTTACAGGATTATTCTACCCAAATGTCTGTATATGTTGTTCTACGGGGTTAATGCATGGCGAAGAGTATATATGTAGTCATTGTGTACACGAGTTACCTGTCACCAATTTTCACAAAGATTCGGACAACCCCGTGGCACAGGCTTTCTGGGGAAGAGTGGCGGTGGAACATGCTACTGCAAACTACTTTTTCAAGAAAGGTAACAGGATACAAAAACTGGCACATCAGATTAAATATCAAGGGCAGAAAGAAATGGGTGCATTTCTGGGAAAAGAGATGGGAAAGTCCTTATGCAATTCTTGTTTTAACGAGATCGATATCATTGCACCTGTCCCACTCCATCCGAAAAAATTCCGCAAAAGAGGCTACAATCAGAGTGAATGGATTGCACGTGGTGTTGCCGCAGCGATGGACAAACCTATCGACACGCAGACATTGGTTCGTCATGTATTTGCAAGTTCGCAGACCCGTAAAAAACGTTTTGATCGTTGGGAGAATGTTGATTCGGGATTCGGTCTGACCAACCCCGATACTTTTGCAGGAAAGCACATCCTACTGATTGATGATGTGATCACTACAGGCGCAACCCTCGAGGCATGTATCCATGCCGTCCTAACCGCATCTGGAGCAAAAGTCAGTGTGGCGACCTTGGCCACAGCATCCGTATAAAATTAACACATTGCTTCTTAAATATTTCCAATGGACACTTATTGAACTGTCAATAATGCTACTGAACCATCGGAACAGGAATAAAGGCAACGGTTTCGCGATAACGGATAAACGGTATTTATCAATGAATTGGATACTTTCTGTCGCCAAAGCAATTTTCCCGACACAGACTCTACAGCGAACAACTCGCCGGTCATGGTGCTTCCGAAAATTACCCCATCTTTTTCCTGCGGCATAGACGGAGCAAATTCATATCCATATCCCACAAACGTAGCCCATATTTTTTCTACAGTACTACTTTTTGCCGAGAAACAGACTAAACTGTCATTCATGGTTTTGGAAAACACACGCAATGAATCTGCCGACAGGCCAATGGTTTCCCTGACCGTTGATTGTCCTGTGCGCCAAACGTTTTTCCCGGTTCGAAGGTCAATCGCGGTCATGAAGCGGTCGGGCGCCGTTACGAAGACATTACCGTTTGTCGCTACCGGCCAAACGGCTGCCGGAGAATAATGCATCCGGGTATGGTTTCCGTCCCATTTCCAAAGGAATGTACCATCGGTCCTGCGCAGGGCATACAGGTTGTTATCCCATGCACCAAAAACCACTTTATCGCCGTATATCAACGGCCGGGTTTCGATATATCCTTTCACACCGGTGTATTGCCAGAGTTGTTTCCCATTGTTCAGGTCAATGGCACGGAAAGCTCCGTCGCTTGCTCCGATATACACCACACCATCCGAAATAGCAGCCGCACCCAATACCGGTTCGGCAGCAACCAAATTCCACAAAAACTTGCCGGTTGATGCATCCAGGCAATAGATATGTCTGTCAGCCGAACCAAAAACAACCTTCCCGCCGCTCACTGCTGCCGTTCCCACGATCCTATTTGCCGTTTTATAGCGCCATTTCAGCTTCCCGGTTTTGACATCAAGACAATTAAAATACCCCATATCGCCGCCGATATATACATATCCATTCGATTCGACAGGCGAAGCATAAATGGCTGCGCCTAACTGTTGCCGCCACACTTCTTTTACAAAAGGATATTGCTGGTTGAGCGAATAATCGGGGCGTTCGTACCCGGATGCATCGGCGCTGTAATATTTTTCGCGCAGCGAATAACCACCGCGTGGTTGAAGATCCGGCGATCCGGTAATGCGATTGTAGGCGACAATGGAGTCGGTAGTCACGTCAAAGACCGTATATCCGCCGGTTGGGTCCTTGGCACGCAATGTCGACCGGTTGATGAAAGCCGGAGTACCATCATAAGCACACAATTTGTTTGAATGATAGTGCCCGCCCAGTATAGCCCGTACATTGTATTGTCGCAACAGGTCGGTGGCTTCGTACCAGTTGTCCACGTCGCCTTTCTGCAATGGATAATGAGTGATGATGATGGCCGGTTTCTTTTTACCCCACTTTTTCAGGTCACGTGCCAATGCGCTGATATCCTGTGGCGCCACATGCCCCTCGGCCATCCGGATCACCGGGCCGGTATTGAATCCGAGGAAAAGGAATCCGTTATACTCAAATTTGAAATAATCCGATCCGTAAATAGCAGCAAAATCGGTAGCACCCGATTCGCTCCATTTGGTCTCATGGTTACCCGATGTGATGTGGTACGGGATATGCAAACCATCAAGTATGTTTTTGGCTGTCTGCAACGATTTCCGATCACCGTTTTCAGTAACATCCCCCGATACAATCACAAAAGCAAGTCCCGGCGTAACATTGATCTGATCGACAGCATTCCGCAAGTCCTCCTCGGCAGTGGGCGAGGTAACTGAGATATGCAGATCGGTAAGCAACGCGAAACGAAAAGATTGCGCAGACATGTCAAACGAGATCACAAAAGCTAATATCACAAAAGTTATACGTATCATTACTGGTTTCAAATTTAGTGCGAAATAGGACATTTATTGGAGATATTATTTAATGTGTGTTATTTCCACCGTTCCCGATCCAATGCAGGAAGCGATTTTCTCCAGTTTAAAGCCATTTCTTTCAACTCTGTTGCAATTTCCGGATATTTCCCGGCAAGGTTCGTTGTTTCCCGCTGATCTTCGTATAAATCAAAAAGCATCACATTCGAACCGTCATCATTGACTAATAGTTTCCAATAATCTTTCCGAATAGCGACATTGGGACTAATATCCTGATCCATAGGACGGGGAAATGCTTTATTGTTATTCCGCATATATTCGAACAATATGGCCTTTTCACGTTTTTGTGGTGTTCCCAATAATGCCTTACTCATATCGGTTCCGTCACTTCGATAGCCTTTGGGGAGTGGTGCATTTGCAATCCGGCACAGGCTTTCGAACATGTCCAGAGCGCTTATTACCGAGGATTCGTCCAACCGGCCTTCGGGAATCAGGCGGTGCGTATCCCAAACAATGAAAGGCATACGAGTACCTCCCTCAAACAGCGATGCTTTACACCCCCTGATGTTGCCTGCCCGACTTCCCCTGAAACTTGGTGCAGGGCCGTTATCGCTGGTAAAAATAACGATGGTATTCCTGCTTAACCCCATATCGCGAATACCTTGCAATAAACGTCCTATTTGCCGGTCATATTCAACGAGTACGGTGCGGAAGTTCTTTTCACTGTTTTCTCCATCCGGAAACACTTGCTGTTGCTCGATATTTCCCACCCATGGAGTATGCATGTCATCGGGCCATAAATTGATAAAACACGGCTTATCCTTGTGCCACTTCAGGAAATCGAGTGTCTTGTCAACAAAGTAAGCCGTCCTGTCCCAACGTTTGATGCTATCCTTGGACGACCAAATCCAATCAGTAGCAGTAAGCAACGGATCAGGGTCGGAACTTTCGTAAGTACTTGAATGTTCATCATAGCCATACGCATCAAATGGCGGAGCATCAGTCACGTCCCGGCCTCCTCCTAAATGCCATTTTCCAAAATGTCCGGTTTTGTATCCGGCTGCTTGCATGGTTCGTGGTAAAGTTGGAGCATCGGGGACCAGATAATCAGCCATTTCAGCCGCCCGGTTACCCGCCCTGGACTGCAAATAACTGGTAATATTCCACATTCCGGGGTGTATACCTGTCAGCAAACCAGCCCGTGATGCCGAACTGATCGGGGATGCACTGTAATACTGAGTGAAACGTATACCTTCGGCGGCCATTCTGTCAATATTGGGCGTCCGGACAAATTTACCTCCATATATGCCAACATCACCATATCCCATATCATCCGTTAATATAAAGATAATATTAGGGGCTGAAGTTTTTTCCTGAACTCCGGGCGAAGCGCTTACGAGAGACAATTGCATTACCGGAAACAATACACTTGCTGTCTTCATTGGAGAAATCTTTATTTTAGTCTTCATTTCCATTTTTTATTACGGTTCGCATGGACAGATATATGCATCAGTACCATATTGGTGCACAAACTTACTAACATTATCCAAAATCGCATACAACCTACCTCAAAAAAAACTACTTTTGCATGCGGAAAAATGGGTTTGCGGATTGGGTGCAAACTCTGTAAAACATTAGTAGACAAATGGAGCAAAACATCAAAAAAGTTATTGTACTGGGTTCGGGAGCCCTGAAAATAGGTGAAGCAGGTGAGTTCGACTATTCCGGGTCGCAAGCCTTGAAAGCATTACGCGAGGAGGGCGTACATACGGTACTCATCAATCCGAACATCGCCACAGTTCAAACATCAGAAGGCATTGCCGACAAAATCTATTTCTTACCGGTAACGCCTTTTTTTGTGGAAAAAGTGATACAACGCGAAAAGCCCGACGGCATCCTGCTGGCGTTTGGCGGACAGACTGCACTCAATTGCGGTATCGCCTTATTCAAAGATAATGTATTCGAAAAATATAACGTCCGGGTACTCGGGACACCCATTCAGGCAATCATGGATACCGAGGACCGCGACCTGTTTGTCCACAAGTTAGACCAGATCAATGTAAGGACGCCACGCAGTATAGCAGTCGAAACCCTCGAAGCAGCCGAGGAGGCTGCCGAAAAACTCGGTTTTCCTATTATTGTACGGGCTGCATACGCACTGGGAGGTTTGGGAAGCGGATTCTGCACCAACATGGAAGAACTCCGCACGCTGGTATCCAAATCGTTCACCTATTCCAATCAGGTACTCGTTGAAGAATCGCTCAAAGGCTGGAAAGAAATCGAATACGAGGTGGTACGTGACAAGTACAACAACTGCATCACGGTGTGTAATATGGAAAACCTTGACCCGCTTGGTATCCACACCGGTGAAAGTATCGTGGTGGCTCCCATACAGACGCTCAACAACCGCGAAGTGCAGATGCTCCGCCAGTTGTCCATCAATATTATCCGCCATGTAGGTATCGTTGGCGAATGTAACGTTCAGTTCGCTCTGGACCCGTTTTCGGAAAATTACCGTGTTATCGAGGTGAATGCCCGTTTGTCGCGCTCCAGCGCATTGGCATCCAAAGCTACCGGTTACCCGCTGGCTTTCGTGGCCGCTAAACTGGCATTGGGCTACGGTTTGCACGAATTGAAAAACTCTATCACGAAAGTGACCTCTGCATATTTCGAACCGTCTATCGACTATGTGGTTTGCAAGATTCCTCGCTGGGACATGAACAAATTCCACGGCGTATCGAAGGAAATCGGCTCGTCCATGAAGAGCGTAGGCGAAGTGATGGCCATCGGACGCACTTTCGAGGAAACCATCCAGAAGGGCCTGCGAATGATCGGCCAGGGAATGCATGGTTTTGTGGGCAATAAGGACCTAAAGGTTGACGACATCGAAAAGGAGCTGACCAACCCCACCGATATGCGTATCTTTGTCATCAGCAAGGCATTCGATCAGGGATATACAGTCGACCGGATATATGACCTGACCAAGATCGACAAGTGGTTCCTCTACAAATTGAAAAACATATACAATTTGAAAGGCGAGCTATCCAAATATAACAGTCTCGACGAGCTACCGACCGATCTGTTGATCGATGCCAAGCGGCAAGGTTATTCCGACTTCCAGATAGCACGTTATGTATGCAAAGGTGACGACCGGAATATCGAAGATGCTTTGTTGCTGGTACGTAACCACCGTAAAAAACTTGGAGTCACACCTTATGTGAAACAAATAGACACATTGGCTGCCGAATACCCTGCTCAAACCAATTACCTGTACCTGACCTACCATGGAATGGAACATGATGTTGTGTTCGAAAGGGATGGAAATTCGGTAACAGTGCTTGGTTCGGGCGCTTATCGCATCGGTAGTTCCGTAGAATTCGACTGGTGTAGCGTCAACGCCATCAATACCATCCGCAAGGAAGGATACCGCTCTATCATGATCAACTACAACCCCGAAACGGTAAGTACGGACTATGATACATGCGACAAGCTGTATTTCGATGAGTTGTCGTTTGAGCGTGTAATGGATATCCTCGATTTGGAACAACCAAAAGGTGTGATTATTTCTACTGGCGGGCAGATTCCAAACAACTTAGCCGTGCGTTTGAACGGCCAGAAAGTACCGATCATGGGGACTTCGCCCGAATCCATCGACCGCGCCGAAGACCGCCACAAATTCTCGATGATGTGCGATATGCTGGACATCGACCAACCGCGATGGAAGGAACTGTCGAGCATGGACGATATCTATAAATTCGCGGATGAAGCCGGTTTCCCGTTGCTGATACGTCCTTCGTATGTATTGTCGGGGGCTGCCATGAACGTGGTGAGTAACCGCGACGAATTGCGCGACTATTTAGTGCTGGCTTCCAATGTATCCAAGCAACACCCGGTGGTGGTGACCGAGTTCCTCGAAAACGCCAAAGAAATTGAAGTGGATGCCGTTGCTCGTGATGGCGAGTTAATTACCTACGCCATTTCGGAACACGTGGAGTTTGCCGGCGTGCACAGTGGCGACGCGACCATCGTGTTCCCCCCGCAAAAACTGTATTTCGAAACCGTTCGCCGTATCAAACGGATCACCCGTAAGATTGCCAAAGAACTGAATATTTCCGGACCGTTCAATATCCAATTTTTAGCCAAAGACAACGATATCAAGGTGATTGAATGCAACTTACGTGCCTCGCGGAGTATGCCGTTCGTATCGAAAGTACTGAAAGTAAATCTGATAGAAATAGCGACCTGCATTATGCTCGGTTTACCGGTGGAACAGCTGGATAAATCGACTTTCGACCTTGACTACATCGGTATTAAGGCGTCGCAATTCTCGTTTGCCCGCCTCCTGAAAGCCGATCCTGTACTGGGTGTGGAAATGGCTTCGACCGGCGAAGTAGGCTGCATCGGCGACGATTATTATGAAACGCTTCTTAAATCGATGCTTTCGGTGGGTTACCGCATTCCGAAAAAGAATATCCTGATGTCCACTGGAACGATGCGCGACAAGGTGGAACTGCTCGGTCCCGCTCGTTTGCTGGTTGAAATGGGTTATAAAATATTCGGCACACGCGGCACAGCCAAGTTTTTAGTAGAAAATGGTGTAGAAGCTACCCCACTGGCCTGGCCAGACGAAGAACAACATCCCAATGTACTCGATTATCTGAAAAACAAACAGATCGACATGGTGGTAAACATTCCTAAAAATTTGTCGAAAAGCGAGTTGAACAACGATTATACCATTCGCCGCAGCGCTGTGGATTTCAACATTCCGCTGATCACCAATGCCCGGCTTGCAAGCGCCTTTCTGACGGCTATCTGCAAGAATAACCTGGATGATATCAAGATCAAGAGCTGGGACGAATATTAATCAATTGAAAATTAACGCAAAGCGATGATCTATCAGGTTTTCCAACCGAGTTTGTGAATTCCACTGAAGGCAACTTAACGTAAGCGATTTCACTGAAGGTAAACCTGATAAGCCTGAAAAATTGATAAGCAAGTTCTGTAGAAATGTTTTTTACAGAACTTGTATTATTATGAGTGTTTTGGCGTAAATTTTGAGGGAGATTAATCAAAATTCATTTTGTATGAAAACAACTGGTAATGCAATATTAATTGACAATTATTTTGGATTATTACGCGGATTAAGCAGGGAAAATAAGATTCAACTGATGGCTAAGTTATCTAATTCAATAGCTGAAGAGGAAGTTGTAAAAGAAGATATTGTTGATAGGTTTTATGGAGCTTTTGAAACCGAAAGGAGTGCAGAGAGCATTATAGACGAAATCAGAAATAATCGGATGTTCAATCGAATCATTGAGCCGTTTTGAAAATGGAAAAATATTTGCTGGATACAAACATTTGTATTTTCTATTTAAGAGGAAAATTCAATTTAAACACGAAATTAAAATCTGTTGGTTTTGAGAATTGTTGTATCTCCGAAATAACATTGGCTGAACTTAAATATGGTGCTGAATGTAGCGAACAGATTTCAAGAAACATGAAAATGGTTGACGAATTTGCAAAAGAAATAACCATTTTACCTATTTTTAGCTCATTAAATGCATATGCAAAAGAAAAAGCCCGGCTTCGCCGGAGTGGAGCATTAATTGATGATTTTGATTTGTTAATCGGATGTTCAGCTGTTGCCAATGACATGATTCTTGTAACAGATAATGAAAAGCATTTCGATAGAATACGGAAGATTCGGATCGAAAATTGGATAGATCGTTAATTATTGTTCATGTTGTCTTTTACCGGTAAAGAGCAAACAGCATCCTCCACTCCACCCTACAAGCTGGGGTTGGCATTAAGCGGCGGCGCAGCCCGTGGGTTTGCTCATATCGGAGTGATAAGGGCTTTTGAAGAAAACGGCATAGAAATTGATTGTATTTCAGGTTCGAGCAGTGGTGCACTCATTGGGTTGTTTTACGCCTCCGGAAAATCGCCGGACGAAATGATCGAGATTGCTGGAAGCATTAAAAGACACAAGTTGACGGCTATCCGCCCATTTCACTTTGGAAAAGCGGGGTTGGACTATGTGGAACAATTGCTTGAACAACATGTTGTTCAAACCACCTTCGAGGAGTTGCAAAAACCTTTGTTCGTTTGTGTTACCAATTTTCAGACTGGGCGGTACGAGATCATCCATACAGGTAAAATCCTGCCGGCCTTACGTGCTTCAACAGCCATTCCGGTCAAATTTGGCGAACAGGTCATTAATGGAGTCAAATATATTGATGGCGGAATGACCAACAACATGCCGGTAGAGCCTTTGCGGGAATGTTGCCGGACGGTGGTCGGTATCAGCATCAATCCGTTAGCATATAAAGGAGGCAACATGAAACTCCGGCATAAAATCATGCGCCTGACGGAACTTTTACTCAATGAGAACGAAGTGCGGCGCATCGGGTGGTGTGATTATCACCTTGAAGTAGCCGGTCTCGGCGAAATAGAGTTTGAAGATTACCACCGCACACGGGAAATACATGACTTGGGTTACCGCGCTGCCAAGGTTTTTATTGCAGAAAATCCTGAATTATCGACATATAAAATCACATCATCATGAGGATGCTAAATTTTTCCAGCCTTGTAGTTGCCATCTGTCTTATGGCTGCATGCCGGTCGTTTGTGACCACCACACTCGAGGCCGACCTCTTCGAAAAGACGCTCAACCAGACGCCCAACGCACAGTTGATAGACGTACGTACTCCCAAGGAATATAGCGAAGGATATCTGGCTGGGGCTATCCTGATGGACATCAAAGCCCCAACTTTCGATTCGTTGATTCATACACTGGATAAAACCCGTCCGGTATTTGTTTATTGCCGTTCTGGAAAACGAAGCCTCGAAGCAGCTAATATCCTTGAGAAGAATAAATTTAAGGTCGTGTATAACCTCGATGGCGGCATCAATGCATGGAAAGAAAAAGGGAAACCGGTGGTAGTCCCTTAATAAACGAGCCAATTAAAAATCAAAAATAACCAATGGATTTAGAACAAGAGATCATGCGGCGACGGACTTTTGCCGTTATTGCGCACCCCGACGCGGGAAAAACAACACTAACTGAAAAACTGCTTCTATTTGGCGGCGCCATTCATGTTGCAGGCGCCGTAAAATCGAACAAGATAAGGAAAACCGCCACTTCCGACTTCATGGAAATAGAAAAGCAACGTGGTATCTCTGTTGCTACATCGGTCATGGGATTCGAATATCACGATGCAAAGATCAATATACTCGATACGCCCGGCCACCAAGATTTTGCTGAAGACACTTTCCGTACGCTCACCGCTGTGGATAGTGTGATCGTGGTGATTGATGCTGCGAAGGGTGTCGAACCGCAAACACTCAAGTTGATGGAAGTTTGCCGCATGCGCAAAACTCCTGTCATTGTGTTTGTCAATAAATTAGACCGTATCGGCCAGGATCCGTTCGACCTGATGGACGAACTGGAACAGCAGCTCCAGATACATGTTTGCCCCATGACCTGGCCAATCAGTAACGGACCGACGTTCAAAGGCGTATACAACTTTTACAAAAAAAACCTGCAATTATTTACCTCGCAAGAAAAACAAACCATTGGGGAATCAGTGCAAATAAATGATATCCATAGCAATGAGCTGGATAAACATATTGGTGAATTTGCCAATAAGTTACGTGAAGACCTCGAACTGGTGCATGGTATTTATCCATCGTTGGATTTAGAAGAATACCGTGCCGGGCATTTGGCCCCGGTGTTTTTTGGCAGTGCGCTCAATAATTTCGGTGTACGTGAGTTACTCGACTGTTTTGTTGACATTGCGCCAAAACCCAAAAGCTTCGAAGCCGAAGAACGCATGGTTGTCCCTGACGAACCAAAAATGAGCGGCTTCGTATTCAAGATACATGCCAACATGGACCCCAATCACCGCGACCGGATTGCTTTTTTGCGCATATGTTCGGGCGAATTCAAACGCAACACCAATTATTTACATGTCCGGTTGGGTAAAAGCCTCAAATTCTCCAACCCCACCTCGTTCATGGCCGAAAAGAAATCAATCGTCGATGAAGCGTATGCCGGCGACATCGTGGGTATTTACGATACGGGCAACTTCAAGATCGGCGATACGCTTACCGAAGGCGAACCGATACATTTCAAAGGGATACCGAGCTTTTCACCCGAACTGTTCCGCTACGTGGAAAATGCCGACCCGATCCGCTACAAGCAATTGGCAAAGGGTTTGGAACAACTCACTGACGAGGGTGTGGCGCAACTGTTCGTGAACCAGGCCAATGGTCGTAAGATTATCGGGACTGTGGGCGCACTGCAATTCGATGTAATACAATACCGTCTCGAACACGAATATGGCGCATCATGCTCTTACCAGCCCATGCAGTTGTATAAGGCTTGCTGGATAGAAAGCGGAAACAAAGCCCAGTTGGATGATTTCAAACGTCGTAAATGGCAATTTATGGCCACCGATAAGGAAGGCCGCGATGTGTTTATGGCCGAATCAAGCTATGCATTGAGCACTTCGCAGGAAAAATTCCCGGATATACGGTTTCATTTCACATCAGAATTTTAAAATGGAGACCTGCCGCATCCCAATAAAGCGGCAATCATAAAATAATCCACCAAAACAAAATTACCCATGATCCTAATAGCGGACAGCGGTTCCACCAAGGCCACATGGTGTATGGTCGACCGCGACAAAAGCACAATTACCTGTACCACCGGCGGCATCAATCCATTCCAATTGGGAATGGACGAAATCCTGCATCTGTTGGAAACGGAATTTACACTTCCGTGGACAGGCATAACGGAAATATGGTTCTATGGTGCGGGATGCGCCTTTCCTGACAAAAACCAAATGTTGGCAGATGCTCTTTCTCGGTATTTTGATGCATCTGAAATCTGGGTCAATAGCGATCTGCTGGCGGCAGCACGCTCGCTTTGCGGAAATCTGCCGGGGATTGCCTGCATCATGGGTACAGGGTCCAACTCATGCTACTACGACGGGAAAGAAATCGTCCAAAACGTTTCGCCGCTCGGGTATGTCCTTGGCGACGAAGGCAGTGGAAGCGCACTGGGACGGAAACTTCTTTCGGATGTTCTCAAGAACCAATTGCCCGAAGAGATACGTAAAGTTTTTTTCGAAACTTATCATGTAACCACGGGCGAGATATTGGATAATGTATACCGTAAACCCTTTCCAAATCGTTATTTGGCGCAATACGCAAAATTTGTCGCCACATATATCGGTTACCCGGAAATACAAACTCTGGTGAACAACAGTTTTCGTGAGTTTTTCCAACGCAATGTGATGCAATACGAAGCAGCCAAACAGTTTCCCGTACACTTCACCGGTAGTATTGCATTTTATTTCGGCGAATTTCTCAAAAAAATAGCCGGTGAATTCAGCGTGGTTGTGGGAAATATTTCGCAGGAACCTATGCAGGGATTGGTGGAATACCACATAAAGGTAAGAGATAAAAGGTAAAAATTAGTCAATTATTCAAACATGAATTCTATCAACATCACAGAATCGTCTTCTGTTTTCGAACATTTGGACAAGATGTCCGTGCACGAGATACTTGCCGGGATGAATCAGGAGGACACTAAGGTACCGTTAGCCGTTGGCAAAGCTATCCCGCAAATCGAAGCGTTGGTTGACCGCATCATGGAGCGATTGCCTCATGGAGGTCGCGTTTTTTATCTCGGAGCGGGTACCAGCGGACGCCTTGGTGTACTCGACGCATCGGAAATACCGCCGACCTATGGCGTACGCGATGTTGTCATCGGGCTGATTGCAGGCGGCGACACTGCCTTGCGCCGGTCGGTAGAAAATGCCGAGGACGACCGCGAAAAAGCGTGGCAGGAGCTACAAGCATTCAACATTGGGAAAAAGGATACTGTGATCGGCATCGCGGCATCGGGCATTACACCTTACGTAATCGGAGCTGTGGAAAAAGCTCGTGAAAAAGGGCTACTTACAGGTTGTATCACATGTAATCCGGGATCGCCACTTGCAATAGCTACCGAATATCCCATAGAAGTATTAGTAGGCCCCGAATTTGTGACAGGAAGTACCCGCATGAAATCGGGAACTGCACAAAAACTGGTACTCAATATGATTTCCACTACCCTGATGATCAAAATGGGACGGGTGAAAGGCAACAAAATGGTAAATATGCTGTTGGCCAACAAAAAACTGGTTGATCGCGGCACGCGCATGATTATGGACGAATTAGGCATCGCCGAAGACGAAGCCCGCGGATTGCTGTTACAACACAGTTCGGTAAAAAAAGCGTTGGATAGCCGGAGATAGGCTCCGTGACTGGTACGCCCCTGTCATTTTTTCAAATTCCGTTGCACCTTAAATGGGTCACCTTTTTTGTCGACCGACAGCACCCACCTGAATGCATTGATGAACAAGAGCTTTTGTGTAGCGTCCGAAAACTCATCGTCGCCGTGCCCCATGTTCAGGTAGATCATACGGTATTTTTTGTTGGTCCACACAATGGGAAAATCTCCAAAATTAACCACATCCTTGATGCCCAACGGATAATTGTCCGGCGAAATACTTACCAACACTTCCACATCCTTGTTTTCCCTCGGGCTGGGATTCCATTGATACCATTCGCTTTCGGGGACAATGAATGACGCCGGGAGATTTTTAGTTACCGGATGATCGGTATTGTCTGCCACTACCTTTACCGGCTGCGGAGGCCAGTTGTTGCAGTAAAAGACACCACCGCCCAGGAAATCGACAAACCACGGCCATTTGGTATTTTTATCGTTGTAGGCTGCTACATGGAAACCCATCCAGCCACCACCATTTTCCATATATTGCTGGAAAGTTTCGCGTTGTTCTTTTGTTGAAGGATACCCATTCAGCATCACCACCAAATCGTACTCCTTGAGTTTCTCGTACGGATATTCAGATAAATCCATCGTAGTATCGAGGATAAAACCGTTACCGTAGTTTAGCTTTTTGAAAAATTCAACGCCTTGTTCGGCAAACGTTACGTGTGCACCTTCGGCATGTTTGGTATGGTATACCAACACCCGGAACCGCGGTCCGGAAGCGTATTGTGCAGGATATTGTTGCGCCCGAAGCGTCGAAAAGGAGACAAGACAAAAAATGATTAATAAACAGAAACGTAGATGATTAATTTTCATGACAGTATGATTTGGTTTGAATACACGATAACAAAGGTACAATGTTAGTGGTAAATTTCCGGATATAAGTTCAAAATCTGTTAAAAACAGTTTACAATTTGTTATGATGGTATTTTTATCAAATATCAAACTTTATTTAACAGCATTTAAACTCGACTATCTGTTGATTGCCTACCTTTGCGGATAACAAAAACGTTCACATATAAATATTTTCGATATGAAAAAATGTATTCATACTCTGTTTCTTTGTGTATTCATCTTTTCCGGTGTATCCGTCCGGGCAGCCGAACCACATTCTAAACCTAAATTCAAGGTATTGGTGCTGACCGAACGTGGCGGCGGACATGAAAGCTTTGTTGCTGCTGCGCTCCAGTGGCTCAATGGTTTTGCCAAAACCAATAATTTCGAATTCACCGAAATCAATAACACCAAAAAGATTGATGCTAAATTCCTGTCGGAATACAAGGTTTTTCTCCAATTGGATTTTCCGCCCTACACTTGGAGTGACGAGTCGAAAGCTGCATTTGTAGAGTATATCGAGAAAGGTAAAGGCGGTTGGGTTGGCTTCCACCATGCCACCCTGTTGGGCGATTTTGACGGTTACCCGATGTGGCAATGGTTCTCCGACTTCATGGGCGGCATCAAGTTTAAAAACTACATTGCTAAAACGGCTTCGGGAACGGTGAAGGTGGAAGACGCCCGCCACCCGGTAATGAAAAACGTCCACGCTTCATTTACACTGCATGACGACGAGTGGTATACCTTCGACAAGAATCCGCGTCCGAATGTCCATGTGCTGGCAACTGTAGATGAATCGAGCTATACTCCTCCTTCGGACATCAAGATGGGCGATCATCCTGTAGTTTGGGTTAACCCGAAGATGAAGGCCCGCAACGTATATTTCCTGATGGGGCATCACGCTTCGCTGCTTCAATCTCCGGATTTTACCACGATGTTCGGGAATGCCATACTTTGGGCGGCTGGGAAAAAATAAATATCCCTGTGCCCGATACATGTGTCCGGGCACAGGGATTCAATATACTGCGATTTAATCAACCACTTTTTTCTTCAATCGAAATGTGGAATAGTTTTTATTACCCGCATAAACCGTGACAAGGAATTCATATTCTTTGCCTTGTTCAAACGGGATGTCTTTGCATGCGATCTGCAATTCGGTTTTTTCATACGGTTGTAACGTCGGCACCTTGCCTGCTGCGACAACTATATTCTTCCCGTCTTTGAGATACTCGATTTTCAAAGAAACATCCGGGGATACTATTTGTCCGAAATTTTCTACTTCAATCGTACAATTCCATTTTTTATCCACCTTATTGAAAGAGGGAGCACGGGCGGAAAGGACCGGTTCGTTATAGTCCAGAAAAGGCAGCCGGGCATACCCGTAAAGCATCTTTCCGTTTTTATATTTGCCGATCAACTTCGGGGCGAACTCATCCTGAGTGATTCCGTTACCCTTGCCGTCGAATATGACCACCAGGTCTTTTCCGTCATTCCGGGTATCCAACACTTTACATCCCCGTCCAAAGTTTACTTCCGGAGAAGCGCCAAAACGCAGGGATTGAATATCGATATCGTTTTGCGGATCAAATCCTTCTTCGGATTTTATCCGTAACCGGATTTCCTTTGTTTTCGGAGTGATTGGCTTTTGATCTTCAAGCGTCAGTAATAATCCGGGGTTCAAGGGAATACCAATATTTTTCGAGCTATGGGTATCATACGGTTTATCTTCATGTTTGAGCGTATCGATGACGGCAAAATTAGCCTGGATCGCCCGTCCGTATTTATCCTGATAGATTTTTATCCGTTCGTATTTAAACCAATCCTCATTGGGTCCGTCGTCATGTACGGCAATACCCGGCATATAGGCTTCTCCCGGATCGACGACCCAGTTGATCCCGTCTTTCGAGCGAAGATAAAAAGCAATACGTCCGTACCAGTCGTTCACGATCAAATGATATTGTATATGGTCGCGCCAGATTACAGGATCTTCGAAGTTGCCCTTTACATCCGGATAAACACGCTTGTCGGTAATCTGGTTGTATGCAGAGAGTCCGTCTTTACTGATCCAGATACCGCCGCCACGGCACACCATCACATAAGAACCATCCTCACGTTGAGCAAAAGAGAGGTTTGATAACCCTTCGATAATCCGGCGGTCGCGGGTATTGAAATCAAATTTGCCATATTCCCATTTCCCATTCAGATCGTTCGAAACATACCGTCCGTCAATCACATACAGCACATATCGCCCGTCTTTCAGTTGATATACTTCCGGATTGTGCCCTTTGCCAATCATATTCCGGAGTTTGAATGGGCCGGTTAAGTTGTCACTGACTGTATTGAACACTACTGAATTAGGCCATTCCATGTGTCCTTTGGCTGAAGATTCAAGCCAGCCACACACCAGAAGGTGATACTTACCATCTTCTCCTTTTTTGATGTTTCCTCCCCAGTATGACCATATCCGGTCTTCGATGCCATTGTCAATGTAACGCGGAAGAACACACGTTGCACCCCAGGTGTCGGAGGAAAGATCGTTTCCTTTCATAGGTAAAAACCGATCCATAAAGCGAGCGCCTTTTACCAGGTTTTTCCATTCTTCCGGGCGTTCCCGTTCGGTAATTTGAGCAGAAACAGTATTCGAAAATAATGTTATGCTTATCAGCAGATGGATTATAAAAACTATTTTATTCATTGCTCAAGCGTTTACCCTCCATGTTTCATCACTTCATTTACAGCCTCCGATTCCAAATGTTCGCCTACTTTTTTATCAAATGTGATTTTAAAAGAGTATGCATATTCACAAGGCTTCTGTTTTGGAAAAGATAATTTAAGGCCTTCATTTGTCTGTTCCCAATTGATTTTTTCACCGGAACCAAGAAGAGTAACATTCTGTATTTTTGCATCCGCAATAGCATTTTTATCTAATGACCTGATCAATAAACCCGAATCATCCCAATTTAATGCAATGGCATAAAAATCATTTTCTTTGGTTGTAAACCTGATATCCCGTGCAGTATAGGCTGTAGCCTGATTGTCGGTAAAAGAACCTTTGGTCGGCTCGGAATTTCCCTCTCCAAATTTTTTCCAGCATCGTGTTCCGTAAATTGCTTCTCCATTTACTTCCAGCCATTTTCCTATTGAAAGTAAAACATTTTGTTGCTCTTCAGTAATGGTACCATCTGCACGAGGACCAATATTCAATAATAAGTTCCCGTTTTTACTGACGATATCAATCAAATCGTGGACAATTTGTTCGGGTGTTTTATTTTCCTCTCCGTCAATATACGACCATGATCTTTTACCCACAGATGTATCAGTCTGCCACGGAAATCGCATCATTTTTCCTGATTTTCCCCGCTCGACATCCCATACGTGAATATCAGTAGGATACCCCTGTTTGGTATTAACCACGACTCCTTCGCCCCAATCGAGTGCATTATTATAATAATAAGCCATAAATTTATTAAAATAAGGCATCAGCACGGGATTATTTACGGTCCAGTCGAACCAGATCAATTTAGGTTCGTATTTATTGACCAGTTCATAAGTATGTGTAAGCCATTCGCGTGCTAAATCCTCAGTATATTTTTCATTGTCATAACGTCTTCCGTACAACGTGATCGTTGTGTCTTGCACATCCGAAGGGAACCGCATACCCCCGTTGTAGAACCATGCATTCTCTGCCCTGTGAGTAGACAACCCGAAAACAAGTCCTTGCTTTTCCAATGCATCTTTCAACAAACCGATAATGTCTTTCCCAGGCCCCATTTTAACTGAATTCCATTCATTCAAATCACTGTCATACATAGAAAAACCATCATGATGTTCAGCTACGGGTACGACATATTTTGCACCTGCTTTTTTAAATAAATCAGCCCATTCTTCGGCATTGAATTTTTCAGCTTTGAACATGGGGATAAAATCTTTATATCCGAATTTATCTTGTGGTCCCCAAGTATCCCTGTGATGTTTATAAACATGACCGTCTTTCCAATACATATTGCGTGGATACCACTCGCTGTCAAAAGCAGGAACAGCATAAACTCCCCAATGGATGAAAATACCGAACTTACCGTCGGTAAACCATTCCGGGAACTGATAATTTGCCGCGATATTGTCCCAATTGGGTTGGAACACTTCCGTACCTTTAGGAGATGCCACGGAATCAATGTTGTAAGATTGTTTTTTTGTTGGTTTGCAAGAGCTCAAAAGAGCCATGACTAAAAGGAAATAACAAAACTTTTTCATGATATGTGATTGTATTAATAATGATTACTCATATAAATAAAAGATCCGATCCATCATTTTCCACTTCTCATCAGAACTTTGACCGGGTTCCGCCTGCTGGAACAGAGACATGTATTCTTCCCATTCTACTTGACGTGGCATATCGGTTAATCTCTTAAATGCTTCTTCCCATTGAAAGTCTAACGGGGTTTCCACAACCATCAACAAGGTAGTTCCCAAGAGGTATATTTCCATTTCCAATATACCTACTGCACGAATGCCATCCCGTATTTCCGGCCAGTGATATACCCGGTCATGCCGTTTTATATATTCCCGGATAAGTTCCGGATTGTCTTTTAACTCCAACGTCTGGCAATAGCGCTTAGTTGGTACCGGGAAGCTTCTTTGTTGATAACCTTCTGTTTTATTCATGATTTTTAATTGATAACTTTATGATCCGTCCATCCGTAATATACACAAAAGAAAAAGCAAACCAATGCAATTATTCCGACATGTTTTTAATATGGGGAAGTTCAGGGAGATTCTTAAAACCGTAAAACTTCCCCGCATTTTTGCCTAAAAATAAGGCTTTATCTTCTTCCGAAAGCAATCCGGATTTGACGATAAAGTCATACGACATCCGGTAGGTAATGGCAACGATCGTGCGCGGATAATCCGAACCCCACATCAGTTTGTCCATTCCGACCAGTTCTGCTGCTTCCCTGATTGCCCAAACCGCGCCGGCAAACGGGTAAAACTCATCGTTGAAAAGCCAGGTAATGCCACCCGATTCGATCATGACATGCTTGTGCCGTGCCAGTTTGATCTGTTCCTGCCAGTCCCGGCAAGTAACCATCCCGAAATGTCCGATGGCTATCCGTAGCGACGGATATTCGGAAATGATCTCTTCCATTTCGGCCACTTGTTGCGCTCCATCGGCTAGGTCGATCGACAGGATGATATCCTTCTTTTCCATCAGGCGGAATATGTTCATCATTTCATCGCAAGTCAGCCATGTTCGGCTATCCCGTGTTATTAACCGTTGTGCAGGGATCTTTATCGCCCGGAAGCCTTGACCGATCAACGTTTCCGCATCAGCATAGTATCCCGGCCGTCGAGCATCTACCATCCCACAACATAGGAAACGTTTCGGATATTTCTGTTGTACTTCCAATAAGTACTCGTTTTGCAGCCCGTCGATATATTCCTGTGTGATGACCGCGGCAGATACTTGGGCGTAGTCCATATTGGAAAGGAAAATTTCAGCTGTGTTCCGCCCGTCGGTCATAAAAGGCGGAAGTATCTGGCGTACCTCGCCCATAAACTCGGAACGACCGTTTTCCAATGTTTTAATTTTCTTTCCCTCTACCATTGTGTCCTGGTGAAGCCAAAGATGGGCATGCGCGTCGATTACAGGATAAAACATCATCAAAAACGTATTAAAATCCGAAACACATTCCCCGGGTTAGCCGCCCATTTTTCCAAAGCTGTCCCGGCTTCTTCCGGTGTATAAATAGCAGTAATCAAGTCCTCAACCGGGCAATTCCCGTGTTTCATATACTCCATCACCGCTTTGAAGTCGCATGGCATAGCGTTACGCGAACCCCGGATGTCGAGTTCTTTCTTTACAAAATAGGGAGTGTCGAACGGAATCTGTTCTTTGGCGTAGCCGATATAAACCACCCGTCCGGTAAAAGCTGCTTCCGATATGGAAGCAAGGTAGGTTTCGGGGCGGCCAACCGCTTCAATGATGACATCTGCTCCACATCCGTTTGTTATATCATGTACCCGTTCGTGCAGGTCTTCGCTCGTTGAATTAATCGTATATTGCGCTCCGAGCCGTTGGGCCAACGCCAGTTTTTTATCATCCACGTCCACAGCGATTACCCTTGTTCCCCGTATCACCGCCCGTACAATAGCTCCTATGCCGATCATGCCGCAACCGATCACCATAATCACATCCAAGTCGGTCACTTCCGCGCGGCTCACAGCATGGAAGCCCACGCTCATCGGCTCAACCAAAGCAAAGTTGCGCACTGGAATTGCAGGATCAGCGATTACTTTTTCCCAAGGTACGAGCAGGTACTCCGACATAGCCCCGTCGCGTTGTACGCCGAATGTTTGATTAAATTCGCATGCATTTGGTCGCCCGTTCCGGCAAGCCGGGCAATAGCCACAACTGGTATAAGGATTCACCGTAGCGTTCATGCCCGGTTGCAACATGTCGGGCACATCTTCGGCAACCGCCTCAATCACGGCGCCGATCTCATGCCCCGGAACAATCGGGAGTTTCACCAGCGGATTTAATCCCCTGAAGGTATTCAGGTCGGAACCGCAAAATCCGACATAACCGATCTTCAGAAGCACATATCCCGGTTTTAATGCCGGCCGTGGCGTTTCAATAAGGCGGATTTGCCCCGGCGTTGTGATTTGTATCGTTTTCATCTTGTATTAACTATTGACCCATGTGTCACGGAACCCGGGTTCGAATATCTCCTGTACTTCTTTTAATAAGTCATTATCCAATGGTGTTTCCGCATACCGGATCGTTTTCAGTACATTTTCCGGATTGGTGGTGCTGAATAAGGTTGTTGCAATCCGGGGATTGGCTACCGCATAACTTACCGCCAGTTGTTCGATAGAAACGCCTTTTGCTTTACAGTGTGCGGCCGCTTTCACGGCTAAGCGTTTCAAAGCACCCGGTGCCGGGTGCCAGTCGGGCGCACCCCGTTCGGTCAATAACCCCATTGAATAAGGAGACGCATTGATGATACCGGCGTTCTTTAACTCAAAATAGTCCAGATAATCCTTCAACGAATCGTCGTTCAACGTATAATGACAAAAAGACAAAATACTTTCTACCGTTCCGGCAGGTACATGATCGATTACATAATTGAAATGACGCAGGTTCAGATTAGTGATCCCTACGTGTTTGACCACTCCTTCGCTTCGTAGTCCTGCCAGCGCCGGGAGCGTTTCGTTACAAACCTGTTCCAGATCGGCAAATTCGATATCGTGGATATTAATGAGGTCAATATAATTGACATGCAGCCGCTCCATACTTTCGTAAACGCTCTCCCTTGCTTTCCGGGCGGAATAGTCCCATGTGTTGATTCCGTCCCGGCCATAACGCCCAACTTTCGTGGACAGGTAAAAGCGGCTGCGATCGATGTTCTTCAACGCCTTTCCCAGCACAATCTCAGCTTTCAGATGTCCATAGTATGGAGATACGTCTATAAAGTTGATTCCATGATCGACTGCTGTATAAACGGCTTCGATCCCGGATTCTTCTTTCAGCGAATGAAAAACCCCACCGAGCGAAGAGGCTCCAAAGCTGATAGCCGACACTTTCATGCCCGTTTTTCCAATATCCCTGTAATCCATGGCATTTGTTATTATCATCCGATTTTCAGTTTACAAAATTACATCCTATAGGTTGATCTATTTTTATTTATTATCGACCAAAAATTGCACTTTATCGATATTCTTATCTACATTTGTCCCAAATATTTCTGAAAATGAATAAAGAAGTATTAAGAACAGATTTCATTTTATTAAATGTAGGATATGCTTACCATGATGCCGATTGGAATTGGAAAAATGTACATAGTCCTTTTGCCAGGATACATTATGTAAAGAGTGGCAATGCAAAAATCATCCGTGAAGACAGGATCATAGAACTAAAGGAAGAACATCTTTATCTCACACCGTCCTATGTTAAGCATGCCTATGAATGTAATAACATATTGGAATTGTACTATATACATCTTTATGAGGATCCGGGGAAAAACCTTAGTGTTTTCGACATCATCGATTTCCCCGTAGAAATAAAGTCTACCCCGATAGATATCCTGCTGATTGAACGATTAATAAGTATAAATCCCGGAAGGGAACTGAAATACTATGATCCTAAATCTTATGACAATTCTTCAACTGTAGCCCAAAACATCGCGCTCCAACAGAAAAGTCCCGTGGCATTTGAAATGGAAACCCAAGGAATTATAAAACAGATAATTTCCCGGTTTCTGGCACAGACTGTTCACAAAAATGAATATATGGAGGAGCGCATATTAAAGAGTCTTCATTATATTCATAAAAATATAGATAAACAGATAGATATAGGCTATTTGGCAGAAATATGCTATCTCACCAAAGATCATTTTATCCGTCTTTTCAAGAAAGAGATGAATTGTACCCCGGGCAAATACATCAACCGGAAAAAAATAGAAACTTCCCAATTAAGAATGTTGATCGACGATGCAAGTATAAAGGACATTGCATACGGTCTGGGGTTTGATAATATATCCTATTTCAACAGGCTTTTTACGAAATTAACAGGAGAAAATCCAGGGAAATATAAAAAAAGAATGCAGCCATAAATATGTAAAAAAAGTATTTCTATCTCAAAACAAATTTAAAAATACGTACTTTTGTAATAAAAAAAGAGCCATGTCATCAATATTGTTGGAAGTTAAAGGTAACAGTAAAAGCGCAAGAAGTTTTATCACTTTTTTGCAAAACATAGCCCAAGTAGATAAGAGTATTTCTGTGATAGGTATTTCGGAAGATCCGGTTGAAAGAAGTCTGGAACAAGGAATGCTGGAAATGAAACAAATTCTTACCGGAAAGAAAAAAGGTAAAACCCTTGACGAATTATTCGATGAACATTGAAATAATTGTTACGGATAGTTTTAGTCGCGAATATAAGCATCTAAAGAAAAAATATCCATCGTTGGACGATGATATGAAGTTGTTGAAAGACGAACTACTCGCAAATCCAGATAAAGGTGTCGACCTGGGTGGAGGATATCGTAAAATCCGTTTATCTATTGCGTCAAAAGGTAAAGGAAAAAGCGGTGGAGCCAGGATTATTTCTTACAATATCATATTGAACGATCTGGATGGAAAAATCTTTCTGTTAAGCATTTATGACAAAAGTGAAAGAGATACTATTTCGATAGAAACTATCAAGAAACTAAAAGACAAACTTGATTTATAGAGCTCCCAAACAGCATCAAGGTCCTTCGCCAAAAATAGAAACCGACCAAGTTTGATAGTTTTGAAAAGCGCAACTTACTGCGAAGGTTATAATACTAACTCCAAAATATTGCATTATTGATTATATTTGCAACACAAAAATCAGTCGATGGAAATAAAAGAAATCGTTATGAACAAATCACTTAACAAGTTCGTTGAAATATATGAACTAATATCGGTTCCATTGGCCAACCTTGGAAGTATTGATAATAATAACCCATTCTAAAATCCCGGATTTTTTCAAATCCTGGTATGTAAAAATTTATGCAAGACAAACAACACATAGGACTCAACGACCAGGAAATAGCCGCCAGCAGGGAGCAGCACGGCGACAATATCCTTACACCACCCAAACGTGACCCGCTTTGGAAATTATTCTTCGAGAAATTCAATGATCCGATTATCCGGATATTGCTTATCGCAGCGCTTTTGTCGCTGGGTATCTCGTTTGTACACCGGGAATTTGCCGAAACCATCGGCATCTTTTGCGCCATTTTCCTGTCGGTGGGTGTAGCCTTCTGGTTTGAGATGGATGCCCGCAAAAAATTCGACATTCTTAACCAAGTGAATGACGACACGCCTGTAAAGGCAATCCGCAATGGTAATATCAGCGAGATATCGAAAAAGGATGTAGTGGTAGGTGATATCGTATTGCTCGAAACAGGCGAGGAAGTTCCTGCCGACGGGCAGTTATTCGAAAGCGTCGCCTTGCAGGTCAACGAATCGAGCCTCACAGGAGAACCGGTGATTTCGAAAACCACTAATCCCGAGCTATTCAAAGCCGACGCCACTTATCCATCCAATATGGTAATGCGCGGAACCACCGTTGTTGACGGACATTGTTCGATGGAAGTAACCGCAGTAGGTGATGCCACCGAGTTTGGCAAAGTTGCCCGGAAATCGGCCGAAAAACCCGAAGAAGATACTCCGCTCAACAAACAGTTAGCCGGCTTGGCCAAATTTATCGGATTCACGGGATTTGTGCTTGCCATTCTCACTTTTTCTGTTTTATTCTTCAAAGACATCTTTTCGGGCACGACACATTATGGGATCGGACAATTAGGATTGCTTGGCGCTGCTATGCTCGGCGCATTGGTTGCTCTTTCCAAAGTTTGGGTGCCGATTGTATACGATGGACTCGACCTGTTGGGCTTCAAAGTAAAAATACCGGTATCTGTCGAAAAAGGAGGTTGGCTCCGATGGTTGCTCTATGGCGTACTTGTCTTTGCTGTATTATGCACGGTAGGCTATTTCTTCGGGGCTAACCCACTGGTGGCCGACGAATGGGTGTCGTTGGACACAGCAGGACGCATCCTGCAACACTTCATGGTGGCCGTAACACTCATTGTAGTGGCTGTTCCCGAAGGGTTGCCTATGAGTGTCACGCTAAGCTTGGCATTAAGCATGCGCCGGATGTTGCAGACCAACAACCTCGTGCGCAAGATGCATGCCTGCGAAACGATGGGTGCCACTACAGTGATCTGTACCGATAAAACCGGAACACTCACCAAAAACCAGATGCAAGTGGCCGAAACCAATTTCTATGGTTTGCCGGCACAGGCGTTGGCAGACGATGAGACAAGCAGGTTAGTGACTGAAGGTATCTCGGCCAATTCCACGGCCTTCCTCGATTTCAGCCAGCCGGGAAAGATCAAAACTTTGGGTAATCCTACCGAAGCTGCCTTGCTGCTCTGGCTCAATGGCAAAGGCATCAATTATCTTGAACTGCGCGAAAATACCGATATCGTCAACCAACTGACCTTTTCTACCGAACGCAAGTATATGGCTACGTTGGTGGATTCGGCCCTATTGGAAAAACGCATCCTGTTTGTTAAGGGGGCGCCTGAAATCGTGTATGCCAAATGCCGGAACATCCTCACCTCTGAAGGGAAGCAGGATACAGCAAGTTATAAGGTACAGGTTGACCGGCAATTACTGCAATATCAAAACCAGGCCATGCGGACATTGGGTTTTGCCTATTGCGAAATCGGCGACAATATCAATACAGAAGATATCAAGACTTTGGTGGATAGCAATATCCTTACATTTCTCGGTATGGTAGCCATTTCTGATCCTGTGCGCGAAGATGTTCCTGCTGCTGTAGAAAAATGCCTGATGGCAGGTATCCAGGTGAAGATCGTGACCGGCGACACGCCCGGCACCGCTAAGGAGATAGGCCGGCAAATAGGCATCTGGCAACCGGAGGATACGGAGTTAAACATCATCACCGGGCCGGAGTTTGAAGTTCTGCCCGATGCCGAAGCAGTGAAACGTGTGATGCAACTCAAGATCATGTGTCGTGCACGCCCTACCGATAAACAACGGTTGGTGCAATTATTGCAACGCAATGGTGCCGTGGTAGCCGTCACCGGTGACGGTACCAACGACGCTCCGGCGCTTAACTTTGCCCAAGTGGGCCTTTCGATGGGTTCGGGCACTTCGGTAGCCAAGGAAGCCAGTGATATTACCCTGCTCGACGACTCGTTCAACAGCATCGCCACTGCCGTGATGTGGGGACGCTCGTTATATAAGAATATCCAACGGTTCCTTATCTTCCAGTTGACCATTAACGTGTCGGCGCTCATTATCGTGTTCCTTGGCTCTATCTTCGGGCACGAACTCCCGCTTACCGTTACACAGATGCTGTGGGTGAACCTCATTATGGATACTTTTGCAGCAGCGGCATTAGCCTCTCTCCCACCCAACCCTAATGTGATGCGCGAAAAACCACGCCGTAATGCCGACTTTATCATTACACCGGCCATGCGGTTCAACATTCTGGGTACTGGTTTCACGTTTGTAGTATTGCTGTTAGGCCTGTTGTACTTTTTCAGGGATGCGGCTGGCGAGGTTAGTATTTACGACTTGTCATGCTTCTTCACCATCTTTGTGATGCTGCAATTCTGGAATATGTTTAATGCCAAAGCCTTTGGCACAGGTAGATCCGCTTTCGCCGAACTGCGGCGATGCACTGGTTTCCTCACTACCTCTATGCTGATTATCGTGGGGCAAGTGCTGATTGTTACTTTTGGCGGCGAAGTATTCCGCACAGTACCGATTATGGTAAAGGATTGGTTGATTATTGCCGGGGCAACATCGGGAGTGTTGTGGATTGGTGAAATGATAAGACTGGCAAGGCGTAAAAAGAAAAATTAACGATCCCGACCTGCTGGGTTTTTCAAACCTGGTAGGTGGGGTGTAAAAAATTTGGGTTTTATCAACAAAGATCATCGTTCCACTTTTTAAACAACTTATTTCTTTTCCCCAAAAGGCTTTCCCCGATATTTTCATTTTTCCACTGTTTAATATCCTCGACCTTTACA
>JAVBSH010000081.1:0-42652 GCA_031547085.1 Bacteroidales bacterium
ACTAAGAAATCACTGAAATCTATCATTTTTGATTTAGTTACAAGTTACAGGTTACAAGTTACGAGTTGCGAATGACTGGCTTTGCCCACTTGTCACCTGTAACTCGTTACTTGTCACTATTTTTACAACAATCTTGAAATAATCGGTTCTAAACTATGCTGGATTAAATCCGACACGCCCGACGGGAACATACCCAATGCGGCAATAAACACAATCAGCCCCACTGCCGAAATCTTTTCGTACCAGATAGCATCGGTCAGGTGCAGGTGGTGCGGGTCTTGTACCGGCCCGTACAGTATTTTACCCACCGTGCGGAGGATATATACTGCCGTGATGACAATGGAACAGGTGGCTACAATGGTTAACACGCGGTGGAAGGTATCCGAATGTTGGAATGAGCCGACAAAAACGGTCATTTCGGCCACGAAGCCGCTCAAGCCGGGAAGTCCCAGCGAAGCCAAACCTGCAATGACATAACAAACAGCGGCAAAAGGCATTACTTTCATCAAGCCGCCCATTTCGCGGATGTCACGGGTATGCGTCCGTCCGTAGATGAGTCCGATAAGGGCAAAGAAAAGAGCCGTCATCAGGCCGTGGGAGAGCATCTGCAACACCGCACCAGTCATAGCTGTCTGATTGAGCATCAGTATGGCGAAAAGTACCAACCCGCAGTGGCTCACCGACGAGTAGGCGTTGATATATTTCAAGTCTGTTTGTACCACTGCACTGAAAGCGCCATATACAACACTGATACCTGTGAGGATCAGGAAAATCCACGACAGTTCGTGTGCTGCTTCGGGCATCAGGTTGATGGCTACGCGGAAACATCCGTAACCGCCTAGTTTCATCAATACACCGGCATGGAGCATGGATACGGCGGTAGGAGCCGAGGCATGACCGTCAGGCGACCATGTATGGAAAGGAAATAAAGCGCCAAGCACGCCAAATCCCACGAAAGTGGCCGGAAAAATCCAATACTGGTGCATCATTGGGATTTCCTTATGAGCTAATTCCAGCAGGTTCATGCTCGAATGTCCGGAAGTGAAATAGATGCCGAGAATGCCCACCAGCAGGAAAGCCGAACCGGCCATCAACATCAGGGTAAGTTTCATGGCTGAATATTCTTTGCGTCCGGTTCCCCAAACACCGATCAGCAGGTACATAGGTATCAGCGCCACTTCGTAGAACAGGAAGATGGTGAAGAGGTCAATGGAGATGAAAAAACCAAACACGCCGATGGACAACAGGCAGTACCACATGAAGTACTCGCGCGGCATGTTCCACGACGAGAATACGCCCGTGAACACGATGATGGACGAAAGTATGATCATCATCACCGAGATGCCGTCGACACCCACCGTGTAGTGGATGTTGAGCGAGGAGTACCAGACGGTATCCGCCACGAACAGCATTTCGTCGGCCGACACAGCGCGTTGCTGTATGAACTGGATAGTCAACACAGCAGCCAGCGTGAGCAACGCTGTGGCCCCTGTAACCATGATGGTACGTATTATCCCAATATTGCGGCACACAAAGAGCAGCAACAACATCGCTACCGGGATTAATGCAAAGAGTGAAAGAATATTCATAAATTACAAATATTTAAAGATTCCTGATTCAAGATTCAAAGATTCCGAAATCATGGAATTGTGGAATCATGGAATTAGAAATTAATTATAAAAACAGCGCCCATATCGTGATCAAGAGCGTACCAATCACAAATATCCAGACATAAAACTGTACCTTGCCGCTTTGCAAAACTCTGACGGATGATGCAAGCTTTTGGGTTGTCCAACCGATACCGTCCATCGTACCATCGACGATGTGCCTGTCGAACCAGGCGATAGGCATGGAGATATATTTGAAGATAACGCTTTGGGTGATGAACATCCAAACCTCGTCCAGATAGAACTTATGAAGCGTTGCCCGGTAGAAACCACCCAGGGAAGCGGCCATACGTGTCGGCAAGTCATCACCTTTCATATACATCTTGGTAGCTAAGAATATCCCGACAACAGCCACAGCAATACTCAGAAATGCAACCATTCCATCGATGTGTGTTGCAAAAGGCATGTTGTCGCTACTGATGAATGACGAGAAAGGTATGAAACCCGTGATGCACGAAAGTACTGCGAGGAATATCAGCGGATAGGTCATGATGGCGGGCGACTCGTGTGGGAGATGATGGCTGTCGTAAGTCTTTTGTTTGCCCCAGAAGATATTGAAATAGAGGCGGAACATATAGAAAGCGGTCAATCCGGCCACAACCCACAAGGTGACAAACAATATCTTATCGTGATGGAATGCGGCTGCCAAGATTTCATCCTTACTGAAAAAACCCGAAAATGGCCATATTCCGGCAATGGCAAGGCAAGCAATTAAGAATGTGATGTGCGTGATCGGCATATATTTGCGTAATCCGCCCATGTCGCCCATTTCGTTGCTGTGCACGGCGTGTATCACCGAACCGGCGCCGAGGAATAGTAATGCCTTGAAGAATGCGTGTGTGAAAAGATGGAACATGGACGACATATAACCCAGTCCGTCGTGTCCGCCGAAGCCCGAAATGCCGAGCGCTACCATCATATAGGCAATCTGCGATATGGTGGAGAACGCAAGTACACGTTTAATATCCGTCTGCGTGATGGCGATGACGGCGGCAAACAGTGCTGTGAACGCTCCGATATAACCAATCATGGTCAACACATCGGGTGCAGCAAAGGAATATACCGGGAACAAGCGTGCTACCAAATAAACTCCGGCAACCACCATCGTAGCGGCATGTATCAATGCCGATACGGGAGTCGGGCCTTCCATAGCGTCGGGTAACCAGATGTGCAGCGGGAACATGGCCGACTTACCTGCACCACCCATGAAGATCAGCGCCATTGCCCACGAAGCAGCGGACAGTCCCATGAAGGTAATTCCCGATGTGGAACTGATGACCAATGAAGCGTCATTGGCTGTAAGTGTTTTGAAATCGAACGTTCCGGTGAAGTATGACAATACCAATATCCCGACAAGGAAACCTAAGTCAGCAAAACGGGTAACAATAAATGCCTTTTTGGATGCGGCCACTGCCGATGGTTTGGTGTAATAAAACCCGATAAGCAGATAAGAAGAAACTCCCACAAGTTCCCAGAAGATATACATCTGGAAGATGTTGGTGGCTACTACCAAACCCAACATGGAGAAGCTGAACAATGACAGGAAAGCATAATAGCGCTGAAAACCCTGTTCGCCGTGCATGTAGCCCAAACTGTAGAGATGCACCATCAATGATACGGTGGTGATTACTACAAGCATCATCACCGATATAGGATCGAGCAACAGGCCTAGGTCTATATGGAGTTTGTCCGTAAAGCGCAGCCATTCAACCGAGAATGGAATAATTTCGCGGAAAACACCATCAATCTTGCCCTCTATAAAGAAGTAGTGGAAGGCAGCCATGTACGACAAGACGGCAGCTACGGTCATTCCCAGTGTACCTGTGATGCCCGCCACTCGATGGCCCATTTTGACCCCTCCAAGCCCCAGCACAAAGAACAAGAACAGGGGAATGAGTATGATGAATAATGTAAAACCCATATCAGTTTTTAATTTTAGATTTTATATTTTTGATTACCTTCACTGGTATTGAAAGACTTTAAATTAATCACAATGAATATTTCTTTACTTGTTAAAGGTGTCTTAACAACACTGTTAAGACACCTTTAACCGCATTATTAATGATTTATTACCCTTTCATTTTATCGACATGCCGTACATCAATATTTTGCGCATTGCGATAAATATTGATGATGATGGCAATGGCCACTGCTGTTTCGGCTGCCGATATGGCGATACCGAACAGGCTGAAAAACATGCCCTCCATCTGGTCCGGGTAGAGGTAACGGTTGAATACGCTGAAATTGATTTCGACCGAGTTCAATATCAACTCTATCGAAATCAGGATGGCAAGCAGGTTCTTCCGGGCGATAAATCCGTAAATCCCCGCGAAAAACATGATGGAACTCACCACCAAATAATGCTCCATTGGAATCATGTTAATTATGAATTATGAGTTATGAATTATGTTCTTTTTTGAGGTGAGGATGATGCTTCGGATGATTTTCAGTAAATCTTCAGCATCTTTACCGATCGACTCAAATTCTCTTTCGTCAATGATGTTTGTTGCCTTCATCAATTCAAGCCAATATAGTGTTTCGTCGCATTCCTTTTGAGCAATGGAAAGTTTATGGACAAAATCGGCTTTGCTTTGGGCATTCATGCCTTCGCGAATATTAGCGCCAATTGAAGTACCCGATCTTAACATCTGTTTACTTAATACAAACTCTTTACGTCCGTCGGTCAATACTTTATATAAGTTAACTATCCGTACCGCAAATACAAAACTTTTTGTTTTAACGACATTATCTTTATCTATCTTTTCCATACCACATTAATTATGAATTATGAGTGATGAATTATGAATTAAATTCTTTTTTGAGATAAGATTTTTTACCGATCGACTCAAATTCTTTGTCATTTATAATTCATAATTTATCATTCATCATTAACATCATCTTTTTCTTGCAATTAAAATTCCCCCGATGATGCATGCCAGCAACAGCACGCTCAATACCTCGAAGGGTAACAAATACTGGTATTTTCCGGTTCCCATCAATGCATGGCCTATTGCTTTCATGTTGATTTCGTTGTCGCCGACAATCGTGGTGGGATCGGCATACAGGAAAATATGCTTCACAGTGACTATAGCTGTGATTATCAATCCACTCAATGCTGCAATAATGCCCATCGCTACTTTTCCCTTGTCCTCAGGCTCAGTCCGGTCGCCCTTGGGGCTGGTGAGCAGGATGGCAAAGATGAACAGGATGAGGATACCTCCCGCATATACCGACAATTGAACGGCAGCAAGGAAATGGTAATTCAACAAGAGGTACAGGCCGGCTGTGGCTATCAGTACAAACAACAGGAATGTAGCCGCCCGGAGTATCCGCTTGGAGGTAACGGCCAATATTGCCGATACAATGATGAGTGCAGCCAGGCTATAAAATACAATTAACGTCCCCATCTTATTTTTGATTTTCGATTTTTGATTAATTATGTGCTATTTTTCTACTGGTTGTTTGATTTTAACTTCCAGCTTTGAGCCTTCACGGTTGAGTTGTTTCAACAACTTGCTACGAGTGAATACGGTGTGTTCAAACACAGGCGACCAAGTAATGGCATCCTGTGGGCAGGTAATGGTGCAAAGGGCACAGAATGTACAGCTACCCAAATCATAGAGATGCTTGTCGAGCACCCGCTTTTCTTTACTGGTAGTCTCGTCAAGCTCCTTTTTGCTGATGATCTGTATCGTGCCGTTCGGGCAATTGGTCATGCAAATGCCGCAAGCCGTACACTTATGCTCGTTTTTTTCGTTGTGAGGCATTGTCAACAAGCCGCGGAACCGCTCCATCATCTCTTTTTTACCCCTGTTTTCCGGGTATTTCTCGGTTACTTTTGGGCGGATCATGTTGAGCAGTGCAATGTACATGCCTTGCAACAAATGATAGATGCCCAAGAAAATATTTTTAATGTACTTTATCATGATTCAAAAATTCCAAATTTAAAGATTCCAAGATTTCTAATTCAACAATTCCATGATTACAACCATCCAAATTATTGAATTTTGGAATTAGAAATCTATAATATAACGGTTATCGCCATCAACAATATATTTACCAAGCTGATCGGCATCAACACCTTCCATTCCAGGTTAAGCAACTGGTCGATACGCAAGCGTGGAAACGACCAACGAACCCACAAAGCGAGGAAGATACAGAACCCGGTCTTCCCGAAAAACCAGACAAACGAAGGAATGTAATCCATCACATGGTTGAAACCTTCCCATCCGGGGATATGTAGTGGCATCCAACCGCCGAGGAACATGGTGGCGGCTATGGCTGCAATGATGAACATGTTCATATATTCGGCTAGGTAGAAGAATCCGAACTGGATACCCGAATATTCCGTATGATAACCTGCGGTCAGTTCACTTTCGGCTTCGGGAAGGTCGAACGGGCCACGGTTGGTTTCGGCATGCCCTGCAATCAGGTAGATGATGAAGGCAATGATGGCCGGAACATGACCTTTGAAAATGAACCACACTTCGGATTGTTGTTCCACGATTTCCGACAGTTGCATCGTTCCGGAAAGGATCACAATGGCCAACAACGACAGGCCGCACGAGAGTTCGTAACTGATCAACTGCGCACCGCTTCGCATGGCGCCAATCATCGTGTATTTACTATTGCTCGACCATCCTGCCAGCAGGATACCCACCACGCCCAGCGATGAAACGGCCAACAGGTAGAATACCCCGATGTTGAAGTCGATAACCTGCAAGCCCTTGGCAAAAGGCAAAGCCCCGAAGGTACAAACAGAACCGAGGATAACAATGAATGATGCCAGCCTGAACAGGAACTTGTCGGCACGGGTGATACGGATCAGCTCCTTGAGCAGGATCTTGATCATGTCGGCGCCGGATTGGAACAGTCCCCACGGGCCTACACGATTAGGACCGATACGGCACTGGAACCATGCACACACACGACGTTCGATGTAGATCAGGAACAATGCCATCAATGCATAAGCCACCATGATGGCGATGCCGATAAGGACAAACTCAACGAACAGCGCCCAACCGTCCGTCATGTTATTGCGGAGCAATTGGTCTATCCAATGTGTTATATCTGTAAAACTACACATAAATTTTATTGATTCAGATTACTAAAATTTGTTGAAAAACAGCAACGTCAAAGCAAACATTATGATGATGATCGCAATGGTAATGGAAAAACGTATGTTATTCATCTTTCTTTCCCGCGCGGCATCGTTTTGAATTCCTATAAGTATTTCTACCAATTGTTCTTCGGACAGTTGTTCAACTTTCGGATTCGGAGTGGCATTCTTATAGGATAAACGTTGTTTGGAACGGTCCTTAAACCGCGCTTTTTTTTCTGCCACCATTTCCCTATTCTTTTTGGCTGCTTCTGCCATATGCGCTAAAGCGCCCCCACCTCCTATCATAACAATTTATTTTTATTTCTAATTCAAAATTCTACAATTCAAAAATTTCACAGATACCAAATCATTGAATTCTGGAATCAGGAATCATTGAATTTTAACGGTCAATACATGGGATTACATAATCCAACGACGCTCCGAGCATGATCAAATCCGCTACTTTCGAGTCGGTGGCAATGGCTTTCAATGCGCCTACCAATGTTAGCGAAGGCGAACGGAACTTAATACGGTACGGCGATTTATCTCCCTTGCTGTTGATATACACACAGAATTGTCCGCGGGCGTTTTCCACCCGTTGGAAGAACTCGCCTTCCGGCAGACGGATCACAGCTTTGGTTTTGGCGGCAAATGGGCCTTCGGGAATATTGTCGATCAGTTGCTCGATGATGCGGAGTGACTGTTCGATTTCATCCAGGCGGATAATGTAACGGTCGAAAGTTAATCCTTCTTCCCGCATTACTTCTTCAAAATCCACTTTCGCGTATGCGGCATAAGGATTGATTTTGCGGAGGTCGTTGTGCCAGCCGGAAGCGCGTCCGCTTGGACCAGTGGCGCCGAGCGAAATTGCTTTTTCCTTGGTCAGGAGGCCGATGCCCTTCATACGTCCACGGGCGATAGGGTTGCCGGTGAAAAGCAAATGATGTTCCTTCAGCATCTTGCGGATATAAGGAATTAGTTTCTTTACCCGTTTCTGGAAATTCGGGTGAATATCCTGCGCTACACCGCCAATGACGTTATAATTAGCCATCAGGCGTCCGCCGGCTGTTTCCTCGAAAATATCCATGATCTTTTCACGGTCGCGCATACCATACACAAAGGCGGTAATCGAGCCCATGTCCATGCACATACAACCCCAACCCAGAAGGTGGGAAGCGATACGTGTCAATTCGTCGAAGATGGTACGGATATAATGTGCACGTTCGGGGACTTCGAGTTCCAGCGCGTTTTCGCAGCAAAGGCACACCGCATGACGGTTCATCGTTCCCGAAAGATAATCGAGCCGGTCGGTCAGGTGCAGAATTTGCGGATAAGTATAGTTTTCGCACATCTTTTCGACGCCACGGTGGATATATCCGAACACAGGGTCGATCTTTTTAATGATTTCGCCGTCGAGCGCCACGCGGAGGTGCAACACACCGTGCATGGCAGGGTGTTGCGGCCCGAAGTTGACAACATAATCATTATTATCGAAGACATAACTGGTCGTTTCAATCCGGTCGCCCATCTTCATCGTGATGGAATGTGTACGCTCCATATCGGCAATCACTTCGTTCTCCAACGGAACGGGATTTACTTCGGGGCTGGCATCATAATCTTTCCGCAACGGGTATCCTTTCCAATCCTGACGGAGGAAAATACGCCGCATATCCGGGTGGTTGATGAACTGGATACCAAAAAAATCGTATACTTCGCGTTCATATACCGAAGCGGAATCCCACAGGTCGTACACCGAAAACAGTTCGGGATGTTCACGGTCGGCAGTGCTTGTTTTCAACACAAGCAATTGTTCCGGTTTCCGCGACGGCGACAGGTAGTAAATCACACCCATATTATCGCCATAATCCATTCCGACAATATCAATCAGGAAATCATAAATTTCCGAAGCTTCATGCCGCAGGAAACGGGCTGTTTCGTACAGATTCTCTTTGGGGACGGTTACAGTCATTTTATTATCCGTCCTTGTCACTTCAGCAAAGCCGAGCGCTAAAAGTTCATCGATTAATTCCATGATTCAAAAATTCCATGATTCAAAAATTCCATGATTCCACAAATTATTGAATTTTGGAATTAGAAATATTGGAATCTGATTTATATTTACTCCCTTTCATTTCACTTTGTTTCAGATAATTGATAAAATTTGAAATATCTTGGGCAAGATTTATCGCGTCTTGAACCAATTCATCAAACTCGTCTTTTTCAATGTATTCAAAATCAAAGGCGCGGTATAATTGAGATCTTGATTCTCCACACGAGCCTTTTGCCATATAAAGAAATTGCACAAACTCTTTATTACCGCTTCTTTCAAAACCTTCAGCTATATTATCCATTATAGATCCCGAAGATGCTTTTATTTGATCTCTTAATCTAAAATCTTTAGAAAAATTTTCGTAATTAGTAATACGAAATATCTTCTTACAGAAAGCTCTGGCTTTTTGCCAAATTTCTAAATCTTCAAAACGCTTAATCGTTGCCACAATATTTATTCCTGATTTCTAATTTCAAAATTCCAAAATTGATTTCTAATTCCTAATTCCATCTATGATTCCCAAATTATTAAATTCTTGAATCTTTGAATCATTGAATTTTGGAATCTCCTTGAATTTTGGAATCAGGAATATTTGAATCCTCTTGAATCTTTGGCTGATCAGGCAGCTTGAAGAAATTTTGTACCTTGATCTTCCGTGACATTTGCATCATTCCGTAAAGAATAGCATCGGGACGCGGCGGACAGCCAGGAATATATACATCCACCGGTATGATCTTGTCAACACCCATTACCGTGTGGTATGAACTCTTGAACGGGCCGCCACAGATCGCGCAACTGCCAATAGCCATTACGTACTTCGGCTCAGCCATTTGTTCGTAGAGGCGTTTCAACACGGGCGCCATCTTATGTACAATGGTTCCGCAAACGAAGATCACATCGGCCTGTCGCGGGCTGTTACGCGTTACTTCCCAGCCAAAGCGGGCAAAATCGGATCGGGCAGCGCCTACGCACATAAACTCGATACCGCAGCAACTGGTGGCAAAAGTCAATGGCCACACGGAGTTCGATCGTCCCCAGTTGATAAAGTCACTCAGCTTGCCTACAAAAATATTGACTCCATTTTTCCGCAATTCGTCCACATACTCTTCGAGGTATTCATTATCGTTGAAATCCTCGTATTTCATGTTGCGGATACGTATATTTTTTACTTCCATTTCAAAGCTCCTTTTTTCCATGCATATGCCAACCCGAGCGCCAGGACGACAAAAAAGAATAACACACACACCAATCCCTGTGCTCCCAGGTCTTTCATGATGACCGCCCACGGGAACAACAGTACCGTTTCGACATCGAATACCAGGTAAAGTATCGCAAACAGGTAATATCCCACACGGAACTGCATCCACGAGTTGCCCCTCGTAGGGATACCACATTCGTATGGTTCCCCCTTATGCGGGTTCCACGACCGTGGCGATACAAGCCAAGCCACCAGCAGGGCTGCGCCTACCAGCGACAATGCTGTGAGAAAGACCACAAGGAATAAAGCCGAATTACTCATTATTTATTTTTTGAGTTTATATTTTTGATTGGATCAACCTGAACAATGAAAATTTAACGTATAAAATAATGCAAGAGTTCAATATATCTGATTTACAAACTATAAAAAACGAAAATACACTGATCTCGAAATGGTTACCTCCGGAATCAAGTATATATCAAGCAGTTATTGATTTAAGTGTTCAAACGCCGGAGCTTGAATAAACCCGGGCAATGGTGGGTTAATGAATATATGTAAACTATATAGTTTTGAATTGACCTCTCGATTTGAAGGTTCTCTTTATCGAAGAAACGGTATTTAAATAACTTATCGAATGATTTGACGGATTCTGCATGAGTTACTTTGGCAATTGCTGAATCAAACCGGATGTTCTGTGTCTCGACTATTGTAGATATTTCATTGACCAAGTTTTCTGAAAAGCTGCATATAATATCTTCATCAGGAAAAATATCTACCATATCCGTTGCTTTTACAGGTTGCCCAAAGGCTAGCATGACAATACATGCAATGACAAAACTGGTTATGATACTTTTACTTTTCACTACTTTACGTTCAATTTCGCGGGCGCAAAGGTAATATCAAAAAAAGATATATTGAAACATTTTGCGAATAAAAATCCGGATGGAATATAAAAACCAGTATTTGGATTTTCGGTATTTTATTAATTGATGATCGCATACTTCTTCTATTGCCATATATTTCAACTACTTGATGTTCGACATTTAACATAGATAAGCCTGTGTCATACCGGCAGATATTGTAATAACTCTTCGTCGCTATATTTTTCCAATTCGAGTAATGCCTCGTACGGGTTTTCCACCAAGCCCAATAATTTAGCGAAGGCTGGTTCGGTTTTATATCCTACTGTTTTCAGCCGTATGATGTTCTGTCGGAACGATTCGTCAAACAATTGT
Source organism: Bacteroidales bacterium (assembly GCA_031547085.1). Taxonomy (GTDB): domain Bacteria; phylum Bacteroidota; class Bacteroidia; order Bacteroidales; family UBA4181; genus JAIRLS01. The sequence goes on from JAVBSH010000081.1 coordinate 11,252, forward strand.
AGTAGCCTGTATTCTATCATCATGTGACGATATCCTAACTGTTTTGTAGTCGGTTGCGCTTCTGCAAAAATTTCTATTTCATGGCCATCGATAAAGAAATTAGCTACATAATCTTCCGTAGACAACCTTTCAGTAAAATCTTTATAATTCGAATAAAAATTCCGGATAATTGTCTGAAATTCTACAAAATCGTATACTTCGCAAATGATATCCAAATCACTGCCGGGTAAATCTATTTCAAGTGGTACAGTTCCTACCAATATCGGATGATAGGATTCCAGCAGTTCGAAAATACGGATACTACGGAGCTGATAATAACACTTCTGTTGCCGTTTGTTGCCGGTTTTCAGATATCCGATGGTGGTGAACATCAGTGATTATACATTGTCGTCAAACACTCCGGCATCAAGTAATTCGTCAAGCTTATTTCTTTTCAGATCGGTCATTTTATATTGAATATCTTCGGACAAGCGATAATCGAGCCCCAGTCGGACAATTACCTGGTAATACGGTTCGGCATGCAGGATATCGCTTTTCAGCAACCAAGCCATTGCATATGCAAAACAGAACGATATGAATGCATAAGGATTGGTACTCGTATTGTCTGTGGTGAGCGCATCCAGGCCGGGAATATTATCAAAAAGGGTAAAAACTTCGTCTGCACGCTCTTCCTGGGCCAGCCATTCAGCATACCATGCTTTGATAACCGGATCACCAGGAAACCTGGAATAGGCTTCTTTCACAGCTTTTTCATCTACTAAATCGCTATCTATGGACAAATTGTATATATACACATGCCAAAGACCGGGATCGTGGGGATTTTTTTCAATCACTTTCAGGCATTCGGCGGAAGCCTTATCGGTATCCCCATCTTCGAAATACTGGAGCGAAAGAGTGAGTTCCTCATCGTAAGTGCTTTCCGGTTCGTCGCCTTTCATGCTAAGCCGCGGATCATCTACAATGTGTTCGTAAGCAGCATCTATCTGTCCTTTTTCTTCGTAGGTATATACTTTTTCCAAGTATATAAGGTCGGTGATCACTTGCATTTCCCTAAACGAACCGGAAGTACTGTTTGTCATATACTTCTCAATACCTATTTCCATCACCTCATTCAGAATATCCATATAGGAACGTTCATCGGGTTCTGGCTCGCCGTTCTTATCAAGAAACACCACTTGATAATTATCACCGGCTGTTTTATCGAGGATGGCCATCTCGCGTTGTCCGTTTTGGCCGTGTGGAACCACCAGCACAGGAACACCGTCGTCGCCCAGTGGCACTTCCATCAATGGAATATCATCGGTATCTTCTTCGAGAAGGTATTGCGCGATTTTGAAATTCTTATGCGGCGCAAAACCATAATCTTCAGCAAATTCTAATCCGGCATATATAACATTGTGCACCAGGTTATAGTCGCATTCACCCATCAACTTGCCGCGTCCTTCGAGGATTTCGTTCATCCGCAATGACGACTCGTTGAATGAGTAGACGCAGTCTTTTACACCAAGCAACTTTAAATCGACAAGAAAATTCCCCATGGTAATGTTTCCGTTGGTATGCTTCCGGCTTACCAGGATACTCGCCAATTGGACTTCTTCCCAATCCTTGTTGATGTAACATTTGTGAATAGGAAGGTTACGGGCGCGAGTACGTACCTGTGCTTCCACGGAAGTGGGTATTGAAATATTTTTTCCTTTGTTCATGTACATTAAGGTGTGGTATGTAACTTTGAATCGAAGCTTCAAAAATAAGCATTTCCTTCGATCCGGCGATCAGTAGAGTAAAAGATGTTAATTCTTTTTAGATTTTTTTTTGAAGAAAAACATTGGCAAGTAAAATAAGATACCTACCAGCGAGAAAAATAGTCCGCCCATTGTACCTGCAGCAAGGGCAAACCAGAATGGTTCGCGGCGTTCACCCACAACAAATGGTATTAATCCGAGAATGGTAGACAGGATGGTGAGCATTACGGGTGTTATTTTTCCGTGTAGCGCCTGCATATAGATGCGACGTGACGAACAGGGCGAAATGCCTTTTAGGTTATTATAATCATTGATGATATAGATGGCCGCGTTTACCGTAAGACCACAGAGGAGCACCAGGGCAGCAAAGCCGCCCTGGTCGAAATTCAAATGGAACAGATAGAAAGTGAGGAATAATCCAATAAAAGCGAACGGCACCAAGCTAATGACTGCCAATGGCTTCCATAACGATTCAAATAATATTGAGCAAAGTACATACATCACTACCAATATCAGCAATATCAGCCAATATTGTTTTTTTTGCTTCTGCCACCAGCCCCATCCGCCTACGGCTTCAGCTTTATAGCCCAGCGGAAGTATCTCATTGGTCTCCTTAGCGGTACGTTCGTGGAGCTTGCCGCCAAACTTCGACGAACCTATGTAATCGTAACTCACAGTCATTGTGTATTGTTGGTTTTCCTTACAGACTTCCAACTGCTCGGCATCCTTCACCATATCGCCTGTTGATGAAAGTTTAAGATATATATCTCCAGAGCGCAACAGGTTGTTATACAGTGACCAACGATCTGTTTCAGCCAATTGCTTTGCGCGATATTTGATATATTGATATGTCCCGTCGATCACTGTACCATAAGCGGTTTGCTCGTTACCGGCAGCATTACGTACCAAACTGAAATATGTAGGTAGTGATATGCCGCTCATTGCCAGTCGCTTGATATCAGGAGTCAATGTAAACTCACGGTTGATATTCTTTTCCCACGTATAACGGCTCATCAGGTTCACTTCCTTGATACGCGGATTTTGTAGTAATTTTTTACGAATATCTTCGGCATACCCGTAAAGTTGGTCGAAATTGTACCCGTAGAGTTGGATGCGGTACTGGCCATTAGTTTCGTACATGCGGTTCGAAAAGCCGTCGCCTACGCCATAAACACCCCAATCCGAAGCACCCGACCGGATACTCCATGTGATCAACTGGCTTTTAAGTTGATGCGGGAAATAGCCAAACTCGTGTTCTTTCTTGAAAGTGATGCTGATGCTGGCATTTTGTGCGCTGTATACATTGGTTTGGAATTGGTCTATTTCCTTGAACCCCGATAGGTATTGCTCCAGCTCTTCCATCGACTGGTTCATCTGTATAATGGTGGACCCCGGTGGCATATTGGCACGAACGTACAACGTAGTACGTTCACGGTCGGAATTCCATTGAGAACCTTCGTATACAAACTGTACGAACAATCGCAGGCTTCCACCCAAAGCCTTATCAACGATTGGTTTAGCCTTTTCCACATACCACGGACTACCCAATGTTTTGTTGTAAATACCGGCCCAACGACCTTCGCCTTCTATTTTATTGGGTAACAGGAATACGGGAAGCCCAAAGCCAAGAACGAACACTACCCAGGCAATCCATTGTCGCCGCCGTATTCCCGAAAGAACGGAGGTATAGACACGAGAAGCAAAAGCAGGCCGACGTCGAAGTTTTAATTTCCGATTCCTGATTCTCATCTCACTTAAATCCTTAAATCCCAAACTTTCAGATGTGTTTTTTATCCCCATTTTTAATGGACTGATCATCTTTTCATACAATGCAGGTGTGAGAAACCATGCACTGGCTAACGATACCATTAAATTAATGATTACCACAATAGCAAAATCGGCCAAGTCAAGTTTGATCCGTTCATCCAGGAAGAAAACTGCCGAAAGGGAAATGGCTGTGGTAAGCGTTGCTGCCAGAATGGCCATGAACACGCGTTTATTACCACGGCTTCGAATATGCTCTACCATTACAATGGTATTATCGATAATCAATCCCAGTGAAATGGTAATACCGGCCAACGAATAAAGGTGTATCTCGATGTTTAGCAGATAATACATCCCAAGCGCAATGCATATATTGGCGATAATGCTCAGCAGGATGATCATCAGGAAACGAAACTTTCGCGTTACCAATAAGATAAATATCAACAAAATACATATTGTGGCAATGGTACGCGTATATATTTTATCAAGTTCATCGGCAATATATTCGGTGGAGTCGTAAGTATTTACCAAATAGTAGCCTTTGGGCATCGATAGCTCCATGTCGCGAAGCGTCTTTTTTGCCTGCTGTGCCAGTACAATATGGTTTGCCTGCGCCGAAGCGTAAATCACAATGTTAATGGTATTCCTGCCGTTGACGCGATAGTATGACGTCGGTTCCTGTTCGGTGTGCCGTATGGTGGCGATGTCGCCCAACCGCAGCATACGTCCTTGGGTCTGCTGGAGCGGTACTTCTTCGAGACGTATACGGTGTGCATTTGGATTCCCCACAGTAAGCTGCATCCATGCTTTATGTCCCTTGTCGTCTACATCCTGCACCATGCCCAGCGACTGTACGGAATAATGGCGGCTAATGGCCTGTTGCAGCGAATATGGATTCATACCGATGGCTTGCAACTGTTCGGCATCATATTCCACCATCCACTCGTAGGGTGATGCCCCATATACGGCAATGCGGTTGATACCTTCGATCTGTGCCAGTATAGGTTTAATCTGTTCCTCAGCATATAATTGTATCCCGGCAGGGTTGGCTGAGGCTTGCAGCGAATACACCAGCAATGCCTTTTCCTTTTCGTCATTCGGACGATTCAATGAAAGGGTAGGGAAGGTGACACCTTCGGGTAATTTAGGATAAAGTTGCCGTATGGCCGAAGCTACTTCGAAACGTGCGGCATCCATATCCACCGTCTTATCGAATTCGATGGTGATGTAACCACTGTTATTACGCGAAGTAGACGATATCTTACGAATACCGCGAATACGGTTCAATCCGCCTTCGAGCATCGAAGTTGCCTCTTGTTCAATGACCCGTCCAGAGACGTTGTACCAGTTGTAACTCACTGTCACCGACGGCAACGTACTCGATGGCTGCCACTGTACACGCAACAATGGTAAAAAAGCCAGCCCGGCAATGCTGAGCGTCGCCCAAATAAGCAATACGGTGAAAGACGAGAGTTTCAAATTGACTGAAGATTATCCGGATTGATCTATGCTTGATTATAGGTTTGACAAAGATAATATTTCTCCAACATAACCACAAACCATTGTTTGAAAATTATTTAATATTTTCCGTTAGAAGGTCAATATTTCATCGGTAATGTTGTAATTTTGGCTATTCAATTATCAATAGAAAAATCAAACATCAAGAAAAGAATGGACAGAAGGAGTTTTATCACTAAAAGTGCCACATTGCTGGCTATGGGTAGCATAGGGCAACATGCATTTTCGTTTCCCGCCATGGCGGCTGCCAAACCAAATAAAGGCCGTATCGGGATACAATTATACAGTGTAAAGGATGAATTGCCCGGGGATTTTACAGGCACATTGAAGCGTTTGTCGGGATTTGGCTATTCGGCAGTGGAACCTTATGGCTTTAACGGTGACAAGTTTTTCGGCAAAACCATGAAGGAACTGAGCGACGTGGTGAAAGACATGGGAATGAGTATCTCGAGCACACATACCGGCTCCGGTATTCTGCCCGAAGACATCAACGCAAAGGAATGGGATTTCTGGAAGAAGGTTGCTACAGAACTAAAGTCGGGTGGCGGAAAATGGGCTGTCCAGGCAGGCTTCCCGGGGGCCAAAACCATCGACGACCTGAAACGTATTGCAGCCCATTTCAACCGTGCGGGCGAAGTATGCAAGAAAAACGGGGTGAAATTTGCGTTTCATAACCATCATGCCGAATTTGCTAAAATAGATGGAGAGGTAATCCTCGATTTCCTGATTAGGAATACCGATCCTAAATTGGTTTATTTTCAGTTAGATATGGGACACACGGTAAATGGCGGCGGCGATTGTGTCAAGTACCTGCAAAACTATCCGGGACGCATCCCTTGCTGGCATGCATCCGATTTCGATGCGACTAAGCGTGTGTATACCGAGGTGGGTATGGGCAGCGTGCCGTATCCCAAATTATTCGAATTAGCCAAGTCGTCAGGGTTGGAACTGCTCACGGTAGAGCAGGAAACAAAAGGCAACATCTTTGCTTCGTGCCAAGTAGATTTCAATTATTTAAAACACTTTAAATGGACGAAGGCGAATTAATTGACAGTTGAGAATTAAAATGATATTAATTGTCAATTCTCAACTGTCAATTCTCAATTAATTAAATCCTTTGTCTTTTTTAATTAACTCATAAGCTTCGTTTAGCCGCTGAAATTTTTCGTTAGCGGCTTTTTTTACATCTTCTCCCAGATAGGCTACCTTGTCGGGATGATATTTCACCGCCATGGCGCGGTATGCCTTCTTGATGGTGGCAACATCTGCGTTTTGGTCTACTTCGAGGATGCGGTACGCCTGTTCGAGCGAAGGTAAGTGTGGCTGGCGCACACGTGAAGAATAGGATTCCCGTTCGCCGCCGAACATAGAGCGGATTGATTCCCTGTCGGCAACACTGATACCGATCTGCTCGGCAATCTGGTTGAGCAGTTGCTCTTCCCTGGGATCGAAATGCCCGTCGATGGTAGCGATGTTAACCAGGAAATACATCAATTGCAGCCTTGATGCATAATCCATATTTTCGCTTATTTGCAGGCATACCGGGGCTACGTTGATTTCCTGTTTCAGTATGTCTTTCAGCATACTGAGTGCCTCGATAGCGCCATCGCGCCCGAAATTGCGTATTAGGAACTGCTTCACGTAATCCAGTTCCACTTTCCGTACAGTGCCGTCCGCTTTCATGATGGCTGCCACCAACACCAGCAGGCTCATTGCAAAGTCGCCCCGGGTGGTTCGTCCGTCTTGTACGGGAGCGGATGTCAAGTTATCGATCAGCGAACCGATAGCAACCCCGATGATGGCGCCAAGCGGGCCGCCAAGACCCCAGCCCAACCCGCCGCCTACAAATTTACCAATGTTGTTGAAAAACGTGCCGCCCGGTTTAAAATCCTGTTTACTCATGAAAATATTTTTTGTAATGATATGAAAAATATGGTAAAAAATGGTTTTTCGTTATAGCACGATAACCTGTTGGGTCAGTGTTTTATACTTTCAGGAAGATCTTTTGCTTATATAGGAAATACAGGAATCCCCAGCATACTGCAACATAAGCGCTACTGCTAAGGAAGGATGCCCACGTTTCGGGAAACCAACCGATCACGCCATTGAATAAAAATTCGGATGTATATGAAAACCTAATCATGCGCTGTGCCATGTATATAGTGATGGAATTCATCCCGATAATGGTAAAGAAAAACGACCATTTACGGTATCCCCACACATCAATAATCAGATAGAACAAGGAAAACAGTAACAGGCTCAGGCCACCAACAAAACAAACAAAGGAGCTTGTCCACAGGTTTTTATTGATCGGGAAAATAATGTTCCACAGCAACCCGACGATCACCAGCGCTACTCCTGCAATTGCCATGTATCCGGTGCGCCGTTGCTCGGTTAATCCTTCCTTGCGCCACATCACAAACTGTCCGGTGAGCATTCCCAACAGGGCTGTTGCCGTGGCCGGAATAATACCCAGTAAACCTTCGGGATCGTGGATGCCTTTATATAATTTACCGGGCAGGAACAACCGATCGAAATAACTTGTGAAGTTGCCTTCCATTGAAAAACGGTCGGCGCCGGGATTGTCGAATGCCGGGACAAAAGCGAGCAACAACCAGTAAAATACCAGCAAACCGGCACACCATGCAATACGTACATTTCTTTTGTTGGTGTTGATGAAAATCAGCGCTGCAAACATCCAGGCCAGACCGATGCGTCCCAGTACGCTGGCACAACGAAGGTTAGCGAAATCGAATTTCAACAACCCATTGTAAATCAATCCAAAAAATACCAGTATTAGTCCACGTCTGAAAATCTGTATGTACAACGATTTCCGGGAAGCGCCGCTTTGTACCCGCTTAGCCACAGAAAACGGAAACGAAATACCTGCGATGAACAGGAATAGGGGAAAGATCATATCCTCGAAGGCAAAACCATGCCACTCTACATGTTGTAGCTGTTTTTCCCACCATACCAACGGTGCCCATCCCGTGAGCGTGGCCAATCCTGCAAAGATACCACCACCCCCGACAATCCAGAACATGTCGAAACCACGCAAAGCGTCCAACGATTGTAATCGTTTCATTGAAGATTGATTTTTTGATTCCATATAATAATGTATTAAGACATTTCCAGGGCTGTAACCTCCAGGCGGATAGGTTGCCCGGATATGTTGTCTGATACAATCAGACATTAGATCAGGGGAAACCAATTTCGCCGATAAAGTTTAGTAACACAAAAAAATCGGATAAAAAGATATTTTTTGCCTTCCTATCCGATTTTGAGGTTTCTGGCGGATTCGAACCGCCGTAGAAGGTTTTGCAGACCTCTGCCTAGCCACTCGGCCAAGAAACCCTTTCTTTTTTTGCGGTGCAAAGGTACGGAATAGTTTTTACTTATTCAAAAATAAAATGAATTTTACACAAAAATAAAAATATCTGTCTGATGATGTAACCTTTTTTTTGCATTTACGTTAAAGTTAAACAGAAGATATGTATCTTTGACCGTTGATTAAATTTTTTAATGTTTTGTGATTATGTCAGTGCATAAACCAACATCTGAGGAGATAAAAGCAAGGATTCAAAAAAAGAAGAAACAAAGGAAATATAACCTTCCGGTTATAGGACATTTTGCCGATAGAAGCGTGCTGTTTGATTCTATCATACAAGCATACGAAGCTACCCATATTCATTATACGCTTATTTTTGAGGCGTGTATTGGGAAAATACACAAAGCTGGTGATGTGGTGTGGGAATACCAAAAAGGTAACCACTACATTAAATATAAAGCATATTATATTAATTACCAAGGTAAATACACACGTTTTTCTTCATTTGGTTAATTCGTTAGTTTTCATATCAACTAAATTAAGAAGAGGAACCCCGTTTACATGCAATGCATGAGCGGGGTTTCTTGTTATCATTAACTCAATAACCATATCTGATTTTTTATTACATTTGCGTTTTGGCAATCCTTATCATCGAACAATCAAATGGCTAAGCAACAGTCAAAAAACAAGATCAATATTGTTTACTCCACCAATCCCGACTTCCAATATCAATACGATGAATCGGAAGAACGGGCAACGCTTCCCCCGGCACAGCAAGATCTCCGGGTGATGCTCGATAAGAAAAACCGTGGAGGTAAAATGGTTACCATGGTTACGGGTTTTGTGGGAACGCAGGACGATTTGACCGAGTTGGCCAAGGATTTGAAGTCCAAGTGCGGGGTAGGCGGTTCAGCCAAGGATGGTGAGATATTGGTTCAAGGCGATTTCCGCGATAAAATCCTGCAATTATTGTTGCAAAAGGGGTATAAGGCGAAAAAAGCAGGAGGATAAATTTAGTTTCAGGTTTCGGATTTAAAGTTCAAAATTGTAAGCCGGATAAATTGAATATTGAATTCTGAACATTGAACTTTAAACTTTAAATATTCATTGAAAACATTATTAAGCGTCAATATCAATAAAGTAGCTACCATCCGCAATGCGCGGGGTGGTAACATACCCGATGTAGTGCAGGTGGCACTCGATTGCGAAAAGTTCGGGGCACAGGGAATCACGGTTCATCCACGTCCGGACGAGCGGCATATCCGTTATGAAGATGTGCGGAATTTGCAAGGGCGATTGACCACAGAATTCAATATTGAGGGTAACCCGACGCCCCAGTTTATGCGACTGGTGCTCGAAGCGAAACCTCACCAGGTTACTCTTGTTCCTGACGATGCCCATGCTATTACATCCAATGCCGGATGGAATACGATTGCCCACCAGGCCTTTCTGAAGGATATTGTGAAAGGCTTACAGCATGAGGGTATCAGGACGTCCCTGTTTGTAGGAACCGAACCGCGGTTCATAGAAGCTGCAGCTCAAACGGGTACCAACAGGATCGAATTATATACCGGCCCTTATGCACATGATTTTCCGAAAGACAAAGACGCGGCTGTGCGTCCATTCCGGGATGCTGCCTTATTGGCCCAATCGTTGGGGGTGGGCATCAATGCCGGGCACGACCTGAGCTTGGAAAACCTGAATTTTCTGATTTCACAAATTCCTTTTATTGATGAGGTCTCGATTGGACATGCATTGATATCGGATGCCCTGTACTTTGGATTGGAAAAAACCATACAAATGTATTTGGGCGAGATAAATAATTGATAATTAAAGAGGTTGTTTGTCAGTAAGTAATCGTTGAATCGTTGAATTGTTGAATTGTTGAATTGTTGAATAAAAAAATATGGCAGAGTTATCAGTAAAATATTTAGGATTGAATCTGAAAAATCCGATTATTGCAGGAAGTTCAGGTCTGACCCGGTCGGTTGTTGATCTCCAACGGTTGGAGGAAAGTGGCGTGGCTGCTATTGTCATGAAATCGTTGTTTGAAGAACAGATTACCCTTGATTCCGACCATCACCAGCAAAAAGCAGGTCAGGATAGTATGGTGTATTTTCGTAATTCCGAGTCATTCGATTACATCGATACGCATATTAAAACCCAATATTTGTCGGATTATATACAAACAATCCGCGAAGCCAAGAAGAAAATACATATCCCGGTGATTGCAAGTGTAAATTGCGTGTCGGCAAGCGAATGGACTTCATTTGCTGTCAAACTACAGGATGCCGGCGCAGATGCATTGGAACTGAACATAGCCTTGCAGCCTTTCAATCCGGCCTTGTCGTCGGCAGATATCGAGCAAATGCACTTGGATATCATCCATAAAGTACGTTCGGTAGTGAAAATACCGGTTGCCGTGAAGATGAGTCCTTACTTTGCTGACCTTAGCCGTGTGATCGATAACATTGCAAAAACGGGTGTCGGGGGAATTGTACTGTTCAACCGCTTTTTCAGTCCCGATATCAACATCGACAACATGCAGGTAGTAGCTGCCAATATGTTCAGTACACCTGCCGAACTGTCGAATACATTACGGTGGACGGCCATAAAATCAGATTCCGTTTCGTGCGATATATGTGCATCTACAGGTATCCACAGTGGCCGCGATGTAATTAAGGTATTGCTTGCCGGCGGTGCTGCTGTGCAAGTGGTTTCGGCAATCTATAACAACGGCGTGGGACACATTGCTGTGATGTTGAATGAAATGGAAAAATGGATGTCGCAAAAAGGCTATAATTATATTGACCAGTTTGCCGGTAAAATGAATAGTTTTGAAACAGATGCCCCGGCTTCCTATGAACGTATACAGTTCATGAAGTATTATTCGCAGGTCGAAAAGCTATCGTCATGAACAACAAAATATGTGTGAGCATCGGGGATGTCCCTTTTGCGGCCTGTCTGCAATTGGCATCGGCGTGGCCTTTGGTGGAGGTGCGCCTCGACCTGATGAAGCTCGACCCCGGGAAGATTGATGTGCTGGCAATGCAATGCAGGCAATGGATAGCAACATGCCGCCCCGGCGAATACACAGAACTTGAGCGTACGATACAACTGTCGGCGGCTATACGTGCCGGCGCCACTTATGTCGATATTGAGTACGAAGCCGAAGCCGGTTATCGTCAAGCTTTGATTGACCTGGCCCGGCAGTATCAGTGTAAGGTGATCATTTCTTACCACCATTTTGAACTGACGCCCGATGATATTACGCTAAGTGAAATCATTGAAAATTCGAGGACAATGGGGGCCGACCGCGTGAAATTGGCTGTTACTGCCCAATCTGATGCCGATTGCGCGCGGGTAATGGCGCTTTATGCGCAATATGACCATCTGATTGCTTTTGCTATGGGTGAAACTGGAAAAATCACTCGTATCGCTGCTCCTTTACTGGGAGCTGATTTTACTTTTGCTTCCATTGATGAGGCGCATCTGACTGCACCGGGGCAACTAACAGCTTCGCAAATGGAAGTGATATACCGCATTTTGGAAGAAAATAAACGGAAATAGAAAGGAGAATTGATAATTGATAATTGACAATTGATAATTGGCGCAAAGCGCAGAAAATAAAAATCAAGCATCAATGTTGAAATGTTAACGATATAGCTAAGAATACTAACTCTCTACACAAAGGATAAAAACCTTGAATCCGGTGACAGCAAAATGATATCGGACGGCAGGGAAATGATGACAATCGACAGAGAAATAGTAACAGTCGACAGGGAAATGATGACAGTCGACAGAGAAATAGTAACAGTCGACAGGAAAATGGTATCGGACAATAGGGAAATATAAACATGCGACAGGGAAATGATGTCGGACAATAGGGAAATGATAACAGGCAATAGGGAAATAGTAACAGACAACAGCGAAATGAAAGCGGCGAAGACTGAAATAATAGCAGTAAACAAGGAAATTGTATCAATAATTGTATTGATATGAAGCAGGGTTCGCTACGTCGCAGATATGGAAAGCAAGAACCTGCTCGATCGCATCTTCAGGCAGGTTTTCCTTTTAGCACCGGAGTCTGGAGACTCCGGTGAACGCGTTTCTCAATACCTTTTTCAAGAATAAAATTACTAGATTTTACTCGCCCGGATCAATGCTTGGATGTTCTCCGTTGAAACGCCCGGCGGCATTCCACCAGCACATGAAAGGATAAAACGTGAGGTATCATGTAATTCCTTGAGCAGGGTCGTTGTTGCTTGTCCAACCTGTTCGGGTGTACCTGCTGCAAGCACGTCACGTGGCGGGATGCTGCCCAGGACGGTGAGGCGATTGCCAGTTACTCCCTTTATCTCATTGACCCCCATTTGTGTGCCGGGATTGTACAGGTTAACGCCCATGTCGGGATAATGCTTTACAGAAACCCTGAAATCGGCATCGTTGTGGAAAAACTTTACTTGTACGGGCGCTGCATCATAAATATCCTTGATATACGGAAAGCCAAATGTCAAGAAATCTTCTTCACTGACAAATCCGACAATATCGTCGAGCATCATAATGCCGTCGATGGTTGGAAATGTTTTTCGTTGTAATTCATGCCACCGTTTGAGAAAGTCGGTGATGATGCGCATCAGGCGGTGTACCCGGTCAGGTTCCATCACAATAGCCATCATTAGTTCGGTAGCGCCCATCAGGAAGGATGCGATGTTTAAAGGACCGCGCGATGCGGAAAAGCGTATCTTATGGCCATGCGATTCTATAATCGGTTGCAGTTTTGCCAAACGATTGAGCATGAAAGGCAGTAATCCGTCCGTTTCGGGATCGGGAACTTCCATGTTGTCGATCTCTTCGATGTCTTTGATGATTTTTCCGGCAAACGGGAATTCATTTTTCCAGAAAATGCATTTAGCACCAAAAGCCGATGGTTCGGTACACATCCCATACTCGCTCCAGAAACCGGGTAGGAACATCACTTCGGGAAATGTTTCTATGGCTGCAATATTCGCTTTGAGCCAAAGTTCGTCATTGGAAAAGTAATCCAGCAAGGAGATGCCGTACCAATTGGGTAACCAGGGGCTATCGATGATAAAGCCCACAGGTATATCGGGTTGAGGTGTTCCATTGATCACCGAAATAAGTCGGTTCCATTGTGCGTCGGTCATATTTTTGTTTTTTGGTTAATGATATTGATTTGAAATGTCAAAAATCGGTATTTGTTTCGGATATCGCAAACGTTTGCCTTGAAAATTTATTCACAAATAATTCATATTTTTGCCGGTATAAAGAAGACCAAAAAACACAAGTATTTTATATATTAAGAATCAGAAAAATATAGATCATCATGCAATTAATTGACGGAAAAAGAATCGCAGACGAGATAAAAGCCGAAATCAAGGCGGAAGTGGACGTTATCACATCACGTGGGCTCAGGGCTCCCCATCTGGCGGCTGTGCTGGTTGGTCACGACGGTGGTAGCGAAACTTACGTGTCGCACAAAGTGAAAGCTTGTGAGCAAGTTGGGTTTAAATCTACGTTGGTGCGCTATGAGGACGATGTGACAGAAGAAGAGTTATTAGAGCGGATCGACAGTCTCAATGTCGATAAGGACATCGATGGATTTATCGTGCAATTGCCGCTTCCGAAACATATCAACGAACAAAAAATCATTGAAGCCATACTTCCATCGAAGGATGTGGACGGATTCCATCCGGTAAACGTGGGGCGCATGATGATTGGGCTGCCCTGTTTCGTTTCGGCTACGCCTGCAGGCATCATGGAATTGTTGAACCGTTACCATATCGAAACGCGCGGCAAACACTGCGTGGTACTTGGCCGTAGCAATATTGTCGGAAAACCGGTGAGCATGCTGATGGCGCAGAAAAGTAACCCGGGTGATGCCACAGTTACCATATGCCACAGTCGTACACCCAATATACCCGAAATTACAAAGCAGGCTGATATCATCATTGCTGCCATGGGGCAACCGGAGTTTGTTACGGCCGACATGGTGAAAGACGGTGCTGTGATCATTGACGTAGGTACTACACGTGTTCCTTCAACCGAAACAAAATCGGGATGGAAGCTCAAAGGTGATGTGAAGTTTGACGAAGTAGCTCCCAAATGCAGTTATATTACTCCAGTACCTGGGGGGGTGGGACCTATGACCATTGTTTCGCTGTTGCGGAATACTTTACAGGCATACGAGAAGTAATTAATAATTGATAATTGATAATTGATAATTGATAATTGATAATTGATAATAAGCATATTAAGTCAATTGACCTGTCAAAATGGAAACATCGATTATTAGGGATTATATAAATTAGAATTTTGGATATAAAAAGTAATATCATAAACAGGATTTACAAGATTTACAAGATTTACAAGATAAATCGCCTTTGGCGATTAGAAAAAAACCTGTAAATCTTGTAAATCCTGTCTAATTTATATAAATTTTCTTGTCAGCAAATTTTTAATATAAATTGAAATGAATCGTTTGATTGTAGCGGTTACGGGGGCAAGCGGATCAATTTATGCCAAACTGTTGTTGGATAAGTTGTTGTTGCTGCAATTGGAAGGAAAAGTTGACACGGTGGATATCGTGTTTTCGCAAAACGGCAAGGAGGTCTGGATGTATGAAACAGGCACACCATTTACCGAAGTTCCGTTTACCTTACATAACAACAATGATTTTTATGTTCCGCTTGCTTCGGGCAGTTCGCTGTATGATACAATGTTTGTTTGTCCGTGCTCGATGGGGACCATGGGACGGATTGCCAATGGCCTTTCCGATACCTTGATTACCCGTGCGGCAGATGTAATGCTGAAAGAACGTCGCCGGCTGATATTGTCGCTCCGCGAAACGCCCATGAGCCTGATCCATATCAATAACATGCAGGTTTTGGCACAAGCCGGAGCGATCATCGCCCCGGCCTCGCCTTCATTCTATTCGTGTCCTCAATCGATAGAGGAACTTGCGATGACGGTGGTAGACAGGTTGCTCCAGTTGGCCGGACTGGAAACAGATACTTACCGGTGGGGGAAGGAGGAGGGAGGTAAAAAATAGAAAATACGATTCCTGTCTTTTACATGAAAAATTTATCACTTTATATGGCTGTTCTGCTGGTTGTGGCAGGATGTACACCGAAACAGCAAAACATCCGTGATCGGTTTACCGGAAGATGGGTGGCATCTTATTTTATTGATAGCCTTTCGTTAGGCAACATCGGTACGGTTGGTTTTGGCAGCACTGAAATCAGTATTCCGCACGCCTGCGATAAGGAGGGCATCACATCGTGGAACGAAGATGTGGAAGGTAACTGGGTTTCGCCAACCGTATGGCATGATGATACGCTCGCGGTAATGTACGGTGATGAAATTGTCAACCGTATGACCATACAGGATGACAGGCTTGTATCGGTGTTTTACGGACATACGCTAGTATATTGGAAGGCTGATAGCAGTATCATACACAAGGCTGATAGTTTAGGTATTACAGTTGTACGTTTGTTGATCAACCGGGTGTTGTCACGGCAAGTATTTACGAATGAGGAAACAAGAGCAACCGTGCAATTCGAAGAAAACGGCCGGGTTAGCGGATTGGAAAATTTTGTCCGGTATAACATCGCAATAGCCGGTGACGAAGCAAACATTGAAAAATGCACGTCTATCAGTTTTTTCGATATTGATGGGAAAATCACTAAATGGGGAATGAAAGGCTTTCCGCAAAAGGTGGAATTATATACGCTGCGGTTGCTTACCGAACCTGGTGAAAAACCCTGGTATGAAGCGGAGCAATTGGTCTGCACGTTGTTGGTAAACTCGGGGAGATAAACTCGACCAAGGTTGTATCAAATGTCATTTGATTAAGAAAAATATGCTGAAAATCAGTAGGTAGAAAGGGCCATCTGTATTCGGAAATGCTGGCATGCATTGAATACATGCCAGCATCAATCATCCTTTCACATCATCACAACCCGTTTAATATTTTATTCTTTAGTGTTGATAACAATAGCTCCGTTTGTTGCTTTATTTCCGTAGCGTTTTACGGCAACATCAGGGGGATAGGTACTGATACTCTTGACCATTGATATACCCATATTTAAGCCATACACCCATTTCCCATCCATTACATAATAAAATACCGGAGCTTTCGGATCAATTACCGTTGAAATCAAACCCAACGAATTGTCCAGCTCACCTGTATAATTATTGATTTGGTAGCGATTGTTGATTTTTACATTTGCATTGGTGTCTTTCCGCAACAGATCGAAAACATCTTTTATCTTGGTTGTTTTTCCATTGTATGAAATTTCCCGATTGTTGATAGCATCCAATTCTTTTGTCGCTTTCGCCCAGGCATCATCGGTAATCTTTTTCGAAAAATCGAGTTGATCCCTGGAAACGGAAGGTGCGTTGAATGTAACTGAAGAAAAGCGATTTTTATCCCTATCGAAATATTTGATCGCTTTGGTTGTTTCATAACTTATCAGCATCGGTACTAATTTATCTATTTCGGTCTTTTGGACTTCGTTTAAGGACACATAATCTGTCTGATAACGTTTTTGCGCCCTTACATTACGCTTTGCCATATACGTATTGCCAATAATATCCAGCATTTGCTGATGCGCATCAGCCGGAGCATCGACAGAAATTTCAATATGGGTTACCCGCAATACTTTTTCATCACTATCGTCGCCCAGATGTTTATTCAAAAGAACTTGTAACTTTTCCATGCTGGTTATTGCATTGTAATTTATTGCCATGTCACCATGCCTGTTCATCATGAAAAGACATCCGTACCTCATTTTGTCCGGAGCTGATGGATATGCATTCTCCAAAGCTAACTCCCAGATATCCTTATTACTTAATTCGCGAGAAGTGTTCTCAGGTAGACACTTACGGAGTTCTTCAAAAAATTTGTCTTCATTCCAACCGGTATTTTCCTGAATATTTTCTGTACTTTTAAGGGTTGAAATTTGTTCGAGTTCCCGTTTAATATCGGGACGGGCAAAGGCTTGCACCAGCAGTGCAGCCAACGGAATGAAAAGCAAAGCTTTCCATCGCGCCCAGGGTTTAGGGTTTTGTTTGTTCATCATACTAATCCGTTTTTTAATTTTACTTTGGGCAAAGCTGCTGGCCACAGAATAACGGCTTGCGCCGGCAGCTTTTTCAATTAACAATAACTGATATCGGGTTGCATTAATGCCTTGAGTGAGTGTGCTGCGGTCGGCCTCGTATTCGTGCAACGTTTTTATTTCGCGTTGCAATAGCCAGGCCAGCGGATTGAACCAGTGAAGGACGGTGATAACGCCTGCCAGACATAAGTCCCAGAAATGGCCTTCGCGCCGATGTACATCTTCGTGGGTGACAATTTCCGCAGCAAAACGTTCATAATCCATCTCCGAAAGGACGATCCATCCGGCAAAGGTAAATGAACTGATTTTCATCGGCGAGACCAGTATCTTTTGTTGCCGGTACATGACAGGCCGTGCCGTAACAATGATCCGGAGCACGCTGATGATGGAGACGATCGCTAATATCAGGCTGGCGATCAATCCGGCAAGATATATCAATGGGATCATGTTGAAAGTCGACCGCGGCGCCGGAGTTTCAAGTTCCAAATTTGAAGTTTCAAGTTCCGGTTCGTTCACCTGCTGCGCCCAACCCGAAACATCAAACTCTAAACTTGAAACTTTCTCTTCTAATTGTATCATTGGTAGTTGCATCAATGCCGGTTCATTCACAGGCATATGGATCAATGGTACTACCATCGAAATTATCATGATGGAGAGCAATACATAACGGTTGAACCTGAAAAATGCTTCGCGCCGGAGCAACAGCAGGTATAGCCCATAGAACAGGCTCAGGCATAAAGTCGATTGCATGACATATAACAGGAATGCGTTCATCACTTTTTCAGTTTTGCATTAATTTGTGTTTTCCGATAGTTACCACACCTGCATTTACTCAAATTTTGGGCAAATCTCATGCTGCAAACCAGAAATATCCATACAATGGCTAATGTTTTCATGATCGTTTAACTTATGTTTACTTTTTTCGTCTTCCATATTTTACATATACATCCGGAAATACTGGCATGCATTGTAATACATGCCAGTATAAGTCATCCTTTCACATCATCACAACCCGTTTTAATACTTTATTCTTTGATGGTGACTGCAATGATACCTGCTTTTGCTTTGCTGCCATAACGCTTAACAGCTTCGTCAGGAGCATAGGTATTGATGCTTACAATTTTCATCACATCAATATCTGTCTTACTGACCCATTTTTCGTTCAAAATATACGAACTGGCAGGAGTCATTATTAATGAAACCATATTTTTATTTTTTGATTCCATATAGAATATTCTCTCTTTCTTAAATTGATCTGGAAATTCTGAATCTACATCTTTGAATTTAATGGTTTTACCATTGAAAATAATTTCGTGGTTATCCATATCTTCCTTGCTTACATAAGTTTTCGAAGAATTTCCTTTTACTGAGAAATCTCCTTTTACTTCCGTCATCACCAGAATTGGTACCAGGTTATCGATAACGGCTTTCTTTTCCGTATCCAAAATGGCATAGCCGGTTTGATAATATTGCCGGGCTACATCGTCGCGTTTGGAAATATATGCCTCGCCAACAGAGTTGAGTAACTTTTGATAGTCATCCGCCGGAGTATTCAAATCTTTTTCAATCAACGTATACCTGATGACCTTGTTGGCTTCTTTTCCATTGATTGTTTCCGAAGTGATACTTTTAAAGAAATTACTTTCTTTGCTTGCTACCAGATTCATTACCACCAAGCCAGGTATTTCGTCCATAGTGACCCGTTTCGCGTTCACCATCATTGCTCCGTTCTTATTGATTTTTATTGTCACGCCTTCACCACTATTCAATTTACCCAGATTCAGGAAATGGTACTTATTCACGATCCCTTTCCATGTATCTTCGTGATTTAATTCGTGTGAAACATCTGTTGACAGGCTTTTACGAAGTTCCTCGTAAAATCTGTCTTCATTCCAACTGGTATTTTCCTGAATTTTTTCCGTACTTTTAAGGGTTGAAATTTGTTCGAGTTCCCGTTTGATTTCGGGGCGGGCAAAGGCCTGCACCAGCAGTGCTGCCAACGGAATGAAAAGCAAAGCTTTCCACTGTGCCCAGGGTTTAGGGTTTTGTTTGTTCATCATACTGATCCGTTTTTTAATTTTACTTTGGGCAAAGCTGCTGGCCACAGAATAACGGCTTGCGCCGGCAGCTTTTTCAATTAACAATAACTGATATCGGGTTGCATTAATGCCTTGAGTGAGCGTGCTGCGGTCGGCCTCGTATTCGTGCAATGCTTTTATTTCGCGTTGCAATAGCCAAACCAGCGGATTGAACCAGTGGAGGACGGTGATGATGCCTGCCAGGCATAAGTCCCAGAAATGTCCTTCGCGACGGTGGACCTCTTCGTGGGTGACGATTTCCGCAGCAAAACGTTCATAGTCCATCTCCGGAAGGACAATCCATCCGGCAAAGGTGAACGAACTGATTTTCATCGGCGAGACCAATATCTTTTGTTGCCGGTACACGACAGGCCTTGCCGTAACAATGATCCGGAGCACGCTGATGATGGAGACAATGGCTAATGCCAGGCTGGCGATCAATCCGGCAAGATACATCAACGGGATCATGTTGAAAGTCGACCGCGGCGCCGGAGTTTCAAGTTCCAAATTTGAAGTTTCAAGTTCCGGATCGTTCACCTGCTGCGCCCAACCCGAAACATTAAACTCTAAACTTGAAACTTTCTCTTCTAATTGTATCATTGGCAGTTGCATCAGTGCCGGTTCGTTCACTGATATGCGAATCAATGGCGCCACCATCGAGACGATCATGATGGTGAGCAACACACAACGGTTGAACCTGAAAAATGCTTCGCGCCGGAGCAACAGCAGGTACAGCCCATAGAACAGGCTCAGGCATAAGGCTGATTGCACAACATATAGCAAGAACGCGTTCATTTTTTCGAATTTTGTTGTTCTACTTCGCGTATGAGTGATTTTAATTCTTCGATCGACAGGGCTTCTTCTTCGATCAACGCCGATACAGCACGGCGATAAGAATTATCGAAATACCTTGAAACCACATTTTTCAAACTGTGGCGCCGGTAATCTTCTTCCGTTACCAGCGCATAATACTGGTGCGTGTTGCCATAAGCAGTATAACCCACGAATCCCTTTTCCTCCAGTCCGCGCACGATGGTCGACAATGTGTTGTAGTGCGAGCGGGGCTCCGGATAGCTTTCGTGTATCTGCTTAACAAACAATGGGCCTTTGTCCCAAAAAAAGGACATGATTTCTTCTTCTTTGGCGGTGAGACGTTGCATATTTTTACTTTTATGTGGGATGAACTTGAATTTTATATGAAATACTTTGCATCATTATCGACTGCAAATATAAACTAAGTATTTTAGTTTTACAACTATTTTTTATAGTTTTATTGTGATTTGATATCAACACTTTGTATGTTAACTAATTAAAAATTAATGTTTTTTAATTTTTGAATGTTTTATTTGTTTTTAGGGTTACAATGGTCACGATAGGATTGCTTTCTTCATCTATCCCTTGCATGAACTCTTTAAACTGAGACGAAGGGGTTGATAAAGATTGGCTTTTTTCAATAAAATCGTATGCATCTGTTACCGAAACAGAATAGTTGCCGGTAATGAGTCTTGGCCAAAAAGCCGGACCACCAAGGATATCGTCTGTAATACCATCATCTTTCGATTCTGTAATAGCTGTAACTCCAATATTTTGGAATTTATCAAACAACAGGCGGGGCGAACCCATGTCGGGATTCCAGTAAGGTTCCACGGTTAAATATATGAAACGATTGTCTTCCATTGCAGCATTGATTTGATAATAATCTCCCTTTTTTTGGTGAAAATTTGTAAACATAGTCCGCATTTCTCCAACATTCCTATATTCGGGGTATTTATATTTTCCCATGTCGATTACAGCATGGGTTTTATATCTCATGCCGTTAAGACGCCAAATAGTATCATTATCTTGATAGCCTTTGAAATAGATATTATCACAATATTTGTAAAATGGTTTCCGGAACCGAAATGATAGCATTACAGATAAACCTCCGGCATCAAAAATATTGTGGTTGGGAATGCCTGCAAGGGTTTCCAGTTCCTTATTCAAAACAACCATGCGGTATTTCTCTTTACCAAATGGTATATTTGAAGCATAAATCAGAGAGTCTTCAACCATTGTATCAGAGAATCCTCCAAAAGGAACTCTTCCAATGAATGTTCCATCAAAAGAGTACGAATATAGACCACCTGCAGAAAGGATACTTATTTTCTTTTCATCTTCATTGATGGAAAGATCGCCTGCGTAGAGGTATTCACCAGGACCTTTTCCTGTGTTTCCAACTTGTCTTATAAAATTACCCTGCAGATCAAATTGATAAAGGGTTGCTTTAGAAGCAATAAAGATGTACTCGTTTGATATTATCATATTTGATACCATTCCGATGGGTAGAGAAGAAGGCGTTTTAAGCTCAATATACTGTAGGTTATCAGCAATATCAGATAATTTTATCACCGAGGTATTACGGAGACAATCTTTAAGATCAATCTGATAAACAGGGTCTCCATTATTCGTGTTTATGGTTGAACCGCTACTATTACATCCATATAATAGCAACAAAGGGAAAAACCATTTGATTAAATTTAATTTTTTCATACAAAAAAATAAAATGTATCCATATACTAACTAATTCACAAACTATATTTTATTAGACATAATGTTACAACACATGCTTTTCTAGTCTGAAAATTATTTTAATTACAAATTCCGACTTCCTGAAAAAATTCATATCAGTTTTCAAGAATTTGTCACTGCAAATATAACTATATTTTTTAGTTTTAAAACTATTATTTTTAGTTTTTTAACTAAACAATATAGTTTTTGTTATTTAGATTAGGATGTAATTATTTGTATGAAAATGCAATACGTGATTTCGTTGTCATTGAATATTATTTCCAATGGTTGTTGGTTAAGTAGTTTGGGGATCAAGCTAAAAAGTATGTTGGCGAAATAAACTTACGGACAAGCCCAAACAAATGTCTCCACGCAATCGACGTCATTCAGACGAGTCTTTCTTCTAATACTAAGTGATTTAGAGATACACCTAATCATTTTGACATTATTAGGATGCTTTTGACTAAGACATTTCTCTATTCTGATGAATTCTGGGCATTCACCAATGAAGCCTTGATGTTAGTAAACAATTAGAGACCAACTGCAATTTTTGATTTCGCATCTTTGCGGGTTAATCGTCGGGGATCAATTCCCGACGATCCCTTGGAAAATCAACAATCCGTTGACATTTCCCAGGTCCGGATCTACCGCACGTTCGGGACATGCCATGATGCCGAATACGTTTTCGTTGGTATTACAAATAGCAGCAATATTGTCGAGCGATCCGTCGGGGTTTGATTCGGTAGTTGTTTTCCCGTCTTCGCTGCAATAACGTAATAATATCTGTCCGTTCTGGTGCAATTCGCGCATGGTTTCCTTGTCGGCGTCGAACCGTCCGTATGCATGTGCAATAGGCAACTGCAATACCTGACCTTTGCTGATCTGTTTAGTGACCGGCGTATCTGTGTTATCAGGCCTTACGAAAATGTTCTTTCCGACAAATGTTTCCGACTGGTTGGCCAACAGTTTTCCCTGTAGCAACCCAGCCTGGCATAGTATCTGAAATCCATTGCCAATTCCCAGTACAAGCCCGCAACGTTCGGCAAAACTTTTAATCGCCCCCATGATAGGTGATTTTGCAGCCATAACTCCCGGTTTGGGCAAGTCGCCAAATGACGCACCCGAAGGTAACACTACCACATCGACACCCTGCAAATCGGTATTTTCGTGCCATAGTTCAACAACGTCTTGTTCCAATATATAATGTAACGCATATACTGTGTCGGAAAAGCCTGTACTACCTGGAAAATTAACTACACCAAACTTCATTTTTCAACTTGATTTTGGTGGCAAACCTACATGTTTTCCATCATATACGCAAATATTTTTTTACATTTTGTTTTATTCATTACACACTCATTCTGAAAATAAGTCTACCATCTTTGGAAAGGGATGAAATAATGAAACCGTAAATTTCAATGATATTCATATAAATTAATGTGTCTTGAAAACCATCTTGTAAAATGATTGATTGCATATTGATTCCGGAATATTACCTTTGCGCCTTCATTTATCCGGAGGCAGGAATATCATTCTTACCTCTTATCTCTCACCTCTTTATCTTAAAGATGACCACTTTCGAGGATTTAAACATCACACCTCCCATTCTTAAAGCATTATATGAATTGGGTTTTGAACAACCTATGCCTGTGCAGGAAAAAGTAATTCCACTGTTGCTTGAAAACACAACGGATATTGTTGCCCTGGCACAGACAGGTACAGGTAAAACGGCTGCTTTTGGTATTCCTGTGATCCAGCAGATCGAAATCGACCAGTTGTATCCACAGGCATTGATCCTGGCACCTACGCGTGAATTGTGCGTGCAGATAGCCGACGATTTGCAGGATTATGCCAAATATATGGACGATTTGTACATTCTTGCTGTATATGGCGGTGCAAGTATCGAGCAGCAGATCAGAGCCTTGAAAAAAGGAGTACATATCATTGTGGCCACTCCCGGGCGCTTGTGCGACCTGATCAATCGCAAAGCCGCCCGACTGAACCATGTGAAGAAAGTGATCCTCGACGAAGCCGATGAAATGCTCAACATGGGCTTTGTGGATAGCATCAATGAGATTTTATCGCAGGTGCCCGATGAACGCAGCACATTATTATTTTCGGCCACCATGCCTGCGGAAATCGCTTCGATTGCTAAGAACTACATGAATAACCCGGTAGAAGTCACTATTGGTAAAAAGAATACGGGCGCCGAACATGTCAAGCACATCTGTTATACGGTACATGCCCGTGATAAGTATCAAACCCTGAAGCGGATCGCCGATTACAATCCAAACATATACGGCATCGTTTTCTGCCGTACACGCAAGGAAACACAGGATGTTGCCGACAGTCTCATTCGTGATGGCTACAATGCCGATGCGTTGCATGGCGATCTTTCGCAGGCGCAGCGCGACTATGTGATGCAGAAGTTCCGCAACCACAACCTGCAATTGCTGGTAGCTACCGATGTTGCAGCCCGCGGTTTGGATGTAGATAACCTTACGCATGTGGTCAACTATAATTTGCCCGATGATACGGAGGTATATACGCACCGTAGCGGGCGAACAGGACGTGCCGGTAAACCGGGTATCTCCATCGTCATTATCAATTTGAAAGAGAAACATCTAGTCCGTCGCATCGAAAAGATGATCAACAAGAGTTTCGAGATGGCTGATGTACCCACCGGGCGGAAAATATGTGAGAAACAGTTGTTTCACTTGATCGATAAAGTCGAAAGGGTAGAGATTGACCATACGCAAATTGAATCGTATTTGCCGGCCATCTATCGCAAGTTGGAGTGGATTGACAAACAGGAACTGATACAACGTTTTGTGTCGCTCGAATTTAATCGTTTCCTGAGTTATTACAAGGATGCTACCGATATTATCAGCCAAACCGAGGACTGGCAACAGGAAAGATCAATCAAAAATTCCGGTGCTAAGTATACACGCCTGTATGTAAATGTAGGACGTACCGACAAGCTTGCGCCGCCTGATATGATCGAGATGGTGAATGCGGTGATGCCTGGAGTATATGTACCAATCGGGAAGATAGAAATGCTTAACACATTCTCGTATATTGAAGTGGGTAGCCAGTATGCTGGCCAGCTTGTTCAAGCATTAAAACAGATGGCATACCGCAATCGCCCGCTCAATGCCAACATAGTGGAAGAAAATGTAACAGGTGGGTCGCGTCGTGACGGTTTTAAGCGGAACAACCAGAGTGATAGAAAGAAAGGGAACACCCAAAAATCACGTAACAGTGATCAGAGAAAGAAACATTATTGAAGCTAAACTAAGAAATAGAAGAGTTGCCTTATTCTATGTGAACCGTTTCATCAAGAATGCTGAAATCAGGCGTATAATCGACATTACTGGCATGTTGCGCCCTGTCCGTAATGTAAAATTCGAGCCGGACGATATCCATATCACCCAAATCCCCGGATGGAGCGTCTAAAGATACTTCTATTGTGCCTCTCAGTGTTTTATTCTGCGCTTCATCCCGGTTCATCCGGTCATCATAAGGGATATCGTATTTTTGTGTGGTCGATCCATCGGCAAACGTATAAGTTTCATAAGTGCCGTCGGCTAACTTTTTTTGCCATGTAACAAATACTTGACTTAACATGGACGTTGAATAGGGGTATTTGCCGATGTCACCATCGCCATCTATAAAATATAAAGTTAAATCGGCTTTCTTAGTAATGTTACCTAACAAGGAGTCTAGCTTGTCTTTAACAATTAATTTTTCAAAACTGATTTCCGGGATATCCGGATAGGATTTGCTATTTTCGCACCCCCACAGACACCATCCGAGAAGACCAAATATACAAAGTAAAGGCAAAACTGTTTTCATGACACCATAACTTTTACGATACAAATGTACAAATAATTTTGATTTTGTTATTTAGTCGGGTTTGATTTACTTTTGCAACATGCAATTTTTGGTTTTTGATGAGCTATTTTCGATCAAGACATTGGAAATGAATCAAAAATCAAAACGAAAAAATCATTGTCAAAAATGTTATTAGCATCTTTTCTTTCGCTTCGCATTACTGATGTAATAGATATCCTGTTTGTGGCATATCTGTTATATCAATTATACATGCTTACAAAAGAGACGGTAGCTATTAATATCTTCATTGCTATTTTTGGTATTTTCCTGTTCTGGTTGCTGGTGAAGGCGCTAAACATGCAACTTACGGGTGCTATCCTGCAACAGGTATTCAGTGTGGGGGCCATTGCGCTGGTCGTATTGTTCCAACCCGAAATACGCCGTTTCCTTGTCAACTTGGGGACTAAATACCGTACGCGGCACAAATGGCGTTTCGAAAAACTTTTTGCTTCGGACAGGGACTTGATTCCCAGCATAAAGATCAAATCCATTGCTCAAGCCTGTATCCACATGAGCGAATCGAAAACCGGTGCGCTGATTGTGATTACCCGTTCCACTTCGCTCAAAGTCTACGCCGAAACTGGTGACATTATTGATGCTAACACTTCCAGCCGGCTACTCGAGAATATTTTTTTCAAGAATACGCCATTGCACGACGGCGCTGTGATCATTGAGAAAGCTCGCATTCATGCGGCCCGTTGTATCCTACCTGTTTCCGAAAGCCGTAACCTGCCGCCCAACCTGGGATTGCGCCACCGTGCTGCATTAGGCGTTACTGAAAACACCGATGCGCTGGCCATCATTGTATCCGAGGAAACCGGGCATATCTCCATTGCCGATCATGGAATTGTGCATGAGGATCTTTCGAAAAACGAGTTGATACAAACGCTTGAAAAATTGTTGACCGAGGATTAGACAAATGTTTTTTCATTGCTTTTATAATTTTACTGACTATCTTTGTGCGGCCATTTTCGAATGGTTTGGAAAGATAAAAATTTGATTGATAGTGTATGAAAATACAGATGTGCGACCTCGTCGGTCAATATAGGAAAATTCAACCCGAAGTTGACGAGGCAATGTCGCAGGTAATCAATAGTTCTGCTTTTATCAACGGACCACAGGTAAAAGAATTCAAGACAAATCTTGAAAAATACACAGGAGCTAAACATGTGATCCCATGTGCGAATGGCACCGATGCGTTACAAATAGCTTTAATGGCATTGGGTTTGCAGTCCGGCGATGAAGTCATTGTTCCTGCATTTACATATGTGGCGGCAGCCGAAGTGATTGGTTTGTTGAAACTGGTACCGGTAATGGTGGATGTGGATCATGAAAATTTCAACATTACTTTGGCCAACATCGAAAAAGGACTGTCTCCAAAAACAAAAGCCATTATCCCGGTTCACCTTTTTGGACAAAGTTGCCCGATGGAGGAGATTATGGATTTTGCACAAAAATATCATCTGTTTGTTATAGAAGATAATGCGCAAGCCATTGGTGCATGGTATACTTTTTCAAACGGTTCTAAAAAACAAGCCGGTACCATCGGGCATATCGGCTGCACTTCGTTTTTTCCTACCAAGAACTTGGGCTGTTTTGGCGATGGCGGTGCTCTAATGACCGAAGATGATGTCTTGGCCGAACGCTTGCGGATGATGACTGTGCACGGGCAATCCTTCAAATATCACCACGAGGTATTGGGTTGTAATTCGCGTTTAGACACATTACAGGCGGCCATCCTCAATATCAAGCTTCAACACCTGGACGAGTATATTCAAGCCCGGCAACATGCTGCAAAAGTATATGCCAAAGGGTTGACAAATATTGAAGGGATTGTGCTTCCCAAAGAAATGCCGTATTCCACGCATGTTTACCATCAATACACGCTTCAAGTGAAAGATGGCAAGCGTAATGCGTTGAAAACCTACCTTTCGGAAAAAGGCGTTCCGTCCATGATCTATTATCCGCTGCCGCTTAACGAACAGAATGCGTTTAAAAGCATCACCCGCGCGGCCGGGTCACTTGATGTATCGAAAGAATTGGCTGATTCGGTATTGTCATTGCCAATGCATACCGAATTGACCACAAACGAACAAGAATATGTCATTGACGTTGTCAAAAGTTTTTTTCACTGATGGGAACGGATTATTTTGCCCATCCTACGGCAATAATCGACGAAGGTTGCCAAATAGGGACGGGAACGAAGATTTGGCACTTTTCGCACCTGATGACCGGGTGTGTGCTGGGAGAAAATTGTAATATAGGGCAGAATGTCGTAATTTCGCCCGATGTAGTATTGGGTAATAACGTCAAAGTGCAGAATAATGTATCCGTATATACCGGTGTAACCTGCGACGACGATGTTTTTTTAGGGCCGTCGTGCGTCTTCACCAATGTGGTTAACCCTCGTAGTGGGATTAACCGACGCGGAGCGTATGCCCGGACGCATGTGGGCAAAGGAGCTACCATCGGAGCTAATGCTACCATCGTTTGCGGGCACGACATAGGAACATATGCTTTTATAGGAGCCGGTGCAGTGGTTACCAAGAATGTGCCGCCTTACGCTCTCCTGATAGGTAATCCAGCCCGGCAATCCGGATGGATGAGCGAATACGGGCACCGGTTGAAATTTGACCAGAACGGAATGGCCATTTGTCCCGAAAGCGGGCAGGAATATAAAATGGCAGAAAATAAAGTGAGACGAATCAAGTAATTGAATAATGCATATTAGATTATTTTAGTTTGAATTTTCAATATACGGCGACATATTCAATCATTAATAAACAATGACAATCTTAAATGGGTATACAGGAAAAAATAAAGAATAACCAGGAAATAATCGGGATCATCGGATTAGGCTATGTAGGCCTGCCGTTGGCTGTGGCTTTTGCGGAAGCGGGACTGCATGTGATCGGTTTCGACAAATCGCAGGCCAAGGTCGATAAAATTAACCGGGGCGAGAATTACATTAAAGATATCCGCGACGCTGTATTAAAAGAAGTGGTTAGTAAGGTGTTTTTTAAAGCCACTACCGATTTTTCAGAAATCGCACAATGCGATGCTTTATTGATCTGTGTACCGACCCCGCTCGACCGCTTCAAAAAACCAGACATGAGCTACATCGAATCGGCGTGCGTTAGCATCGGGCAAAATATGAAACGCGAAGTATTTATTTGTCTTGAAAGCACCACGTATCCCACCACTACCGAAGCGGTGATGTTACCCATCATCGAAAGGGAATCTGGAATGAAACATGGTGATGACTTCTGGTTGGCTTATTCGCCCGAACGTGTCGATCCCGGTAATGCTTCGTTCCATACCAAAAATACTCCGAAGGTTTTGGGCGCCATCACTCCCGAAGGCTTGGAGATCGGCCGGAGTATCTATTCAAAAGCCATCGAAAAGATACATTTGGTAAGTTCTCCGCGTGTAGCTGAAATGGTAAAGATACTGGAAAATACGTACCGACTAGTGAATATTAGCTTGATCAATGAATTGACTTTGCTGGCCGGTAAAATGCATATCAATATCTGGGAAGTGATTGATGCCGCCAAAACCAAACCTTTCGGTTTCCAGGCGTTCTATCCTGGTCCAGGCATCGGCGGGCATTGTATTCCGCTCGATCCGTTCTACCTGGAGCATATCGCCAAGATGTACAATTTCGACCTGAGTATGATCCATACCGCAGGACATATCAACATGCGGATGCCGCACTACATGTATATTAAAATTTCTTCGGCACTCAACCGGCAAAAGAAACCGGTGAATGGCAGCAATGTCCTTTTCTTAGGTGTAGCTTACAAACCCAATATCGACGATGAGCGCGAATCGCCAGCCATCGAAATTATTGACGAAGTGGTAAAGAAGGGCGGAATTGTTTCCTACAACGACCCCCACATATTCAAAATCACCACACACGAAGGGCATTCGTTTTCATCAACAGAACTGTCGGATGAGAACCTCTCGAATGCCGATGTGGTAGTCATCACCACCAAGCACGCTGCTTACGATTTCGAAATGATACGGAAACATGCGCATTTGATTGTCGATTTGCAGAATGCGTATAGCGAGGGTGGGGAAAATATTTATAAACTGTAAATAAATTGAACGATAAACTTCAGTCATGGCTGAACGAAGGCGAGTCTGAACGATTGGAATTTAAAACTTCTTTCGGACACGATACCATTGAAACTTTGACAGCATTTGCCAATGTCAGAGGAGGTAGCGTATTGCTTGGCGTTTCGGATGATGCTGAAGTTACCGGCATTACCATATCAAAAGAAAGCGCCAACCGGTGGATTAATGAAATCAAATCGAAAACAGCGCCACAACTGGTACCTGATGCCGAGGAATTTGATGTTGACGGAAAAACGGTGGTACGATTAGTCATTGCCGAATACCCGGTAAAACCTGTTTCCTGTAAAGGTCGTTACTTGAAGCGGGTAGCCAATACCAACCATCAGTTGACGGTATCCGAAGTGGTCAACATGCACTTGCAATCCGTCAACTCCAGTTGGGATTTTTACATCCGGCCGGGGAAAAAGATTGAAGACATATCGTTGGATAAGGTCAACTGTCAAATTGAGATCATCAACCAGCGAAAACAGGCGCCCATTGATGACCCATTGTCATTCCTCAGGAAATACAGCCTGATTGACGGTGAAGATATTACAAATGCGTGCTGGTTATTGTTTTTCCCGGAACAGGACATCAATACGACCATAGAATTAGGGCATTTCGCCTCTGAAACAGTTATCAAAGACAGCCTGACATTGAAGACCGACCTGTTGTCGGAAGTGGAAGCTGTGATGGAATTTATCCGCAAGCATATCAACAAAGAAATTATCATCACAGGAGAACCCCGAAATACCGAGCGATGGGAATACCCGTTGGACGCTATTCGTGAGTTGGTACTGAACATGATTGTACATCGTGATTATACCTCGCGGTATGATTCGGTGATAAAAATATTCAAGGATAAAATCATATTTTTTAATCCGGGAACCTTACCCGATGCAATATCTTTGGAACAATTATTGTCGGATAATTACGTTTCGCGCCCCAGGAATAAGCAAATTGCCGAAATTTTTAAGGAAATTGGTCTTATTGAAAAGTACGGCTCCGGTATTAAGCGTGTGAGAATGCAGTTTACAGAATACGGATTGCCCGAACCCGAGTTTCAGAACATGGTTGATGGAATGCAGATCACTGTTTACGGGACAAATGCCACAAAAAAGGATTTGACTAAAACTGTGGAGAAAACTGTGGAGAAAACTGTGGAGAAAACTGTGGAGAAAACTGTGGAGAAAATTTTGAATTGTATCCACGAAAACCCACATATTACACAGAAAGACTTGGCAGCAAAAACAGGCCTGACTCGAAGGGGA